>CAYRDI010000004.1:1685-55674 GCA_964423095.1 uncultured Micavibrio sp.
CATCGGCCCAGATCATGTGCCCCCCCTGAAACACGGCAAAGGAGGTCACGCCCGCGCCCATGTCGATGACCGTGCAGCCCAGATCCATTTCATCTTCCACGAGGCTGGCAAGCCCGGCGGCATAAGGGCTGGAGCCCAGCGCAATAATATCGAGGTGCGAGCGTTCGATGCACGACGCCATGTTTTGCAAGGGGCCTAAATCAGCGGTGACCATATGAATCCCGACATCGAGTTTTTGCCCGACCATACCGCGCGGATCGCGGATCCCTTCCTGCCCGTCGATATTATACGTCACAGGGATGGTGTGGATGAGTTCGTATTCGGCGGACAACACCTGATCCTGCGCTTTGGCCAATGCGCGGCGGACATCGTTGTGGGTGATCGATTGCCCCGCCACCTGAATATTCGCGGACAAAAGATGTGAATGCGCATAGATACCCGGCACGTTGATGATGACTTCGCGCAAAGGGTAGCCCTTCATCGCTTCGGCGGCCATGTTTTCGGCGGCATGGACGGTCTGGCGGATGGCACTTTCGGCCGAATCGAGATCGATCACCGCGCCTCCCTTGATTCCCTTGGCGGCCTGATAACCCACGCCCAGAACCTCGATAGCCCCTTCGTCATCGACAATCCGGCCGATAAAACAGGCAATCTTGTGGCTGCCAATATCCAGCGCGGCCAAAATCGAGCCTTTGGGTTTCAGTTTGTGTTTCATTGAAATATCGCCATCGGGTATTTAAAAGCAAGAATGAGTCTATTCCACAGTGTCAAAGGATAAAAGTCCGGACACGCTGTTGTGTAATAGGTGTTTACACCTTCGCCACTTCCCCTTCCATTCAAAGAGATAATCACTTGTGGAGACGCATGGAGATTTTCAGCGGCATCGTCCGATAAACCATATTGCGGCTTTATGTTTACTTCTTTTCCCTTTTTTATTCCTTTAAAACCTTTGTCGACTTTATAGACATTTACGATTTGAAAAAGTGGGGGCGATCTACGCGGATTTTTAATCTCAATTTTTTTTATCTTTATAATGTGACCTTCAAATGCAATTTCAGAATCTTGCAATCGTGTGCTAAGGGGGCGCATTTCAAGACACGCAAAAGCTGGATTAGATATTATAAGCACTGAAACCATCAGCGCCAAAATCGAGCCTTTGGGTTTCAGTTTGTGTTTCATCTAGATCGCTTTGCCTGCGGCTGGGGTGATACCGGCGTTGAAATCCGAAGCGGCACCGGGCTTCGTTCTTACCGTTATACGGCCCTCTTCCCGCACGTCAATGGACAAAACATCCTTGTCCAGCAGGGCTTCTTCTTCGTGGTTGACGGCCAGTTCACGCAAAGCCAGCCCCATATTGTCGGCGGGCAGCTTCACCTCCGCCCCCGATTTCAGTTTCAAATCCCAACGGCGGCCAGAAACCAGTGTCGCCGCCTCCACCCGCTGCGCGATCAGGGGTTCGGCGCGGAGCATCCCGATCAGCTCTTGCGCTTTTTCCGGCGCGCCATCGCCCACCACGATCAAAAGATTTTTCCAGCGGGCCAGATTTTGATCCGTCAGAACAACGCCATCCGCATCCACCACCACGAGCTTTCCGCCCCGTTGCCAGAACGCAATCGGGTTACGTTCTTCAATTTTCACGTAAAGCGTATCGGGCAAGCGTCTTTCAACATGGGCTTTTTTGACCCAGGATATTTTTTCGAGGTTCGTCTTCATCGCCACCGGATCAAACGCAAAAATGGGATCACCCTTTTCCACGCCGATCATCGCGCGGAGCAAATCCACATCCGTGTAATGACGGCCATCGACCAGAATGTTTTTAACTGCAAAACCCCAGCCGGCGGTGGTTTGCATCGCCGCACCTTCGATTCTGCGATTTGTGGCATCCATCGCGCCGGACATCACGAACCACGCGCCAAGCCAGACCACGCATGCCAGAACGCCCAGCGTGATCCCGAATCTTTTGATGAAAAAGATTACGCGGTCCGTGCCCGAGGCGCGCCGCTTGAGGATGGAAGATCGTCTTGTGCCGAGCCGTGACATTGTGCGGTTTCAACCAGATGAGAACAAAGTTGGACATAGGACATACCGTTATGCTCTGGCTGGATCACAGCGATCGATCCCGGCGAGAGGCCCGGCATGGTGTTAATTTCCAGCAAATATACCCCATCCGCCCCCGGTTTGGAATCATCATATCGCAAATCACAGCGGGCAATCCCCTCACATCCCAGCACGGTATAGACGCTTTCCGCGAATTTCATGGCCGTTTGGGCGACAATTTCCGGAACATCGGCGGGCGTGATCAGTTGCGTGGAGGTATCGTGGTATTTGGCTTCGTAGTCGAAAAAGCGGTGGCCGGTGACGAGAATTTCCGTGACGCCCAATGCCTTGCCGTCCAGAACCGCCACATGGATTTCGCGTCCTGGCACGTATTTTTCCACGAGGGCCTCTTCCCCGAAGGTCCATGTGGATTCATCAATCGGCATCTGGTTTTCACCTTCAAGGATAATCCGCACGCCTACGCTTGAGCCTTCATTGATTGGTTTTACAACGTAAGGACGTGGCATAACCGTCTCTGCCAGAATATCTTTTTTGGAGGCGACCTTTCCCACCGAACAACGCACGCCGACAGATTCAGCCAAGCGTTTGGTCATCACTTTGTCCATCCCGACGGCGGAGGCCACGACACCCGAATGCGTATAGGGAATGCCGAGCATATCGAGCAGAGCCTGAATGGTGCCGTCTTCGCCGCCGCGGCCGTATAGATTGTTGAACACAGCATCGGGACGAGGGTTCGTTAATTCCTTCACCAGCTTTTGAACATCCAGCGTGACATCGATGGTTTTGACATTGTAGCCCGCCTCTTTCAGCGCGGTTTCAACATGCTTGCCTTTCATCAACGAAACTTCGCGTTCCGCCGACCATCCGCCGACCAAAAGGGCCACTGTTTTTGTCATGTCTTTTCTCCCATCCGCTTGATTTCCCAGCGTAGGATGATTCCGGTTTTGTCCAAAACCCTTTTGCGAACTTCCTCGCCGAGATTTTCAAGATCCGCCGATGTTGCGGAACCGTCATTTATCATGAAATTACAGTGCTTTTCGCTCATGAGTGCGCCACCAATCTTAAGTCCGCGACCGCCAACAGAATCGATTAACTGCCAAACCTTCGTGCCTTCGGGTTGGTTTGCGCGGGCAAGTTCTTCCGCCGATGGATTGGCAAAAGTAGAACCGCCGGTTTTTTCACGAATAGGTTGTGCGGCCTCACGCTTCATTTTTATATCAGCCATGCGCTCCAACACATTCTCCGCGTTGTTTTTTACGCCCTTGAACACTGCATGGGTTGCAATCCCGTAATCGGAAACATTCGTATGGCGGTATGTCATATCCAGATCGGATGGCTTTAAGGTACGGGCATGGCCCGTGCGATCAACGATCGTGCATTCGACCAACACATCTTTGGTTTCCGTGCCGTAACATCCCGCGTTCATACAGATTGCGCCACCGATTGTCCCCGGAATGCCGGAAAAAAATTCGAGCCCTGCGATCCCGGCCTCCGCCGCCACTTGCGCAACATTGGCATCCAGCGCGAGCGCACCCGCACGGACCAGTTCGCCATCGGTTTCGATTCCGGCAAACTCCCGCCCCAACCGGATGGTGACACCCGGCAAGCCGCCATCGCGGATGATGGTGTTGGACAGCGCGCCAAAGACCTGTACCGGCACATCCGTCGGGCAGTTGCGCAGGAAATCGCACAAATCCTGAAAATCGGCAGGTTTAAAAAGCACTTCCGCCTTCCCGCCGCATTTGAACCAGCCGGATTCACCCAGCGGCGCATTTTCCGTGTAACGCCCGCGCACGGGGGGCAAGGTTTGTTGGAATTTCAAAGCCGTCATGTTACGCGCTCTTCTTCTGCGCGGATTTTAGAATTTCTTCCAGTTGCGTGGGCAGTGCATACGCCCATTTGGTAACATCGCCCGCACCCAGACAAATCACATAATCGCCGCTATGCGCGGCATCCGCCACCATCGTCGGCAAATCTGCGACAACAGGGAGAACGCGCACATCCTTGTGACCACAGGCTGAAATTCCTTCGGCCAGTTTTTCTTTGGTGGCCCCATCGATCGGTGCCTCCCCCGCCGCATAAACATCGGCCACGATCACCGCATCCGCATCGTTGAAACATTGGCAAAAATCATCGAACAACGAAGATAGCCGCGTGTAGCGGTGCGGTTGCATCACCGCAATAACACGCGCACCGCTTTCGGATACCGCCTGCCGCGCGGCTTTTAAAACCGCCGCAATTTCCACCGGATGATGCCCGTAATCATCAATCACGGTGATACCGCCCGCTTCACCTGTCTTTGTAAAGCGTCGTTTGACACCGGAAAAATTGGCTAGCGCGTTTTTCATCATCGCGGGGGCCATATCCATTTTACGGGCAACGGCAAGCGCGGCCAGAGAATTTTGTACGTTGTGCTGTCCCAACATCGGCAGGAAAACATCCTTTAATTCCAGTGCTTCCCCACCCTTCACATTGGCCGCGAACCGGACATCGAACGTGCTGCCGTTCGCACCGTTGCGGATGTTGTGAGCGTGAACATCGGCCTGAGGATTAAACCCGTAGGTGATAATCACGCGATCGGTTAAATCCGGAATCATCGCCTGCACGGCCGGATGGTCGGTACACAAAACCGCAAAGCCATAGAACGGAATGTTTTCGATGAAATGGCGGAACGCCGCCTTGATGGAATCGTAATCGCCGTAATGATCCAGATGTTCGGGGTCAATATTCGTGACCACCGCGACCGTTGCGGGAAGTTTGGTGAAAGTGCCGTCGGATTCATCCGCCTCCACCACCATCCATTCAGAAGACCCAAGACGCGTGTTGGTGCCGTATTTGTGGACGATGCCGCCATTGATGACGGTAGGGTCGAAATTCCCTTCTTCCAGCATCGCGCCAACCATCGACGTCGTCGTCGTTTTACCATGCGTGCCTGCAATCGCCACCGCCATTTTCAGGCGCATCAATTCGGCGAGCATTTCGGCGCGGCGCACAACGGGGAGTTTTTTCGCGCGTGCCGCCTTTAATTCCGGATTGTCATCGCGAATGGCCGAAGATACGACGATCAACGCGGCGGCCTTTACATGGGCCGCATCGTGACCGATGAAAACCTTGATCCCTTTTTTGCGAAGGCGGTCGATGTTATAGCCATCGGCCTGATCCGATCCCTGGACGGTATAGCCCAGCTCGTTCAAGACTTCGGCAATTCCGGACATCCCGATTCCGCCGATACCGACGAAGTGCAGAATTCCAACATTTTGGGGCATGATACGCATTCCCCGTTTTTAGCGGAACGGGAGCCAAAGGACAATAAAAACCCTATGAAGGCGCGTCCTAATTTCTAACGCAGCCCTAACTCGCGTTTGACCGTGTTGGTAACACGTGCGGTCAGCATCCCGTCAGGAAGTTCCGCGGCCCCTTCTTCATGCGAGCGTTCTATGGAATAACCAGCATCAGTTTGCGCCTGAATACGGTGGAAAAGCAGTCTTTCCAATGATTTTTCAAGACGACCAGCCCATTCCATTTCTTCAGACGTCAGCTTTCTTTCAGATCGGGACTGTGGCCCCGTCACATCGTTGTAAAACTCTATGATCTTCTCAGCTTCTAACTGAAAGGCTGTTTTGAAATTGGGGATTTTTCGACTTAAGCTATGTTGTCCTTCGGACGCAGGCTCGCGGATAGCAACACTTTCATGGCTCATGACACACTCTCGTTTTTTAATTTTGAGAGAGCCTAATGAAGAGTTTTATTTATGTCAAACTTTTTTGGGGAATTGTAATTTTATTGCGCCGCGGCATTAGCTTTGCGGGTGCTTGTCCCATCCCGAAGCCAGTGCCATCACGATATTCCCCAGTTTTCGTGCCGCATCGGGACGGCCGCAGGAACGCGCATTTTCCGCCGCACGGAAGAGGGTTTCGGGGTTTTGCATGAAGGTTTCAAGACGGGCGAGCAAGGCTTCGGCCGTAAAGCCGTTCTGCGTCATCACCCACGCGCCGCCCGCATCGGCCACCGCATCGGCATTCCTTTTTTGTTGCTGGTCGGCATGGTGCGGATAGGGAACGAAGATGGCCGGACGCCCCGCCGTGGTGACTTCGGATACAGTTCCCGCGCCGGACCGCGCAATCACCAGATGGCATTTTTCGAACTGTAGCGCCATGTCCTTAAAGAATGGGCGAATGTCCGCCTTGATCTTGGCCTCTTCGTAAATGGCTTTGACGCGCGGGATGTCCAGCTCTACGCATTGCTGGACGATGTCCAGACGCGCACGATGATGGGCGGGCAATTTGGCAAGGGCCGATGGAACAACATCCCCGAACACCGCCGCGCCCTGTGATCCACCGGTGATAAATATGCGCAAGGCTCCGTCCTGTTCGATCGTCGGGAAGGGTTTGTTGTAAAGTGCGGCGATGTCTGGCCGCACCGGATTGCCCGTCACGATGGCGCGGGATTCATCTTCGGATTCCAACCCTTCGACATGCGCCCAGGCCACGCCGATCCGGTCCGCCTTGGGGGCCAGAAAAACATTCGCTTTGCCCAATATGGCGTTTTGTTCGTGGATGATGGTGGGAATTTTCATGGTCTGCGCCGCATAGACCGCCGGCACGGACGGATAACCGCCAAAACCCACGACAACGGACGGTTTTAAATCCGACAATAATTTGCGCGCCTGAAAAAAACCGATCCCGAGCGCGGCAATCGATTTTATTTTATAGATCAGGCCCGAACCCAGTGCGCCGGATTTCACCACATGAACCGGGATACCGCCCGCGAAGGGTTGATATTTCGTACCCCGTGCATCGGTGGCCAGCGCCACGCGATACCCGCGGGATTGTAAATCCTGCGCCAATGCTTCGGCGGGAAACATATGGCCGCCGGTTCCGCCCGCGCTGAGCAAAATCAATTTCGGTGCCGTTTTGATATTTTCATTCATGGTCATTTTGCACTCCCGCCGATCGGACGGATCGACAAACCGCCGCGCGCAATGCCGGACCGTCCCTGCCGCCGCGTCAAGGCCAATAACATGCCCATGGCGATGCCCGAAGACAAGAGGGACGATCCACCATAGCTGATAAACGGGAGGGTCATGCCCTTTGTGGGCAGCAAATGGACGCTTGAGCCCATATTGACCAAAGCTTGCAATCCGAAGAGCGTGAGCAGACCGCCGGACGCCAGAATGACAAACACGTTATCGGTATCCATGATCCGGTTATACCCGCGCAAGATGATGAAACCATAAAGGCCGACAACAAAAACGGTGACGATCATGCCGAGCTCCTCCCCCGCCACCGCAAAAATAAAGTCCGCATGGGCATCGGGGATGGTCAGTTTGACCGTACCCTGCCCCGCGCCGGTGCCGAGCAGGCCACCATGGCGAAAGGCTTCGAGAGCCTTGTCCACCTGATACGTGTCACCCGCGGCGGGATCCAAAAACCTGTCCACGCGGCTTTGTACGTGAGCAAAACCGTAATAAGCCGCAAAACTCGCCAGCACTGCCACACCCATCAAAAGTATGATCCAGCGGAACGGCAGACCCGCCAGGAAGATCACCGTAAAAAACCCGATGGTGACGACAAAGGTCATCCCCATATCGGGTTGAAGAAGTAAAAGCCCGATCACACCGGAATAAAGAAGCGACGAATAAAGAAGGCCCCGGAATTCCGGTTTTTCCTTTTGCCGTGCCACCAGCCATGATGCCACCACGATAAAGGCGGGTTTTGCAAACTCGCTGGGCTGGATCGAAAGCGGCCCCAGTTGAATCCACCGCTGCGCGCCTTTGACTTCGGACCCCACGACAAGCACCAATACCATCAGCACCATCGACGCGCCAAGAACCACCACCGCCGTCCGCCAGACCTGTTGCAGGTTGGTCATAGAAATGCCGATCATCAACAAAAGGCTGGGCAACAGAAAAACCGCATGGCGGATGGTGTAATGGTACGGGCCCGCATTAATACGGGCCGCAACCGGCGGGCTGGCCGTCGCCACCAGCATGACACCGATGACGCAAATGGTAAGAACGACCGAAAGCGTAACGCGGTCCACCGTCCACCACCATTGGCCCAAGGAAGATTTATCGGTACGGGCAAAAATATTCATGGGCGGGTTTCCTCCGACAACGCATTCACCAGTTCGGAAAAAACATCACCGCGGTGTTCAAAGTTTTTAAACTGATCCCATGATGCGCAGGCCGGCGATAATAAAACCGTCCCCGCGCCGCCCGGTTGCCCCCGTTCACCCTGCGCCATGGTATGAGCGTCAAGAACGGCAACATCTAACGAAAAGCATTTCGTGTGCGCAATGCCAATTTTATCCAGTTGTCTCGAGAACTCTTCCAACGCCTCCCCAATCAAAAACACATGACGGATACGTTCGGAAAAAGATTCGATACCGGAAAGACCGCCATCCTTCGCACGTCCACCCGCAATCAGATAGATATTGTTGTAACAGGCGAGTGCCTTTGACACCGCATCCATATTTGTGGCCTTGCTGTCATTCACATAGGCGATGCCATTGATCACGCGGGTCAAAAACTGGCGGTGCGCCAGACCCGGAAACATGCGGATATGATCGTATATTTCCGCGCCGTTCATCCCCATGCTTTTGCATACCGCATAGGCGGCGCAGATATTTTGGTGATTGTGCGCGCCGCGCAGATGTTGAAGATCGGAAACATTGCCGATTTCGACATGGCTTTCCGTCATGGAATCGAACAGCTTTCCATCCTTTACATACGCACCGCCCGAAATTTCCTTTTTCACGGAAACCGGAATCATCCGCCGGAACCCCGCCTTAACCGCACGATCATAGATAGAAAGGGAAAAATCATCATCGATTCCACACACCGCCACACCGTTCCCTTCAAACAGCCGTTCCTTGGCGGCCGCATATTTTTCCATGGTTCCGTGGCGGTCCAGATGGTCCGGCGACAGGTTGAGAAGCACGGCAAAATCAGGGCGGAATGCCGGGCACAGGTCAATCTGGTATGACGACATTTCAAGAACAAAGACACCATCCTTTGCCGGCATTTTCAAATCCAGCACGGGTTTTCCGATGTTACCGCCGATCACGGCATCGATCTTTGCCGCCTGCAATATGTGCGCGATCAGGGCGGTGGTGGTCGATTTGCCGTTGGTGCCTGTAATGGCGATTGTCTGCCGGCTCGTTTCACAACGATGTAAAATTTCAATATCCCCTAAAATGGGGATTCCCTCTTCCCGCGCCAGACCCACCACACCGGGCGGTGCGGGGTAATAAAGAGGAACACCGGGGGAAAGGACCAACGCGCCGTATCCTTTCAAATCCGTTTCTTCAAAATGGGAAAGCTCTATACCGGCCTCTGCCGCCTTCAACCGCTTTTCTTCGTCCTCATCCCAGGCAAAAACCTGTGCACCGGCCTTTTGCAACGCCTTTGCCGTCGCGAACCCGGACAGACCCAGCCCGTAAACGGCGAGTGGTTTTCCATCCATGGTTTTGACAAAGGGTTTTGTATCGATCATCGAAGTTTCAGCGTTGCCAAACCGATTAGCGCAAGGATTATCGAGATAATCCAGAAACGGATCACAATCGTCGGTTCGGACCATCCTTTCTTTTCAAAATGGTGGTGGAGCGGTGCCATGGCAAAAACCCGCTTTCCTGTCAGCTTGAAAGAAGCAACCTGTATCATAACCGAAACGGTTTCAAGGACAAACAGCCCACCGATGACCACTAGAACCAGTTCGTGTTTGACAATAACGGCGATCGCCCCCAAACCGGCACCCATGGCCAAAGAGCCGGTATCCCCCATAAAAACCATGGCGGGCGGGGCGTTAAACCACAAAAACCCGATTCCTGCGCCGATCAACGCACCACAGAGAACAGAAAGTTCCCCCGTTCCTTGAATAAACGTAATGCCCAAATAGGGTGCATATACCGCGTTTCCAACAAAATAGGTGATCAGGCCGAAACAGGCCGCCGCAATCATCACCGGAACGATTGCAAGACCATCGAGACCGTCCGTCAAATTCACCGCGTTCGAGGCACCGACAATCACCAGCATCGCAAAGGGAATAAACAGAAAACCCAGCGGTACCAGATAATCTTTCATAAACGGTATGGCAAGACCGGTATCAATATTATTGGGCGTAAAATGCAGATAGACCGCCACGGCGCAAGACGCAATGCCGAATTCAAAGAGCAACCGGATACGTCCCGGTATTCCGTGGTGGCTGCGTTTGGTTAGCTTGGCGTAATCATCCGCCGCCCCGATCAAACCATAACCGATCATCACGCCCGAAACGATCCAGACATACGGGTTTGAAAAATCTCCCCAAAGAAAGATGGATATACCGGCGGAAATTAAAATCATCAGCCCGCCCATGGTCGGTGTTCCGGCCTTTTTCAAATGGGTTTCCGGCCCGTCACTGCGGATTGGCTGCCCTTCTTTTTGTTTTTTCTTGAGCCAGCGGATCATCGATGGACCGATCAGGAAGCAGATGATCATCGCCGTCATGATCGCGCCGCCGGTGCGGAACGTCAGATAACGGAAAAGGTTGAAGAGGATAAAGTCATTCGCGTACGGGGCAAGGAGATGATAGAGCATTTTAAAGTGCCTGACCTTTCTTGTTCTTTGCCGTTTTTTCCGGCAATGCGCGAAGAGCTTCAACCACCGCGCCCATTTTGCTGCCCAATGATCCTTTGACCATCACAACATCTCCCGGTACTAATACATCAGGCACGATTTGTGCGAGTTCCGCGCTGGTTTCCCTATGTTCGCCGCGCTGGTTTGCAGGCAGAGAGTCATGAAGATTTTTCATCAATTTTCCGCAAGTGTAAACCAGATCGACGTTCGCGGTTTTGAGCGGCAATGCCAGTTCCGTGTGATGGCGCGGGCCATCCGGCCCCAGTTCGAGCATATCGCCCAGCACCGCAATCCGCCGGCCACCGCGGCCTGGATCAATCAACGCCAGCACTTTGAACGCCGCGCGCATGGCGGCAGGCGAAGCATTATAGCTTTCATCGATCAACGTCACAGGATTGCTTTTATCCCCGATGTCCAGCGTTTCACGCTTTCCGCGTCCAACGATCGGTTCTTGCTTCGATAGGGCTTTTGCCGCTTTCTGCACATCGCCGCCGGCCAGTTTTACCGCGAGCAAGACCGCCAGAGAATTTACCGCAATATGACGTCCGGCGATTTGCAGGGTATAGGAAATACTTTCCCCCATAACATCCGCCTTGATGCGGGACCCGTTCGCGGCCTCCAGACATTCTATCAAACGCGCATCTGCCTGCTCATGTTCCCCGAAACTGTAAACGGAAACTTTTTTACGAACGGCCGCGCGTTGCAAATAATCGAACCAGTCATTGTCACGGGGCAGGATGATTTTGGCCCCCTCTTCCATGCCCTCCAGAATTTCGGCCTTGGCCGCAGCAATTCCTTCCATGCCGTTTTCAAAATTCCCCACATGAACCGGGGCGATGGTGGTGATGATAGCAATATCGGGGCGCACCTGTCGTGACAACGGCGTGATTTCCCCGCTGTGGTTCATGCCCATTTCAAAAATACCGTAATCGCTTCCGGCATGCATGGACGACAAGGTGTAGGGAACGCCCCAATGGTTGTTATAGCTTTTCACACTCGCGTGGGTTTGGCCGAGCGCGTTCAAGGCAGTTGCCAGAAATTCTTTCGTACCTGTTTTCCCCACGCTGCCTGTAATACCGAAGACCGTTGCGCCGGAACGCTGGCGCGCGGCCTTTCCTAGATCCTGCATCGCCACGAACGTGTCCTTGACGATCAGGAGTTTTGATTCCGGTACGCCTTCAACAGATTTTGAAACAATCGCGGCAGCCGCCCCCTTTTTTATGGCATCGGCCACATAATCATGCCCGTCTGATTGATCGCCCTTGATCGCGATAAACAGATCACCCTTTTTCACGGTACGGGAATCAATGGAAACGCCGGTGGCGGACCAATCGCCCTTTGCGTCCCCATTCGTTGCCAGTGCGGCGTCTTTGGCCGTCCACAATGTGTTTGATCCGCTCATATCCCCAAAACCTCGCCTTTTAATATATGAATGGCCCGTTCGGCCTCTTTTACGTCATCAAAGGGTTCGATGACGTCACCAATGATCTGTCCTTGTTCATGTCCCTTGCCCGCAATGACCAGAACATCGCCTTCTTCCAGTTGGGAAACCGCCCATTCGATCGCTTCGCGGCGGCCGGGAATTTCCATGGCATCTGGTGCGCCGTCCATCATCGCGGCCCGAATGTCCTTGGGATCTTCGAAACGCGGGTTGTCATCCGTAACGACAACAACATCAGAAAGCCCCGCCGCGATGCGCCCCATAATCGGGCGTTTTCCCGCATCGCGGTTTCCCCCGCATCCCAGCAGACAGAACAAGCGCCCCGATGTATGCGGGCGCAGCGTGTTCAAGATTGCCTCTACCGCCGCGGGTTTGTGCGCGTAATCCACATAGATCGCGGCACCTGCCGGATGCCCGGATACCAGTTGAAGCCGTCCAGGTACGCCACGTAGTTGGGAAAGAAGCGGCGTAACCGTTTCCGGTTCCCCATCCCCCGACAGAACAAGGCCCAGCGCACAGAGCGCGTTCATCACCTGGAATTCGCCTACCAACGGAATTTCAACATCAAAAGTCTGTCCCAGAACGAACAATTTCAACGCCTGTCCATGGGGTCGCAGGTCACGTTCCAGAATGCGGATGTCTTCGCCTTTTTTCCCATAGGCAATGACCTTATGGTTGTTGCGAAGACAGATATGTTCCAGACGTTCGAAATAATCATCATCAGCATTCAACACCGCGATACCGTTCGGTTTTAAAACTTCGGTAAACAATTTTGCCTTGGCTTCGAAATAGGAATCCATATCGGCGTGGTAATCCAGATGATCACGCGAAAGATTCGTGTATCCCGCCGCCGTGATCCGCACGCCATGCAGTCGGTATTGATCCAGCCCGTGGCTGGAGGCTTCCATCGCCAGATGGGAAATACCCACCGCCGCCATATCGGCCAGCGCGGCGTGAAGCGACACCGTATCGGGCGTGGTCAAAGAACCGGAACGAACAAGACCAGGCCCGCGGACGCCGAGCGTTCCCAGCGATGCGCATTGCGTGATCCCGAACAAATGCCAGAGTTGTTGTGTGAAAGATACGGTCGATGTTTTTCCGCTGGTCCCCGTCACGGCCGCAATCACATCGGGTTGATGCGGATAAAATTTCGTGGCGATTTGCGCCAGCTCAAGGCGCGTGTTTTCAGATTCCACCAACACGGCGTCATACCCTTCCGGCAACACCGTTCCCTTGGGTGCCAGAACGGCCGAAGCCCCGTGCATCAACGCATCACCAATATAGCTGGCCCCGTTCGCCTTCGCCCCGGGCAGCGCGGCGAACAGGTACCCACGGCGCACCTGACGGCTATCCGCCGTTATGCCGGCAATGTCCGCATCGCGCGGCGTATCAACGAGATTCGAAAGACGCAAGATGCTTCTCCTTCGCGATCTCTTCTTTGCTTTTGACATAGGCATCGAGCGTATGGCCCAGCTCATCGCTGTCTTCGGGTTTGATTCCTTCGATGGACACGATTGATTCAATGACGTGTTTGACGGCCGGCGCAGCAACCCAACCCGCTGTCGCAAAACCATAGCTTTCTTTGTTTCCCTTGGGTTCATCGACCATCACGTAAACGGCATAGCGCGGATGTTCGGCCGGAAAGAACCCAAGGAACGAAGACCGGCGTTTGTTATGATCGTATTTACCGCCTTCGGCTTTGTCCGCCGTGCCGGTTTTTCCACCGACGTTATAACCTGGAACATCCGCCTTGCTGCCCGTACCGCCCGTAACCACAAGACGCATTAACTGGCGCATACGGTGCGCGGTTTTTTCGGAAACGACGCGTACTTCGCTTTTTGCTTTCCGGCTTTGCAAGGATTTGTCCATGATCAAGGTCGGTTTTACCAATATACCGCCGTTCATGATCGAAGAGGCAGATGTAACAAGCTGAAACGGCGACACGGCAATTCCGTGACCGAATGAGGCCGTCATTGTGTTCACCTCATGCCACGGATGGGGCACCAACGGTTTTCCAACTTCCGGTATTTCAAGGTCCGGCGCGCGGAACAGGCCCAGATCGCTCAAAAAATTCTGAAATTCTTCGGTGCCAACACTTTCAGCCATTTTCACGGACCCGATGTTAGACGAATGCATGAACACTTCGGCCAAAGTCAGCATGCGTTTTTCAGCATGATAATCGCTGATTTTAAAACGGCCTATTTGCACGGGTGCACGGGCATCATAGAGTTGACCCATGCCCGCACCCGTTTCTTCGATGGCGGCGGCAGTCGTAAAAATCTTGAACGTCGATCCGGGTTCGAATACGCCGAGCGTCAAACGATTGAACAAGGCGTCCTTGTCTTTTGCATTGACGTTCTGCGGGTCAAAATCCGGCAAAGATACGGCGGCGATGACTTCACCCGTATTCACATCCATTACCACACCCGCACCGGCAACGCCGTTGAATTTATTCATGGCGTTTTTGGTTTCACGGCGCAGCGCGTGTTGAACGCGCACATCGATCGTGGTGACCAGCGGCTCTTTGTTCTTTTCAAGGAATTTGTTGAACCCGGCTTCCAGCCCCGCAATCCCCTGCCCGTCCACATTGGTATAACCCAGAATATGCGCAGCCAGACGCCCTTGCGGATAAAGGCGGCGTTCCTCTTCCTGAAACGACAGACCGGGAGAACCAATATACAAAACGCGATATTGTTGTTCTGGTGTAATATTCCGTTCGATCCAGACGAAGCGTTTTTCATCCTGCAGTTTTTTAAGAACTTCACCGTAGGACAGATCGGGGAATATTTTGACAAGCTCTTTGGACACACGCACCGGATCGTCAATCATTTTCGGGTCAGCATAGAGCGAGGACGATTTCAAGGAGCGCGCAAGGATCACACCGTTGCGATCCACAATGTCGGCGCGACCGGACGCTTCCGCCTTATCTTTTTCCCGTTCCAGATACGATACGCCCTCTTCACCCTTTGCCAGGTCGCCCTGAATGACCGTCAAATCCACCACGCGCGCGGCGACGATGATGTAGCTCAGGATAAAAAAGAGGCTGAGAATTACCAGACGTCCGCGCGCCATATCGAGCACCGAGCGTTTTTGCCCTGTAAATTCTATATTCGTACGATTAAAGGGGTTCATTCACGCCCCCCTTTGTTCGTCAGATTGTTCATCAAATCGTAGAAGGTTTCCTTTTCCGCCTTTGCGGGTGAAACCGTTTCTTTTTTTGGAGAAGGCGCAGGTTCTGCGGCTTGCGGTTTTGAAACCTCCATCGCCACAGGTTGAACCGCTACACCCTCCTCTTCAAAGAAATCCGGATTGGCGTGAACGATAATGGGTTCGGGAATATCACCCGCGTGACGGACGATTTCATCACTGGAGGGCGGTTCCATGCCGAGTTGTTCCGTTGCCAGTTTTTCCAGCCGTTGCGGACGGTTCAGATAATCCCATTCCACGCCAAGCACGCGTAAGGTTTCACGTTCATGCGCAAGGTTTTTGTTCAGATCATCGAGCGCATCCTCTTTCAACTGCACGGCCTGCGATGTCCAGAACAGCAGAACGCCGAACATGGTGGCAACAAGCAGGGAAAGAAAGTTGGAGATGCGGAAAATTCTCATGCCTTGCCTGCCTTTCCCTGCCAGATCGGGGAAGATGTGCGCAGCGCGGCGCGAAGACGTGCGGAACGGGAACGGGGATTTTCGGCGATTTCGGATGCGGATGGATCAACCGGTTTTTTTGGGGAGAGGATAAAGGAAGGGTCGGTGGAAGCCGAGATGGCGGGAAGATATTTAGAGACGTTCGGGGTTTTTCCCGCGCGTTCGTAGAGGAAGGATTTGACGATCCCTTCTTCAAGGGAATGAAAGGAGACGACGATCAGTCGGCCGCCTTCTTTCAAAAGGTTTTCGGCGGCGACAAGGCCGCGTTCCAGTTCACCGAGTTCGTCGTTCACGGCGATCCGCAAAGCCTGAAACGTCCGCGTCGCGGGATCGATTTTATCGCGCGGGGATTTGAACACAACGCTGCGCACGATGTCCGCGAGGCGGCCCGTGGTTTCGATCGGCGCAATGCTTCGTTCTTCTACAATCTTTTTTGCCACCTGACGCGAACGGCGTTCATCACCCAGCCTATAGATCAGGTTCGCCAGATCTTCTTCAGCATACCCGTTCACAATGTCCGCGGCGGTTTCCCCGTTTTCCGTGTCCATCCGCATATCGAGCGGCGAATCAAAGCGGAAGGAGAAACCGCGCGCAGCTTCGTCGAACTGCATCGACGACACACCAACATCCAGAACAAATCCATCGACCTGTTCAAACCCCGCGGCGCGCACCAGTTCCAGCGCATCGCCAAAACGGCCGCGCACGAATATCAGGCGGTCGCCGAATTCTTTCTTCATGTCATGCGCGCGCTCAACGGCCGCAGGATCGCGGTCGATCGCAATCACCGTACAATCCGCCGATTGTAAAAAGGCGCGCGTATAACCACCCGCACCAAACGTGCCATCGACGTAAACCTCCCCATCGCGCGGACAAAGAACGCTCATGACTTCGGGCAGCATGACGGGGTAATGGGACATCACTTCACCTCACCCTTCGGAAGGGTCAGCCCCTTGTCGCGCACATTGCGGCGCGCTTCTTCCCGGCGTTTGGCAAGAAGATCGGCATCCCATATCTGGAATTTCGTCCCCAGACCGACGAAGGCCGCACGCTCGACGATGCCGGCGAATTCCATCAAATCGATAGGAAGCACCACGCGCCCTTCCCCATCAAAGCCGAGCTGCACGGATTCCCCGAACATCGCCATGGCAAGATCATCCTGATCTTCGGAGAACAGATCGAAATTTTCGAGGCGGCGGGAAATCTCCTGCATATACGACCACGAAAACCCTTCGAGCGCGGGCTGCGTGTTGGACCGGAACAGGACGATTCCGTTGAACTGTTCTCCCGCCAACTGGTCGCGGAACTGCGCGGGAACGGAAACCCGCCCCTTTTTGTCGACCTTGTTGAGATGCGTTGACAGAAACAGCGCCATAACGCCCGACGAAACCCTGATTTGCGAAGTTGAACCGTAAGAAGACCGAACCCACGCCCACCATCATGGTATAACATGGATATTTATGGGATAGCATGGGTTTTGACCATTCGTCCATTAGGGGGCTGTAATTTCCACAGAATCATGCACAGAAATCTGGGCCCCCTGTGTATAACTGGTTTTGTTCTTTGTTTATGCACAAAGTTCTTATTTAATCAAAATTTTTTATTTAAAATCAATACGTTAACCATCATTATGCGCACAGCGCATGGCAGCCGACCAAAATTTATGAAAAAAACCTTGCATTGCCAAAATTGTTATGGTAATTATGACGCACTTGAAAGCCGGAAGCTGTGTGTTGTGTGAAGCGTCCGGTTTGAACCTTAAAATGTGTGTGTGGGGAGTATAACTATGATGATCCTGATCGTTATGGCTTTGGCCGTAAGCGGTGGTCTGTACCTTGGAACGATTGCGTTTTCTGCGTACAAATTCGCCGAATTCAACAAAGCCGTCATGATGTTTCAAAAGTCCGGCCTTATCCGCCTGGCTTAAGAACCATCAAAAAGTACAATAAGTACAATCATACTGAAAAAACAAAACCGCCCGAAGCCATGGTGCTTATGGGCGGTTTTATTTTGGCCCCGTTCGAGAGCGGACAGGCATTACCTTTACAAAAAACAGTTCAAGTTGCTTGAGTTGATCCTGTTTTTTTCAGCTTTGCCTAAAAAAATCGAAGCATTGGTTAATCTTGCTTGAGTTGGTCCACAAAAAAGGCACCCGCTCACACGGGTGCCGTTGATGGTTCCATCGTATCACAAAAACAAAAAAACGCCTATAAAAACTGGCCGGAGGGTCTGTAAGCCGGGTTCTGTACCGTGTTGCCACGGTGACGACCATTCCTCTCCTGCCGCTGTTGCCAACGGCCTCTAGCAATCTACCCGGACAACAACGCTGGAAACGGGCGTATGCGCTGTCCCTATTTGATCTTGCTTCGGATGGGGTTTGCCTTGCCGTTGCTGTTACCAGCACCGCGGTGCGCTCTTACCGCACCGTTTCGCCCTTACCTGTGACCCGAAGGCCCATCGGCGGTTTGTTTTCTGTTGCACTGTCCGTCGGGTTGCCCCGCCCGGGTGTTACCCGGCATCCTGTTTCCATGAAGCCCGGACTTTCCTCACCGAAGTGCGGCCGTCCGACCTTCCGGCCAGTGGCGTTTTCTATCACGCGCCTTCGGTTATGTCCAGAAAATGCCCCGCAAGCAGCGCATAGAGCCGGATACGGGTTTGGGAATCCGCCTCCCCCTCATGCCCGTTGATAAAGGCTTCGGGCACGTAATGACGTTGAAACGCCATGATTTTATCGCGCAGCTTCACCCGCGGGTCGTACCCGAAATCGTTCAGCGCGCGTTCGACAATCATCCCCGCCGCCTTCACCGCGTCTTCATCCGATGGATCGGGCCAGACGCCAATGCCGTGCCGCGCCAGATCACGCCACGGAAACAATTCGCCGGGGTCTTCTTTGCGCGCAGGCGCGATATCGGAATGGGCCAGCACCATTTCGGGGTCAATATTGTGGCGCGCCATGATGTCTTTACAGAGTTCAGTCAGCGATTTCATCTGGTGACCCGTGAACGGACGATAGCCCCATTCATGCCCCGGATTGACGAGTTCAATGCCGATGGAATGCGAATTCAAATCCGTTTCGCCGTGCCAGAAAGAGGCCCCGGCATGCCATGCCCGTTTGGATTCATCGACATGTTTGTAAACGGTGCCGTCTTCATCGACCGTGTAATGCGCACTGACTTCGCTATGCGTGTCGGCAAACCGGTCAAGCGCTCCTTGCGCTGTTTCCATCCCCGTATAATGCAGGATGATAATGGATGGTTTTGCGCCGCCCTTGCGGTCATTGAAGTTGGGGGAAAATTTTTCGGTCATATCAACCATTCCGGTGTTCCTCCACCAGACCCAGCAGGCCAAGCCCCAAAATCCACAACAGGATGATAGTGAACATCCCCGCCTGTTGACTGCCGTAAACATGCAATGCCGCGCCGTAGGCCAGCGGGCCCATAAATGCCACCGATTTTCCGGTAAAGGCATAGAGCCCGTAGGTCTGGTTTACCATGCCGTGCGGCGACAAACGCCCCGCCAATGTGCGCGATGCCGCCTGCACCGGCCCCATGAAAATACCGAGCCCCATGGCAAGGGCCATGAACATGTGTTTGTCGGTCGTAAACAAAACCGCAGCACCCGTAAAAATCAACCCGATCAGGGAATAGATCACGGTTTTTTTGGAACCGACCTTGTCATCCCAATGGGCAAAAACAAAAGCACCCAGTCCCGCCGCGACGTTCAGGCCGATGGCGAACATCAGGATTTCAACAAAATCCATGCCATAAACACCGGCCGCGTAAATTCCGCCCACCGCGAACAGCGTATTCAGCCCGTCCCGGTAAAACGCGCTGGCAACCAGAAACTGGACAAGGTTCTTATGGCTTTTGACTTCGACCAGACTTTGTTTGAGCTGTTTCAAACCCAGCTTTGCCGAGGCCGCCATGCTGAGCGGCGAGCGTTCCGTATCATGGGTAAAAAACAAAAGCGGCAACATGAACACCAAGAACCAGAGCGCGGTGAGAATGCCTGTGGCACGGATGTTCATGCTGTCCGCACCGCTGATTGAAAACCACGGTTCCGCATCGCCCACGCCAACCAAACCAAACAGCGCAATCGCCAGGGCGCCAAGCCCACCGAGATACCCCACACCCCAGCCCCAGCCGGATACGCGGCCGATCAAATGCGGCGGCGCGATGTGCGGCAACATCGCGTTGTAAAAAACGATGGAAAGTTCGTAACCGATATTGGCAAGAATCACGAGCGCGAGCGTGGTGAAGACCACGTTTCTGTTTGCCGGCACGGTCATATCCCCCACCACGGGCGTGGAAAACCAGAGCAGTGCGGAGGCTACAATGCACAACATCGAAAGCCAGAATATCCAGCTTTTGCGGCGGCCAGAATGGTCGGCGATCGCCCCCAGCACGGGGCCCAGAATGGCAATGCAGATTCCGGATATGGCGATGGCGTAGCTCCACATGCTCGATCCCACCGTTTCATCCCCGATCATGCCGCGGGTGAAATACACGCTGAACACAAACGTGATGACGACGGTGGAAAACGCGCTGTTCGCCCAATCATACAGGCACCAGGAGAAAATGGATTTTCTGGACCCCGGCGGGGTCAGGACGGGCGTGGTTTGCGGCTGTTCCATGGATTGAAAGACTCCTTAAGGGCCCCATATTAATGGAAAGACAGTGTGAAGGAAACGGCGGAAATGTGCGAAAAGATATAGGATCAGGGCAAGAATTCTTTGCAAAATCCTGCCTTTATGCTGTATGGAGTGACCATGACCGATCTGACCTATACCGATGCCGTGGCGCGCGCCACCGCCCCCGTTTGGAACATGCTCAAAGACCAGTATGACGAACCATACTGGCAGGCCATGGCCCCCTATATCGTTGAAATCAACCGCCTTAAAAAAGAAAAGAATGCGGTCATTCTCGCGCACAATTATATGACGCCGGATATTTTTCACGGCGTGGCCGATATTGTCGGCGATTCCCTCGCTCTCGCCCGTGAAGCCGCCAAAACAAAAGCCGGTATGATCATCCAGTGCGGCGTCCATTTCATGGCCGAAACATCGAAGATCCTGTGCATGGACAAGCGCGTTCTGATCCCCGACATGAAGGCGGGCTGTTCGCTGGCCGAAAGCATTACGGCAGAGGATGTCAAACTGTTGCGCCAGAAATATCCGGGCGTTCCCGTGGCGTCCTACGTCAACACCTCCGCCGCCGTAAAAGCCGAAAGCGATGTGTGCGTGACATCGGGCAATGCGGTCAAAATCATCAACGCAATGATCGAAGACACCATTCTGATGGTGCCGGACAAATATCTGGCGGCCTATACACAGACGCAAACGAAGAAAAAGATTCTGACATGGGCGGGATCCTGCATGGTGCATGAAAAATTTACCGCCGAAGAAATCGCCAAATACCGTGCGCAATACCCCGGTGTTGTCGTCATCGCCCACCCGGAATGCCCCGAAGATGTCATCAACGCTTCTGATTTTGCGGGATCGACGCAACAGATGATCGAGTATGTGGAGAAGGACAAACCATCCAAAGTCGTCCTGATCACCGAATGTTCCATGAGCGACAATATTCAGGCCGCGCATCCGGAAATGCAATTGGTGCGCCCGTGCCAGCTATGCCCGCACATGAAAAAAATTACGCTGCCCAAAATTCTGGACTGCCTGCAAAACGAAACGGGTGAAGTGTTTGTTGATCCCGCCATTGCCGAACGGGCACGACACCCCATCCAACGTATGCTGGATATGAGCAAATAGCCCCCTTGACTTGCATCCTGACGAAAATCAGGATCCATTTCATGGACAATCACTACGTTTACATTATGGCCAGTAAAAAGAACGGAACACTCTATATTGGCGTTAGCGGTGATTTGAAAAGACGCGTTTTTGAACATAAAAACAAAATCATCAAAGGTTTTACTGAAAAATATGATGTTAAAGACCTTGTCCATTTTGAACCCTTCGAAGATAAATGGGCAGCGGCGGACAGAGAAAGAATGTTAAAAAACTGGAAACGCCAATGGAAGATCGATTTAATTCAAAAATCAAATCCTGAATGGCACGATTTGTATGAAAAAATATAAAAAATGGATCCTGACTTTTGTCAGGACGCGAGGTTAACATGATTTCCGCCCTGTTTATCGAAGATATTGTCCGCGCAGCCTTAAAAGAAGATCTGGGCCACGGCTATGACATCACAACGGAATGCGTCGTTCCGCTGGATAAAGATGCGCGCGCGGTGGTAAATGCCCGAAAAGACGGACGGCTGGCCGGAGTTGTTGCGGGTCTTGCCGCCTTTACCATCACCGATCCGGATTGCGACATTGAAATTCTGAAAATGGATGGCGAGGATGTGAAAGCCGGTGAAGACATCGCGGTTATCACGGGTTCCGCGCGTTCTATCCTGACGGCCGAGCGCACCGCGCTGAATTTCATGCAGCACCTGTCCGGTATTGCGACTCTCACTAAAAAATATGTCGATGCGATCGAAGATACAGGCGCGAAGATTGCCGAGAGCCGCAAAACCATTCCCGGCATGCGCAGCCTTGCCAAACAGGCGGTGCGACTGGGCGGCGGGATGAACCATCGCTTCGGGCTCGACGATGCCATCCTGATCAAGGACAACCATATCGCGCTGGCGGGCGGTATTTACCCCGCCCTGCAAATGGCCAAACAAAATGCGGGGCATATGGTGAAGATCGAGATCGAGGTCGATACGCTGGATCAACTCGACGAAGTTTTATCGCACGATCTTCCAGACATCATCATGCTGGATAATTTTTCCGTACCCGACATCATAAAGGCCGTCAAAAAAATCGACGGCCGTGCGGTGATCGAAGCCTCCGGGGGTGTGACGCTGGACACCGTGCGTGGAATCGCCGAAACGGGCGTGCAGATTGTTTCGGTCGGCGCCCTCACCCATTCCGCCCCTGCGCTTGACATCGGCCTGGATGTCGAACCCATTGATGAGTGAGCATATCCTGACCGTCAAGCTCACCCCCAAGGCATCGAAGAATGCGATACAGGGGTGGGCAATGGATGCAAACGGGGCGCGCTATTTAAAGGTTTCCGTCACCGCCGTTCCCGAAAAGGGCAAGGCCAACGAAGCGTTGATCAATCTTCTTTCCAAAGAATGGAAGTTACCCAAAAAAGCGCTCAGCCTGTTACAGGGTGAAACCGACAGGCTGAAGCAAATACGGATAGACGGCAAAATACCGGATTAAAGAATGCCCATTTGCAAGAACGCAATGTGGACGGCCGCAAAGATATAATACCCGCCCAGTTGATAGGACGTATCAATCGCCATCGCTTCGAACGGATAGCCGGTGTATAGCGAGCTCATCAAGGTCGGCGGCATAGAAAAGGCCACCCAGAGCAGGCAGGACAAACAGAAATATCCGGCCGCCGAATCCACATTCAGGAAATGGGCCAGAAAGGCGTAAAAGCACGCGGCCAGCATCCACAAGAAGAACGAGGCGACATAGGGCAGCGGCGATGATTTCGGATTGCTATCTTTTTGCACGCCGCGTAATTCCATCCACCGGCCACCCAGAATTTTGGGGTGATACCAGAGAATTCCAAGCAAGAAGGCAAGCAGCCCCGCCAAAGTGAAAGCGGCAAAATTGATGTTAATGTCATTGAGCATTGTTTAGAAATCCTCACAATTTGAAAAAACCACGTCTTTTCAAATGGTAAAGTGATTTGCCCGTCCTTCCAAGCCCTTATGCAAACCATCCACGTCTGTTTCCATGGACTTTTTCCCCGTTTTTCCGTATGATGGCCTTATAAAAACGAATAAAAAAAGTAAAAACAGGGAGATAAAATATGGAAGACTTTCTTCGGAAAGCCTTTACGCTTGCCGCCAATTCCATAGAAATGGTTCATAACACGTATGACCGCCTTGGCGTCCTTGCCATGCGCGCTGTCATGGAAGACGGGTTCTTTTCGTTAAACCCCCAGGGGATAGAATCGCCTGTGTTGCGCCGGGCCGTGCACTGGGCGCAATGGGGAATCGACAAAGCACAGGATGCCTTGCTGGATGGCATATACAGTAAAACACGCAAAGGCGATTATGGCCCGCAACCGGACATCAAGCCGGGTTTGATCAAATTTGCCCAAACGGGCCTTTCGATGCTCCCGCGTCTTGGCATCACCCCGCAATCGGCTGTGGTTTTGCTGACTGCCGGTGCGGCAATGGCGGCGGTGTATCTGTCCTATCAAATGGGGTTGTCGACAACCGTCAATGCCGTGGAAAATACATTGAGCCCGCATAAGCAAAACGAGCCTGTACAGATGGATGCGCGCAACCGGACGGTCACGCCTTCCGTTCAACCATCAATTTCTTGATTTCGGCAATCGCCTTGGCGGGGTTCAAGCCCTTGGGGCAGGCTTCCGTGCAATTCATGATGGTGTGGCAGCGATAGAGCTTGAACGGGTCTTCGAGTTGATCCAGCCGTTCGCCGGTCGCGTCATCGCGTGAATCCGCGATCCACCGCCATGCGTTGAGCAAGATAGCAGGCCCCAGATATTTTTCCGGGTTCCACCAATAGCTGGGGCACGATGTCGAACAGCAAAAGCAAAGGATGCAGGCCGCAGGACCCTTTCCATCTTCGCCGTTCAAACGGTCGGAATCTTCGGGCGCTTGCAATCGTTCGCGGCTGGGTGCCGCCGTATCGGTTTTGAGCCACGGTTCGATCGATTGATATTGCGCGTAAACGTGGTTTAAATCCGGCACCAGATCCTTCACCACCGGCATGTGCGGCAGTGGCGTGATCTTAATATCACCCTGGTGTTTTTCGATGGGTTCGAGACAGGCCAGACGGTTGCGCCCACCGATATTCATGGCACACGATCCGCAAATCCCTTCACGGCAGGAACGGCGCAAGGTAAGCGAGGGATCGAGATCGTTTTTAATGTAAAGCAGTGCATCGAGCACCATCGGCCCGCAGCTATCCAGATCAATCGTGAATTCATCGAGTTTGGGATTTTCGCCCGTATCCGGATCAAACCGGTAAATCTTGAACGTCTTGGGGCGCATGGATTTGCTGCCAGCGGCATCGACGCGCTTTCCGGGCTGGACTTTCGAATTTTTTGGCAATGTGAGTTCGGCCATCTATTCCACCATCATGATTGATCGATTTTCAGGTTAAATTCTTCTTCGGCTTTGTGCCGTCTTTCTTCGAGTTCCAGCAAAATCCGCCGCAATTCCGGTTCGGATGCGCGGGAAAGTTCGTAACCCGGAATCTGGATGTCCTGCAACGGAATTTCCGGCACCTCCCCCGCATGGGCGGCATTGCCAAAACGAAACGCCGCCGGCGGACCATCGTGCCGCATCCCTACAGGACGCCATTCATTCGGGTTGCCTGATTTTGCATGTTCCGGGCTTTTTATATCGTATTTTTCACCGGGATCATTCTGCGTTCTGTGTTTGCGTTTGATTGATGTCGCTGCACCGGCATCCAGAGCCATGATACGAATATCGGCATCCCAGTTCCCCCCCATCGGATAAACGGATTCCAGTTGCACCACGAGGGACGGATTGTCGATCAAAATAGACGCGCATTCACCAAGGGCGTGGCGAACGGCACCTTCCGGCGTCGTGTCATGTCCCTTGAAGAAAAGCATCTGAGTCATCAATACACCCGTTTTTTCGGCGGAATGACATCCACATCGTTGGTCAGCGTTTGCATGATGACAGGACGGTAGGAAAGCGATGTCTTCCCGGCGTCGTCCACGCGCGCGACCGTATGTTTCATCCATGTTGCATCATCGCGGTCCGCAAAATCTTCGCGTGCGTGGGCACCGCGGGATTCTTTACGGTTCACGGCCGAATACATGGTTGCGACCGCCTGTCCCAGAAGATTGTCCAGTTCCAGCGTTTCGACCAGATCGGTGTTGAAGACCATGGAACGATCCGTAATACCGATATGTTTTTTCTTTTCATAGGTTTTCGAAATCAGATCGCACCCTTCTTGCAACGTCTCCCCGGTACGGAACACGGCGGCATGGTTTTGCATGTTTTTCTGCATTTCCAGACGCACTTCGGACGTGCGTAAGTTCCCTGTCGAATGACGGAATGCATCCAGTCGCGCAATCGCGGAATCCCCCGCGTTCTTCACCGTTTTATGCGGCGCACCGGGATATACGGTTTGTGCCGCGCGAATGGCCGCCGCACGGCCGAACACGACGAGATCGAGCAGAGAGTTGGAACCCAGACGGTTTGCGCCGTGAACGGAAACGCACGCGGCCTCCCCAATCGCCATCAAACCGGGGACGATACGGTTCGGGTCTGTCGATGTGGGATTGATGACTTCGGTATTCACGTTGGTGGGAATGCCGCCCATGTTGTAATGCACGGTCGGCAAAACCGGAATGGGTTCGCGCGTCACATCGACGCCCGCAAAAATACGCGCCGATTCCGCAATACCCGGCAGGCGCGAATGAATGACTTCGGGCGCAAGGTGCATCAGGTTCAAATGGATATGATCCTTGTTTTTGCCCACGCCGCGCCCTTCGCGGATTTCAATGGTCATCGAACGGGATACCACATCGCGCGAAGCCAGATCTTTGGCCGACGGCGCATAGCGTTCCATGAAACGCTCCCCTTCGGAATTGGTCAGATACCCGCCTTCGCCGCGTACGCCTTCGGTGATCAAACAGCCCGCGCCGTAAATACCGGTCGGGTGAAATTGCACGAATTCCATATCCTGCAATGGTAATCCAGCGCGCAAGACCATCCCGCCGCCATCGCCCGTGCAGGTGTGGGCGGAGGTGCAGGAGAAATACGCACGGCCATAACCGCCTGTGGCCAGAATGGTTTGGTGCGCGCGGAAGCGGTGCAAAGTTCCATCATCCAGATTCCACGCCATAACGCCGACGCATGAGCCGTCTTCGGCCATGATCAGGTCGAGCGCAAAATATTCGATGAAGAATTCGGCCTTATGCTTCAACGCCTGTTGATAGAGCGTGTGCAAAATCGCATGGCCCGTCCGGTCCGCGGCGGCGCAGGTGCGTTGTGCCGTCCCCTGCCCGTAATGGGTGGTCATTCCGCCGAAAGGGCGTTGATAGATTTTTCCATCCGTCGTGCGCGAAAACGGCACGCCATAGTGTTCGAGTTCGATGATCGCGGGGATCGCCTCACGCGTCATGTATTCGATCGCGTCCTGATCGCCCAGCCAGTCGCCGCCCTTGACCGTATCATAAAAATGGAAGCGCCAGTCGTCTTCGCCCATGTTGCCAAGCGCAGCCGATATACCGCCCTGTGCCGCCACCGTGTGCGAACGGGTCGGAAAGACCTTGGAAATCAGGGCTGTTTTGAGGCCCTTTTCCGCGCAGCCAAACCCGGCCCGCAATCCTGCGCCGCCTGCACCCACCACAACGACATCGTATTCGTGATCGATAATTTTATAGCTTTGAGTCATTTTATAACGCCATCTTCAGAATGGAAAACACGGAAGCCACGGCCAGAAGACCGAAGAGAATTTTAACCGCAATGATTGAGACCAGTTTTTTGCCGTGACCGGACACGTAATCTTCGATAATCACCTGCAGGCCCGATGCGGCATGGAAAAATCCGACCAGCACGAACACGATCATGCCAATGGCATGGAGCGGATTTTGAAACCAGCCGGTAAATTCTTCATAGGTTGCGTTTCGCATGACCAGTACGGAATACACGACCCAGACCGCGAACGGCGCGAGCAGTGCCGCCGCCACGCGTTCGAACAACCAGTGATGCGCACCTTCATGCGCGCTGTCCAGACCCTTGGCAGTTGCCAGTTTTGAAACCAGTTTTTTTTGTGTGGGGAGAACCATATTCAGCCTTCCAATATCCTATTGTCCCGAAAGATAGCACGTTGCGGCCGTCAACCCCGCCGTTGCCAGCAGGATCAGCCAGCCCGATGCCACCGCCTTTTTCATGTCGAGCAGGCAGGCGGTATCCCAGATCAAATGGCGGATGCCGCTGCATAGGTGGTAATAAAACACGAAGGCCCAGGCGAGGAAAAACATATGGCCATAGGGCCCGCGCGCATAGACCATGACCATATCAAAATAATTTTGCCCCATCACGGCCGCGACCAGAAAGAGTGCGATCAACACGCATCCGCCGGCAAGAATCGCCCCTGTGATCCGGTGGGAAATGGACATCAACGCCGTCATCGGCAGGCGGTACACCTGAAGATGCGGGGAAATCGGGCGGGTCATGGGCTTGGCTGGTTCGGACATGATCTGTTTTTTCCGGAAATGAAGAAATTGTTCGGTGCGAACATCATAAAGCCGCGCCAAGCGATTTCCAATCCCAAAAAACCTATATTCTTCCGATGGCTGGGAGAAATTTGGCGTGTTTTGGAAAACGGCGGGAAAGACAAACCCCGTTATGCCGGATGGAAGGCGAGCGATACACCGTTGATGACATACCGCCAGAGCTCCGCCCGCCCGTCATTGTCGGGCATGAATTTATAGCCCAGATGCGAGCCGCAGTTTTTACAATGCACCTCTGTCCGGGGCAGGATGATCCCGAAATCTGCGGACGTACCAAGGGCCGCGCGGTTCAAAGGCGCGCGGAAAGTGGGATAATCATTCGCCATCATTTTGGATGACGATCCAAAAAGCGCGGTATCACAGCCCGCGCAGGCATAAACGCCTTTCCGACGTTCACGCAGCAGCGGCGAGGTTCCGGCGGTTTCGTTTTCACCGTCCCGCAGAACCCGATACCCCTCCTCACCCAGCTTTTTGCGCCATTGCGCTTCGCTCAGGCCATAGGGGAAGCTCGCCCCTTTTTTCTTTAAAAAATTGACATTCAGCCACGCGGCGGGCGCGGCGGCGGAAAACAACATCGCGCCACCAAAACCAAGAGCGGTCGCCATAAAAAATCTGCGGGTCATCGTGCGTTTCATCCCTTTAATATAACCGAAAAACAGGGCATAGAAAGGGGTATGAAAACAATCCTTTCCATACAATCGCACGTTGCCTTCGGCCATGTCGGCAATGATGCCGCCGTGTTCCCCTTGCAACGTATGGGGCACGAGGTCATTGCCATAAACACCGTGCAGTTTTCCAACCACACCGGATACGGCGCATGGACGGGGCAGGTTTTTTCCGCTGATCACATTGCCGATCTTTTTAAAGGACTTCGGGCGCGCGGCGTGATGAACAGGATCGACGCCCTGCTCACCGGCTATATGGGTGATCCCGCCATCGGCGAGGTCATTTTAGAGAATGTCCCCGCCTCCGTGCCGTGGTTGTGCGATCCCGTGATGGGCGATGTGGGGCGCGGCATCTTCGTGCGCGAAGGTATTCCCGATTTTTTCAAAACCCGCGCCGTGCCGCGTGCAAAAATCATGACACCCAATCAGTTCGAGCTGGAACTTCTGACAGGACTTGAGATTAAAACACTTTCGGATGCAAAGACAGCGATAAAAAAACTTCATGAGACGGGGCCGGAAATTATCCTGCTAACCTCCTTGATTCACGACAAAACCAAGGCGGACGAGATTGCCATGCTTGCCTCCTCCAAATCCGGTGAACAATATCTGGTAACGACGCCGCGATTACCGCTCGACCCCGCCCCGAATGGCGCGGGCGATTGTACGGCGGCCCTTTTCCTTGGCCATTACGCGAACGGGGAATCGTTACAAGACATGCTTGGCAAAACCGCGGGCAGCGTTTACGCGCTGTTCGAGGAAACGATGAAGGCCGGGACGCGGGAACTCGCCCTGATCGCCGCGCAAGATCATTTTGCAAATCCAAAACAAGCAGATGTCACGCCACTCTAATTTTTAAACGGAAGAAAATTTGCCATGAAAATCGGGATCGTCGGATGCGGACAGGTGGGATCGAGCAGCGCGTATGCCTGCGCACTACAGGGCATCGGTTCGGAACTCGTGCTGGTCGATATGAATGAAAAGCTGGCGCGGGCGCAGGCGGAAGATATCCTCCACGCCACGCCCTTTGCCGCCGCCATGCCCGTCCGCGCCGGAAATTATGACGACCTATCCCACGCCGCCATCGTGATGATTGCGGCGGGCGCGAACCAGAAACCCGGGGAAACACGGCTCGACCTTTTGAAACGCAACGCCGATATTCTGGGGTCGATCATCCCGCAAATCCTCAAAGCCGCGCCGGACGCGTTGCTTTTAATCGCCAGCAACCCCGTGGATATCATGACCCATATGGCCGCCGGTATCGGGGGGAAACAGGGCGTGCCCCGCACCCGTGTAATCGGATCGGGCACCATTCTGGATACCGCCCGGTTCCGCTCTGGCCTCGCCCGTCATCTGGGTGTTTCCAGCCATTCGGTCCACGCCCACGTTCTGGGCGAACATGGCGATTCCGAAGTGCTGCATTGGTCCGGTGCGACGGTCAGCAACCTGCCCCTTGCCGCCTTTTCGCAGCAGATGGACCGCCCCGTGACAGAGGCTTTCAAGGCCGACATGGATGATGCCGTGCGCCGCGCCGCGTACCGGATTATCGAAGGCAAAGGGGCGACATGGTACGGAATCGGGGCCGGTATGGCCCGTCTGGCCGAGGCGATTTTGCGCGATGAACGCGCCGTGTTCACCTGCTCCGCCTATCACGAGAATGTCGAAGGGGTCGGGCCGGTCACGCTCTCCCTCCCCGCCATTGTTTCGGAACGTGGCGTGGAAAAGGTGCTCTACCCGCAATTTGATGAGGACGAAAGTGCCACGATGAAGCGCAGCGCGGAAATCCTCCGCACCGCGATCAGCTCGATCGGGTTTTAATGAAATTCCCTGCGATTATGCCGCGGCCTTCATGTAGCTTTTGACCAAGACTTCGGCGATCTGGACGGCGTTCAATGCCGCACCTTTGCGAAGGTTGTCGGACACACACCAGAAGTTCAGGGCATTCGCCGCAGATGCATCCGCCCGCACGCGGGACACAAACACATCATCTTCGCCCGCTATTTCGGCTGGTGTCACAAAGCCGAGGTCGGAATCAAGGTCGATGACCGTGACACCCGGTGCCTTTTTCCATGCCTTCATGGCATCTTTGGGCGAAAGCGGGTTTTCAAATTCCACATTGACCATTTCCGAATGGCCGATGAAGACCGGCACACGGACGCAATTCGCACAAACCTGAATGGCGGGATCGAGAATTTTTTGCGTTTCCACGACCATCTTCCATTCTTCCTTCGTTGCGCCATCGTCCATGAATTTGTCAATCTGCGGAATGACGTTAAAGGAAATCTGTTTCGGAAACACTTCGGAATCCACTTTATCATTCATGTAGAAATGGCGCGTTTGATTGAACAATTCATCCATCGCCGCCTTGCCGCCGCCGGATACGGATTGATATGTCGAGACCACCACGCGTTTGATTTTGGCGATGTCATGCAAGGGTTTCAATGCCACGACCATTTGAATGGTCGAACAGTTCGGGTTCGCGATGATGTTCTTTTTGGTATGCCAGGCGACATCCTGCGGGTTCACCTCCGGTACCACCAGCGGCACATCGGCATCCATCCGGAAATGGGACGTATTGTCGATCACCACCGCGCCGGCCTTGGCCGCGATCGGCGAAAACTCCGCCGACACCTTGGCACCGGGGGATGACAGGGCAATATCCACGCCCTTGAAATCAAACTTGGCCAGATCCTGCACCTTGATGTCGTCATCGCCAAAGGAGACTTCTTTTCCGGCCGAGCGCGAAGAGGCCAGCGCGATCACATCGCTGACCGGAAAATTGCGTTCATGCAGGATATTCAACATTTCATGGCCGACATTGCCCGTCGCACCGATCACCGCTACCTTGTAACCCATAGGATCCTCTTGGAATTCGTTTTTTTGCTATCCCTCCTGTGATAGAATAAAAAACGGTTCAAACTCAAGGACTTTTCTTAAACCCGCCCGACCATGGATTTTTCCGTTTTCGCCCCTATCCCCATCGGCCTGCTCGTCCTCAAACGGGACCGCAAGGATTTGACGTGTCTTTATGCCAATACGGCCATGGAATCCTTTCTGGGAAACGGGCTTGCGGGCCGCGGGCTGGAAGATATCTGGCCATCCCCCGATACCGAAGACCTCGCCAAAAAGCTGCGCGGGGTGGTGCCGCCGCTGTCCGCCACCTTGCCCATCGACCGGAACGCCCGCAAAAGCTGGGCCCTCCTTTCCATTCAGGAAAGCAAAGTAGAGGGCGAAGGTGTCTATTTTCTCTGGGCCACCGATATTTCGGCCAGCAAGGAGATTGAAGAAGGTCTGAAACAGGCCGCCGCCAACGCCGATGCACTCTCCGACCAAAAATCGAACTTCCTTGCCACGATCAGCCATGAGATCCGCACACCCATGCAATCGGTCTATGGCCTTTTGGAAATGATCGAACTGGAAAAACCGTCCCCCAACATTCTGGCCATGACGCAGACGGCCCGCAACTCGGCGAGCGGCCTTCTGGAAATCCTGAACGATGTGCTGGATTTTGCGAAGATGGATGCCGACCAGATGGAGTTGGATGCCTTCGAGGTACCGGTGCGCACATTGTGCCGCGGCATTCTGGAAGCCCTCTCCGTCAAGGTACAGGGAAAAGACATCGCGTTGCGCGATGACATCGCGGGGGATGTGCCGTTCGTGATTGTGGGGGACCCCAAACGCCTGCGCCAGATCATCATCAATCTGATGGGCAATGCGATGAAATTCACGAAGGAAGGATCGGTGACGATCCGCGTGACGCGCGGTGGACGAATGATCCCTGATCCTGCGCGGGGGCTGATCCTGCGGTTCGAGATCGTCGATACCGGAATCGGCATGAGTGAAGATGTGGCGGGCCGCCTGTTCCGTCCTTTCTCCCAGGCCGATAATTCCACATCGCGCAAATATGGCGGCACGGGCCTCGGACTTTCCATCTGCAAAAAACTCGTCGAAATGATGGGGGGGCAGATTGGTGTGACCAGCGAACCCGGCAAAGGTTCCAGCTTCTGGTTTGAAATTCCGACCGAAGAGGTCGCCACGGATGCACAGGTATTGAATCTTCCCACACTGGACGGTATTTCGGTTTTGTCGGTCGAAGACCACCCGATGGGCGCGAAGGAAATTGTAAAATCCCTTCGTTCCATGGGGGCGAACGTCGAAAGCTGTGCCACCGTCGCCGAAGCCTTGCAACTGGTCAAACGCCGCCCGTTCGATGTCGGCGTGATCGATCAGGGATTGCCCGACGGTCTTGGCCTCGACCTGATCCGCGAGATCATGAAGATCAGGCCCTTTATGGGGCTCGTCATGTATACCGTGCGGGACGATGCGGGATTGCAACACTCCTTGCAATCGCTGGGCGTTGCCTATCTATCGAAGCCCGCCAGCCGGATCGGTCTTGGCGAAGCGGTGCGCGATGCCTCCTCCAAAGCTGCGAAGATCGATTTTACAGGCCCGCGCAAACTCCTGATCGCAGAAGACACCCCCGCCGTGCGCGATGTGTTGTCACGTCAATTGCAGACGCTGGGCGTCGATGCGACGTTTGTGGAGAATGGAAAGGAAGCGTTGTTTTCCGTGCGCAGCGGGGAATACGGCCTGCTGATCACCGACCTGCACATGCCGGAAATGGATGGCTATGGCGTCGTCCACGAAATCCGCGATGACGATATCAAGCTCGAGCGCCACTTCCCCGTTATTGCGCTGACCGCCGATGTGCAGATGGCGCAGCGGCAGGTTTATATGAATCACGGTTTCGATGAATGTTTGCTGAAACCCGTATCCTTGGGCCAGTTCCAGCGGCTTTTGATCCGCTGGGGTTTGCTCACGGAAAAAGACGCGGCAACAACGCCGTCTGTTCCCGCAACATCCGATCAAAAGGCAGCGGCGTCTTCTACAATCGACCGCGCGGCCATGATCGAACAGATGGGAGCGTTCGATGAAAACGCGATCGAGATGCTCAAACTCTTCATCGATATGACCAAACCGTTGATCGGCCGTATCGACCATGCGGCCAGTAACAAGGATGTAGGGGATTTAAAGGAAGCGGCGCATTCGCTCAAAGGTGCTGCACGGTCGGCTTGCATCAACGAACTGGGCGAAGCCGCCGCACAACTGCAAACCGAAGCCGAAGGCGGAAGGATTGTTGAAGAAACGATCGCCCGCGTGATAAAAGAATTCACCCGCGCCGAAGATGAGATCAACCGGCTTTAAGAAAAATTACTGTTCCAGCAAGACGGCATAAAAGTAATTCGTTCCCGATCCGTCCTGAAAACAGGCGGCCGCCTGATGATCAAAGGCGGTGCCCCCGTCGCATTGCACGACATTTCCGGCCGTTGTGGGATAGCTGTGCGTTGAATCCAGACTTTCGGCAAGGCCCGTATAGTTCATGGCGGCGGCCACCGGTATGCTGTTCGAAACGGTGGAACAGGTGGACAGATCAACCTTCAAACCTTCGTTGATTTGTTGGCAAACTTCGTTTGAAACCCCCGGAAGAAAGGCGATCAGATCGTTCCCGTCACTGTTCGTTGACGGGTCAAGCCCGACCCCCGGCACATAATAATTGGCATTGTAATACCAGGTCAGCGTAATGCCTGTTTCCCTGGATTGTGTTTTGTTCAACGCACCGCCGCCCTGTGGGTGGAACACCAGAGTGGAGACAGAGGCCGCCGTGAAGCCTGCGGTTCCGGGTAGATCAAACTTCATTTCATCAGGGCTGACACCCGCCAGATTCATCCGCATGGCCGCCGTGCGAAGGGCTGTTGGATATTGTGTAACCCCTGACGCCGTCAAAAGATTTTTTTCGCGCGATGTCGTACCGGAGCCGGACCGGCTGCTTTGCACCACCACATAGGAAAGGGCCGCAAACAACGCCACGGCAATCAAAATCAAAAAGAGGACGTTTCCATCTTGCGATTTTTCACTGTATCTACGGACCGGCAACAAAGACGGATTTTCCAAATTTTTTATGGGCATGCGGCTTCATCCCCCGCAGTATCGCCGACATATTGCGCGGTCGGCTGGGCAATCATCCAAACACGGAAACATGTCGTTCCGGCCGGGCAATCAGGACCGGACGCGCCATCGGTGGTTATATCTATGGCAGTGCCGCTAGCACTGTTATCGACAATATCCGCTTCGCATTCCGAAAACTGGTCATCAAGTTTGGAAAGGGCCGTTGTCAGGAACGCATCGGATTTGTCCGTGCCCGTGTAAAAGAACACGCCGTCCGTTCCGTTGTAATAAGACCAGTCGTTAAACAATTTCGGTGCGGGGGGCAAAAACTTACCCGAAGACCCGCCAAAAATCGTGCCATGCAATTTCGGATTCCCTTGCGGGTTCCCCGGACACTTCACATACTCGACATCATCGTTCGCGGCAGGTGTCGCGGGAGCCGTAAAGTAGCCCGCACTGGACGGATTGATCGGATAGGGCACATTGGTGGTGCCGATGGCATCGCTCGCCCCTTCGGGGTAACTCAATACGCATTCCTGTATGGCGGAGCGGACAAAATTGATCTGGGAATTCAGGTCGGTGACCGTATTAAACGTGTTCTGGGATGTTGTCTGTTGACTGGACGAATCCATAAAGGTCGCTGTCAGAACGGCCAGCAAGGCGATCGCGATGAGAATATAAATCAGGGCACTGCCCCGTTGACGGATATTTTGTTCCATTTTCTTTCCTACAAATCCGGCCTCCCAATGATTGGAAGGCCGGATCTGTGTATCGAGGAAATACAAGGTCTTTATACCGGATTACCGTTCCAGCAAGACGGAGTAGAACACGAACCGGCCCGTTGTATCGGCAAAACACCCGGAAGCCTGACGATCGAAGGCCGTCGTACATCCTGCAGGGCCTGTCATGTCCGGGCTGTCTGCTGTCGGGAAAGTATATCCTGTCGCCATGTTTGTATCGACAAGCGTGTTCGTGGCGTTGGCAACTGCTGGAACACCGGACGGAAATGACGCACCCGCCGTACAGCCGGTGACATCGATCCCCAACTCTTCGTTGACCTGTTTACAAACGCCGCTTGAAACTCCCGGCAAAAAGGCGATCACATCGTTACCACCCGCACCATCGATCCCGATACCCGGAACATCGAATTCCGCGTTAAACGACCATGGCAAAATAGAGCTGCCCGTCGCGGAAAGATCTGCCGGCGCATCTTGGAAGTTTGCACCGCCGCCTTGGGGATGGAAAACAAGCGTGGACACAGATGCCGCCAGAAACCCTGCGGATCCAGGCGCATCAAAAAGCACGTTTTCAATCGCCGTCCCCGCCAGAACCATACGAATGATGGCCGTACGGAGTGCCGTCGGATATTGCGTCATCTGGGCGGAGCTTAGAACATTTTTCTCCCTCTCCGTCGAACCGCTGCCCGAACGGGTCGATTGTGTCACGACATAGGACAATGCCGCGAATAGGGCCACAGCGATCAGGATCAGGAACAGGACGTTCCCACCTTCGCGCTGTCGTCTTTGTTGAATGTTAAGCATTTGTATTTCCTCCTTACTATAACAAAAACAATGTATTCTATTCTTCTTCGTTTACTGGGCGGGTGAAACCGCAGTGGCCGGGTTTTCCACAGAAACCTTGTTAACCTTCAGGGCCACACCGAGCTTGTCTTTTGCACCGCATTCACGTCCGACGCACAGTTTATCCAGCGATACGCGCCACCCCGAACCGCCGTTCTGCATATGGCCGATTGCTTCGCGGAATTCCGCAAAATTGCTCGTACGGTCGGATGTAATGGTAATAACGGATCCCTTCACAAGAAACCGTAACCCCTGATAATCCTTGGTGACCTTGTCGATAAAGGCCTTGACCTCGGCTTCTGCGATCGGCACGTCCTTGATCTTTGGAACCGTTGGTTGAAGGGCCTCGGCTTTGGCGAGTTCGGCGCGAACCTCCACAAGCTGGCGCGCCTGGATACTGGCGTACAATCCCAGCGCACCGGCCACAGCCCAGGCAATGCCGGCTGCAATCAGCACCGATTGCCCCGCATGTTGCGGCAATTTTTCAAGAAAGGCGTTCAGATCACCCGCAGCCTTGGGATCTGCCAGCTTTTGCAGCGCGCGCCAATCGAAATTTTTAAGATCCAATGCCATGGTTTTGTATAACTTGTCCCGCTATCCCTAAAATTTTAATCAAAAAGAATTTAAAAGCAGTTACATAACAAACTGATTTATCTAAAATTTTATCTAATTCGTCCCCTTCATCCGAACCCGGCCGTCCGGCTCCAGGCCCGGCTGCACCTGCCCCTTGATCGTCCCGACCCCCTGCCCGTAGGCCGGCGGCAGTAAAACTTCCCATTCCAGCTTGTTGCCGGTCACGTTGTATTTCACCAGTGTGCCGTCGATTTTCTGCAATTCCGTCAGCATTTCCTGAATTCGCACCATGTGTTTAATGGAGTCCGATTGAAGGGCGTTGTAGGCGTTGACCATCAATTGTTGCGAGGCACGTTCCGTTTCGGATTTAACCTTCGCCAAATCCTTCACCCCCGTGTTGGTCAGGATGTATTGAAAAACGATAAACAAGAAAATGATAATATTCAGGGCAATACCGACATAGAGCAGGAACATGGCCGAGGCGCGGGAGAGTTTTTCCGTCCGCAGCATCCGGTTTTTCCAGGGGATGATATCCGCCAGATCGGGGTTGATGGTCACAAAGTTCGCATCCATTGATTGCATGCGGGGAAGCAAGGTCCGCGCGGCCCCCAAAAACACCTGCATCCGGCCCGTATCGGGATCCCAGCGCAAGGCCGCCGCCAGACCTTCTTGTTCATACAAATAAACGGTTTCTTTGTCCCAATATTCGCTTTTTCCGGGAAGAGCCGCGGCCAGCGGACACCATGTGTCCGGCGCGGACGCCAGTGCTGTGGACGGGCATGCCAGATACCAAAGACGTCCGCCATCCGCCGAATAAACGTAATGAACTTTTTCCGTCCCGCAGGCCTGGCTGGCGGCGTTCCAGACAGCTTCGTCCTCTGCCCCCGCCACATGCGGGATGGCACCGCCGATCAATTCCTGCGGCAGAAAAGGATCGAGATTGGATTTGAAAGAGGAGGCTTCGCCAGCGAGATAATCAGCAATACCGGGACGCGGCCGTGAAACGCCTTCACCTGAACGCTTTTCCGCGCTGGGCTTACCACGTTCCGTTACGTCTTTGTCTTTGGTCGAGATGGCCAACCTTATAGAACCCCTTCTGTCAGGCCTCCCATCATGCTGTCCATGCTCATATTCATAACCGTAAGGGCGTAAATAGCGGAACCGAACGCGATGGCGAGATAGACACCGGTAAGAGCGAATGCGAGCCAGACGATCAAGGAGTGCTTGGTTTTTGCCGCCTGTGCCCGCATTTCGGCAATTGATTCCATGATTGTAGCAACTTGGTCGAGGTCAGACAAGCTCGCAAGTTCAAGGCGTTCCGCGCGGGTCAGCGGTTCCCGGTCCATAGCGGCCCCCAACGAAATCCCGCGGGAAAGGTCGATATTCGTTTCCGTCCAGTATTTCGACACATCCGGCGAGGACGTCGCCTGCCCGGCCTGATCCAGGGCTTCGTTGATCGGCACCAGGCCGCGGAGCATACGCGCACACGCCATCATGGAATCGGAAAAACCGAGGTCGCGCAAATAAGCCCCGATCAGGGGAATGCGACGCACGATCCGCGCGGTCGGCCAATCCGCCTTTCCACGGTTCATCCAAAAAGAAATGATCGCCCAGATCATAAACCCGCCCACGGCAAAGGCAGACCAGATCAGAATGTCCCATGTCAGGTCGAGGTTATCGACAACGCGGTTGTATTTTTCCAGTTCTTCGGGTTTTTCCGGCGCGTTTCCGTGGAACCAGCCCAGAACCATATCCTTTCCCCAGAACAGGGATTGCAAAATACTGATCAGGTCGAACCCCAGCCAGCCCATCGTCCCCATGATCGCACGGGCGTTCTTTTTCTTTTGCGTGATGGAATGGATGGCGTGGGGAATCCCCTCGGTCAGTTTGTTCGCGCGTTCGGAGGCCGCCAGAATAGCGATCGTCCCGCGATCGAAAATATTCAAGGCTTTCAGCGCATCGATCACCCCCAGTCCGCGGGCGAGTGCTTCGCGGGCCGGGGCCAGAATGTTTTGCCGCATCGGGCTGGTTTCCGCCTGAATGATCTTCCACAAGGCAACCCCCGGCGATGTTGCAACGGAGCGAAACATCACCCCGCGCAGAAGCTGCACCTGCCACCAACTGGAACGCGCTAGCAGACGTTCGATGGGGGAGCGTTCGTGCGGACGGATAGACAGGACATAGCCGCCTTTTTTGGACACGGCACTGCGCACGTCATCTTCGGTCGGAAGATAAAACGATTCCAGAGCCTTTTTCGGCCCGGAAGTGCTGTCATAAGCAATTTCGCAAACCCACTGTCTCATACTATATCCGGCTAACCTTAGTCTTCGAGATAGGACAGAGCGGCACGGGGATCGACCAATCCGCTTTTGATGAGGTCGATCAGACCTTCGCGGCGGGTGTGGACGATCAAGCCTTCCTGTCCGACCATATCATTCACGTTTTTGGTTAAGGCTTCGTAAATATGGTTCCTTTGCGCCGGGCCTAACGTGATCAAAATAGCATCGAGCAGCAACGTCCGGCCCGAAATCCCTGTCCGGTTGCATAAATCACAGCCCGCGCCATTGTGCGTGCGCACCGGTGTATCAACCGCCAAATCAAGGTGGGCCACGTCATCCGCCTGTACCACATCGCCCAGTTTTTCATGGTGGGCGCAGCCCTGGCACAGGGTTCGCACCAGACGCTGGTTCAAAATCGCCCGTACCTGCTGCGAAAGCGTAAAGGTGGAAGACCGTTCGCGTTCCGCCGGCATCAAGGAGCGAAGGCGTTCAAATGTTTGCAAGGCCGTATCGGCGTGAACGGTTGAAATCACGGTGTGGCCGGATTCGGCCGCCCGGAGCGATGTTTCCACGGTGTCGGAATCCCGCATCTCCCCGATGATGATATAGTCCGGATCGTGACGCATCGCGGCGCGGATCAAATCGGCAAATTCGCCGCCCGGCATACCGGGACGCACCTGCCATTGCGTGGCATAGCGCAGTTCGTATTCGATCGGGTCTTCGATGGTGAGTACATGTTTCCTGCGGCGGTCGATTTGTTGCACGCAGGCATAAAGCGTTGTCGTCTTACCGGAACCCGTCGGGCCGGAGAGAAGAATAAGGCCCCCGCCCCCTTTGATTTCCGGTGACAGCAGGTTTGCCAGATAATCGCCGACATCTTCGTGACGGCGGAACAATTCATCAAAGCCCTTCAGCGCGGCGCGGTCGAGCAGACGAAGTGTGATTTTCTCCCCGTCCTGTGCCTGCGGCCCCGCAGCAACCCGGACATCCACCGCGCGCCCCTGCCACATAAAACCAAAACGTCCGTCTTTGGGCGTGACGCGATCCCCGAAGTTCAAACCCGCATCGCGTTTGAGCAGCGTCGTCAAACGCGCCATCGCATCCGAAGGAAGCAGGTGCATGGGAATCAAATCCCCGTCGATCCGGTATTTGATCCAGTTCGGCGCATCGGGGTTGTTATCCTGTACCAGGTGAATATCGGAGGCCCGCATCTGCAACGCTTCGGCCAACATGTCTTTTTGAAACTGGTTGAGAAGAAGGCCGTTGTCCGTATCCGAAAGCCATTGCGCCAGTGTTTTTTCACAGCGGTCGGCGGACAAATCGTGCACGGAACGCAATGTTTCAAGCAATTCCGCACGGTCCCACATTTCGACATCGACCTTATCGACACGAAACCCGGAACGGTTGGCGGTGGAAACAAGCGCATCGATCTGCCGCTGGTTCAAATCATTCAAAGGCGCGATTTTCAAAACGCCGTCACGAAGACCGATCAGGTGAATGGAAATCGGCAACCATGCCTGTACCGGCAGAACGGAGCGAAGCTGGTCCCCCGTGGCGCGGTCGCGGATACCCGCTTCTTCTTCGAGTTCGGAAGGCCCGCTGGCCCCGGCCATATCGAGCAGTTGTTCGGTGGAGCGTGAAACCCCCTGATCAAAAAACATCGCGCGTTCGCGCTGGACCATGTCCAGATAACGCTCACGCCCTTCGCTGGCGCGTTGTTTACGGCGATCGGAATAACGGCGGTCAATCCCGCCCGGCGGCGGCGCATCCTGTCTGCGGCGGTCACCACCACGACGGTCCGTCACATCGGTGTCGGGAATCGTTGCGTCCGGTGTTCCCGGTATGGTGGAGTCGTTTTCGCTCATCCGAACCAGCAGTCGTTATTGTGTTGAAGAGCTACTCGTCGTGGAGGTGCCAGATGTCGAACTTCCACTGCCTGATTCTGCGTTAAGAACATTAACAGAAGATAAAGATTTATCGAATAGCAGGAGAACTTTTTGGTCACCGCTGCGGAATTCCACCGCGCTTGGACGCATTGATATTTCCCATAACACCCCACCGATCACCGTCTGCTCTCCATCGAAGACCACGCGGCTGCCACCCGGCCCCGAAACGATCGCGCGTTTGGGGGAATAGGATGTGATGACGTAACCATCCAGAATGCCGCGCACGTCCACCTGTTGCGGGAATGTGCCGGCCACGGATACCGTTTCATCGCTGGCGGCCTTTGGTGTTTCTTTCGTTTTTGAAGAAGACGATTTTTTTGAACCCGTCTTTTTATCGGATGTTTCCTTTTTCACGGTGGCGGCAGAACCAGATTCGATCACCTCTTCACCGTCATCTTCGATGTCATCCAGCGTCAGGGGGCGAATGTTTTTCAAGATCGCCTCCGGCCCCGCAACAGGTGTCAAAAGAATCGCTTTTTTATCCTTATTCACCGCACGGGCTGCGCTGCCGCGCAACGGAATCACCAGAATGCCGCGTGCGCCTGTGTGTGAGATCTGCAAATCGTCCACCACGTTGCCTTCACGCACGGGATCCCAGGTCAGTGTCAACGGGCAGGCCTCCAGCGGCGTCAGGCGCGTGCCGGAGGCGCAGCCATCCCGTTCCGTGCGGATGCCGTTGTCTGAGTTCGCCATACGAATATCGGTCAGCGTCAACGGCACATCGCCGGTATTGACCAAGGAGAGCGTGATCGACGCACTTTGCGAGACGCCGGAGCCGAAATCCACCTTGTCCATCGAAGACACCAGCAAGCCCTTGCCCGGAATGGCTTCGGGGAAGACCTGCGCCGTTTGCGCGTTTTCAGGTGTGTATGTGCCAGACAGATCGATCGTCGCAATCGCCGTTGCCCCCGTGTGGTGAACGATCAACGTCCCGGTCGAAGGCCCGCGCTGTTGCGGCGTCCATGTGACCGAGGCAACGCATGCCTCACCCGTGTTCAATTCCTTGCAGTTTGAATCGATTTTAAAGCCGGACTGGTTGCCGGATTCCAGATCGATCGAATTGATCGAAATCGGCTTTGGCGTCTTGTTGCGCAAAATCACAGCTTTCATCTGCGACCGGCTTTCGGACAAAGATCCAAATTCGACACTGGCCGGAATGGCTTCGATGTCGCCGCTCAAATCCGTAGCATTGTCGCCCGAACTGACCACATTCCCCTTGATGGTGGTGGTCAGCAATTTCGCGCGGCCATCGTGGCGCATCAACATTTCAATGCGGTAGTTCCCTTTTTGCAGGCCTTTGACCTGAACCGAAATGGCGCAGATTTCCCCCGGCGAAATCGCCGCCGATGCGCACTGGTTTTCGCCGATTGAGGCGGAAATGTTCGAAGACGGGTAAAGATTGATGACGCCTGTGGTAATGGGTTTGCTGTCTTCGTTTTTGAACAGAACCACCACCTGCGCCGACGATCCCAGCGCGACATCGCCGGCGTCAACCTTGTCGTTCACAGGCTTTAAATCACCGGCCTTACCGTTTTGCACGCGTGATCCCGGATCATCGAACGCCGATTGGGCATACCCCGAAGACGCACCGGCAACCAAAGCGGAAATCAGGAAAGAAGCGACGATGATGATGCGGACAATTCTGGACATATCGTTCTTAAATTTTGGATCCGTAATTCCACGAGACACAGGAACGTCTCTCATGAATCAGAGAATTTTTAAGAGTCTAACATGAAAATGAAGGGGGGATACAATAACTTACGTTATTCACAGATTTATACACGCCCGCTTTTCCTAACGGGGCATATAGTAATCATAGGTTTCATAAGGCGATGCACCGGGGGTCGCGGGAGGCGTTGTGGCGGGAACCGTGGACGATGACAGAGAATCCGACGCCTGACCACCATAAACGGGTGCAGGTGCGACCGAAGGTTCCATCGATGTGTCACGGGACACAAAGCCACCGGCGCGGCGGAATCGCGAAACATCCACGGACGGGGTTGGTGCCGGCGCAGACGCCGTCGTATCAAGCAGCGGGAGCGGCGCAGGTGTCACCGGTTCAGGGGCGATAGCCACAGGCGCAGGCGTAGCCGCGACGGGAGCAGCACTTTCCCACGATGGTGTGACCGCAGGAGCCGCTGCTGGCTCCGGTGCCAATGTCACAGGCGGCGCGGGCGCAACGGGCGTTACAGGTGCCACCGCCTTTTCGGCCGGGTAAATATTCTTTGGCGCGGGGGCCTCCGGCACGTCTTCTTTGGAAATCTGCGCATTCACCTTTTCCGCATCGATATGCTTCGTCATGGCATAATCAAGATAACGCGGATCATGCGGGGATGTGTAAACCACGACACGCGGACGGAGCAGCACCACCAGTTCCAGATTTTGCGTCTGCGCCGTGCGGGAATCCGGAATAATCGGTTTCATTGCGCCCAAACCGCGGGAATCGAAATTGTCGTTTTCGCGTTTCAGACCGGCGATCAGGACGGAGTCACCCGGACGGACGCGAATCTGCGTGGAAAGCTGGCGCTCTGACGTTTGCGGCAACTGGATGGTCGTGCTGCCGCCCGTATCGCCCGTATCGGTAAAGGCAAAATCATCGATCTGTTTGACATCCGTCAGTTCAATATCGACATTTGCATAGACCGTGGATTTATCCCACGTGCTGTTGATGGTCAGTGTAAAGCCCGTGTCCACCGAATCCGTGCTGACCGATGTTGTTGATTGCCCCTGATCCAGCGTGGTGGCGATTTGCGAGACATAGTTTTGCGTATCGGCGACGCGCAATTCCGCTTCCGCGCCTGATAGAACCGTAATCTGCGGTTGCGAAATCGTCTTCACCGCCCCGAATTGCGAAAGGAATTTGATCAGATCCCCCGACGTGCCGTCGAACTGCCCCGAAACGGTGGGAAGACCAATGCTGACCGGTTTCAGGAAGTCCGCGCCAACGCCGCCCGTCACACTGACGCCCGTATTGTATTTTCCGAATGTCGCAAGTTGCGTCCAGTCAATCCCGGTGGAATTGCCGGAGTTCAAGGAGACTTCCCAGATATAGGTTTCAAACACGATCATTGCCGTGTTCGCGCGAAGACGCTGGAAATAACGGGATGCAACATCCGCCGTACGCTGCGTGGCACTGTAAACGATTGTGCGCGTGGTGGGATCGACAATCGGTTCCGATGTCGTCGTGGTCGCCGCACTGCCGCTCGATGATTTGTCCCCGTCCAGAATGGCGGCAAGGCCGGCGGCCACATCGTCCATATAGGTTTTGTCGTCCTTGGCACCGATCGGCGGGAGAGTCACGGTGAAGGTCTGGGTATCTTTCACCACAACCGTGCCGTCTTCATAGGAGCAATACAGGTTGGCGAGCGAGCAGACCTCATGCACCACCTTGCCCAGATCGCCGCGCAGGTTGGCCACCGTGATCCGGCGGGTCAACCCTTCTTGCGTCTGGAACGCCAAGGAAATGTCATAGTCCGCCAAAATCAATTGCAACGCACCGGCCAGCGTTTCCCCGCGCAGTTCGAAGGGGCCGACCATTTCATGCGGAAAATCATCATCGGCGGCCACTTCGGGCACCAGCACATCTTCGCCCAGTGGCAGATACATGACGCTGTCGGGGCGTTCATTGATGGCCTGCTTGCGCGAATCGGCCAATGTCGGGGCGGGAATATTCACATTGCGCGCATCCGGAACGCCGACCATGGCGCAACCCGATGTGAAGACCATCGCCGCAACAGCAACAGCATTCAACGTCCATCCGAAATATCCTGCGCGTTTCATCACCGGTTTTTCAGCCTTTTCTCCTTGCGGCCTCGATCGTACGAGTTACCGTTTTGACGAGCCGTTCTTTTTGCACCGGCTTAATCATAACGGCACCAACACCCCACGTTCCTGCTTTTTCGAGCAAGTCGGGATTGCTGTCCCCGGTCACAAGAATAACGGGTGTATCCATATCCATACCACGGATACTCCTGATAAATTCAAATCCATCCACAGGTTCCATCCGCACATCGACAATCGCGAGCGAAACCGGCTCATGCTTCAAATGCTGTTTTTTGATGAAATCAAGGGCGTGATCCCCCTGGGATGCTTCGATAATTTCGGCACCGGTTTCGGCCAGATACCGCACAATCTGCATCCGCACGAAATCATTGTCTTCAACGACAAGAATAATATTTTTTTGGTCAGACATCGCTCCGGACGGAACCTTTTCGGCAGGGCTATCGTGAATCACTTCCACAAACCGTAGAGGAAGGATTTTGAATAATCAATCCTTCCTTGCGGCCTTTCCACGGAAAGGATTATGATGGGTGCAACGATCGTTTTCCAATTTCCGGTTTCATACACCCATGTTCGATGTTCTTGCCCTTGCCTGCCTTGCGATTGCGGTGCTTTTGCTGATCGCGCTGTCCGTCATCGATTTAAAACACTGGATTCTTCCCGATGAATTGAATCTGGCTCTCGGCATTACGGGGATTCTGTTTCATTTTTTTGCGACATACCGTTTTTTCGGGATTGAACAAATCCTGATGGGTGCGGCGGCGGGCGCGGGACTTTTGTATGCCATACGTTTTGTCGCCAACCGGTATTACGGCCGCGATACGCTGGGGCTTGGCGATGTAAAATTGTTGGGGGCCGCGGGGTTATGGCTCGGCCTTGACGGAACGCTTCAGGCCATCACCATCGGCGCCTTTGCCGGCATGCTGCACGGGCTGGCCTATGCCGCCTACCTTGCCATCAAAACCAAAACAAAACCGAACCTTTCCGGGTTGTCCATTCCTGCTGGCCCCGGTTTTGCCGTGGGAATTGTGGCCGCGGGCTTTATCCTTTTTCACCAATATGCACTGGATGTGATGCATGATCTCTTCACTTGAAGGCCTTCGGATTCTTGATCTTTCCCGCGTTCTTGCCGGCCCCGTCTGCACACAGATGCTGGGCGATCTCGGTGCGGACATCATCAAGATCGAAAGACCCGGCGAAGGTGATGACACGCGCAACTGGGGCCCACCCTATTTAAAAGACAAGGACGATAACGATACGAACGAAAGCGCCTATTACCTGTCCGCCAACCGCAACAAAAAATCGGTGACGGTGGACATCTCGAAGCCTGAAGGACAGGCGATTATCCACGCGCTGGCCGCGAAATCGGATGTTCTGATCCACAATTTCAAGGTCGGCGGGCTGGACAAATACGGCCTGGGATTCGCGGACATGCATGAAAAACATCCGCACCTTATATACACGGCGATTTCGGGTTTCGGACAGAACGGGCCGCTGGCAAGCGAACCCGGCTATGATCTGATGGCACAGGCAATGGGCGGGATGATGGCGCATACCGGCGCGCCGGACGGCGAACCGACCAAGGCCGGTGTTGCACTGGTGGACGTCATGACCGGTCTTCATGCGGCAATCGGCACGCTCGCCGCCCTGCACGCAAGGGAAAAAACGGGCAAAGGTCAGTTGGTGGATGTCGCTCTGCTGGATGTCTGCCTTTCGTCCATGACCAACCTAGCGCAATATTATCTAACCTCCGGACAGGTCCCCAAAAGGCAGGGGAATGCCCATGCGTCCATCGTCCCCTATCAGGCGTTCGAGGCCAAAGACGGCCATATGGTGGTTGCCGTCGGCAACGACCACCAGTTCCGCGTTTTTGTAACGGCCCTCGGACAATCAGCATGGGCCGACGATGCGCGGTTTTCCCACAACAATGCCCGCGTGAAAAACCGCGACGTGCTGGTGCCTATGATCGCGGATGTTCTGGCCACCAAAAATGTGGAGGACTGGGTGGCGATGTTCCGCGACATCAATATTCCCGCCGCCGCCGTCAACAATGTCAAAGATGTCTTCGCGCTGGATCAGGTTCAGGCCCGCGGGATGGAAATCGAAATGCCGCACCCGTTGAGCCCTGCGCCCATCCATCTGGTCGGCAGTCCGTTCCATTTATCGGATACGCCCGTGTCCTACCGCCTGCCCCCGCCCGTGATGGGCCAGCACACGGAGGAGGTTTTATCCACCGTTCTGGGGCTTTCGGCGGAAGAATTAGGACGTCTAAAGGCCTCCAACATCATATAACGGGCTGGACACGCCCCGCATCCGGCTGTAATCATGCGGTTTTGATGAACACAGACTCCGCCCCCCAAAAAGAATTCGAAAAGGTCGACCGTTCGGCCTTTCGTCACAATGACCTGATCGGTATCGAAGACCTGAACAATGAAGAGATCGGGATTGCCCTCGATCTGGCCGATTATTACGCAGACAGGCTGGGGGACCGCACCTTCAAGCCCGGCATTCTGAACAACGCCATCGTCCTCACCCTCTTCTTCGAAGATTCCACGCGCACGCGCGTGTCCTTTGAAATGGCGGCCAAACGGCTCGGTGCCGATGTCGTGAACATGGACATCCGTACATCCAGCATGAACAAGGGCGAAACGCTGACCGATACAATCAAAACTTTGGTCGCGGGCGTTGACCCCGATGCCATCGTCGTCCGCCATTCCGAATACAACGCGCCGCGTTTTATTGCGAACCTCGTCGATTGCCCCGTGATCAATGCGGGCGATAGCTGGCGCGAACATCCGACACAAGCCATTCTCGATGCGCTGACCATCCGCCGCCATTTTGGAAAGATCGAAGGGCTTCGTGTTGCCATCTGCGGCGATATCGCGCATTCCCGCGTGGCGAACTCAGATATGATCCTTCTGACCAAAATGGGCGCGGAGGTTCATGTCGTGGCCCCGCCCGCGCTAAAACCCGAAAAATTCCCGGTTCATGGCATCAAGGCGTTCGATAATATGAAGGACGGATTGAAGGATTGCGATGTCGTCATGATGCTGCGCAATCAAAAGGAACGGATGAAGGCGGGATTGATTGAATCTGAGGATGCGTTCTTCCGCGATTACGGCTTAACATACGACAAGCTGGCCTACGCCAAACCCCATGCGGTTGTCATGCACCCCGGGCCCATGAACCGCGGTGTCGAAATCGATGGCGATGTGGCGGATGATGAAAAAGTTTCGCTCATCCTCAAACAGGTCAAAAACGGCGTCCCCGCCCGCATGGCGGTGATGGATTTGTTGCTGAAAGAAAGATTGAAATAGCGGATGGAATATTTCATCGCGGCGATTGGCGGGTATTTGTTGGGGGCAATCCCGTTCGGATTGGTTTTGACCCGCGCGTTCGGGTATGGCGATATTCGCACCATCGGATCTGGCAATATCGGCGCGACGAATGTCTTACGCACGGGCAACAAAGCACTCGCGCTCGCCACGCTTGTCCTCGATTCTTTCAAGGGCGGAATCGCGGTTTATCTGGCCTGGCATTTCTATGATTTCAATGCGGCAATGTTCGCGGGCTTCTTCGCCCTGCTCGGCCATCTGTTTCCCGTCTGGTTGAAATTCAAGGGTGGTAAAGGTGTTGCCACAACGCTCGGCACCTTACTTGCGCTCAAACCCATCATCGGGATCGCTGCCTGTGGAATATGGCTTTTGACCGCCGTCATCACACGCTATTCGTCCCTTTCCGCGCTGGTGGCGATTGCCGCGACGCCTTTCATCGCCCAATCCCTGTACCACAATACCAATCTCACCGGCCTTTGCGGTGTGATCGCCACACTGGTTTTCTTTAAACACCGTGCGAATATCCAGCGTTTGGTGAAGGGTGAAGAGCCAAAGATCGGGCAAAAGAAGTCATGATGTTTGCGCAAGACCGCACCGCCGCGCCGCTCTCCGATAACGAAAAAATTGCGTGGCTGCGTCTGATCCGCACCGAAAATGTCGGCCCCATCACCTTTTACAATCTGATCGATAGTTTCGGGTCTGCAAGCAAGGCGATCGAGGCCCTCCCCACCCTGTCCCGTAAAGGCGGGCGGTTAAAAGATTTGAAAGTGTTCGATACGGGCGCGGCCATTTCCGAAATGGAATCCTTACAAAAACGCGGCGGAAAAATGCTGTTCGCCGCCGATGCTCTATACCCGCTTGCACTTGCCGCGATTGACGATGCACCGCCGGTTTTGAGCATCCTTGGCAATCCAAAACTATTGAACCTTCCCGCCATCGGCATGGTGGGGGCGCGCAATGCTTCGTTGAACGGGTGCAAATTTGCCGAAAAAATCGCGCGCGATCTTGGCGCGGGCGGACAGATGGTTGTCTCCGGTCTTGCCCGCGGGATTGATACCGCCGCGCACAAAGGCGCGCTGGAAACCGGTACCATTGCCGCCGTGGCCGGCGGAATCGATGTGATCTACCCGCCGGAAAACAAATCCTTGTATGAAAGAATGGCGGATGAAGGATGCATCGTCGCCGAAAGCCCGCTGTCCATGGAGCCGCTCGCGCGGCATTTCCCCAAACGCAACCGGATCATTTCCGGCCTGTCTTCGGGCGTGATCGTTGTGGAGGCGACATTGAAATCGGGTTCCCTCATCACCGCGCGCATGGCCGCAGAACAGGGGCGCGATGTGTATGCCGTGCCCGGCCACCCGTTCGATCCGCGCGCGGCCGGCCCAAACAAATTGTTACAGGACGGCGCGACGCTCGTCCTCTCCGCCGCCGACATCCTGTCCAACATCGCGCAATTTTCGGGCACCCGCCCCGGGCTCCGCGAGGCCGCCCAATCCGTATGGGCACCCGCCGATTTGTCCGAAAACGATGCCGAAACCGTACGCACAATCATTTTACAGAACATATCCTCCATGCCCGTGACAGTTGACGAACTGGTCAGAAACTGTCATTTGACAATCCCGGCCGTGCAGACGATTTTGCTGGAACTGGAACTTGCCGGACGTATCCAGCGACTACCCGGAAGCCGGATTGTTCTGATAAATTAAGGACTTAATACATTTGAGCGCCGACAACCTCGTCATCGTTGAATCGCCCGCAAAGGCCAAGACCATTAATAAGTATCTTGGCGGGGATTTTTACGTGCTGGCCTCTTATGGCCATGTCCGCGACCTCGTGAGCAAGGACGGCTCCGTCCTCCCCGACGATGATTTCGCGATGAAGTGGGAATTGTCCGAACGCGCCGATAAAAACGTCCGTGACATCAAAAAGGCCGTGAAGGCGGCAAAGTCCGTTTACCTCGCCACCGACCCTGATCGCGAAGGGGAAGCCATTTCGTGGCACATCAAGGAAATTTTAAATGACGGCGATTTGTTGAAAGGCAAAAACCTGCAACGTGTCACATTCAACGAGATCACGAAGAAGGCCGTGCAGGATGCGTTTTCCCACGCCCGCGGTCTGGATCAGGATTTGATCGATGCGTATCTCGCCCGCCGCGCGCTCGATTATCTGGTGGGGTTCAACCTTTCGCCGATCCTGTGGCGCAAATTGCCGGGATCAAAATCCGCAGGCCGCGTGCAGTCTGTCGCGCTAAAACTCATCTGCGAACGTGAAGCGGAAATCGAAAAATTCCGATCGCAGGAATACTGGAGCATCGAAGCCCTGCTGCATTCCAAGGATGGTGCGCCCTTTACCGCCCGCCTCACCCACCTTGCCGGGAACAAACTCGACAAGCTCGATATTACGTCCGGTGATGCCGCGCAAAAAGCGGCGGCGCGCATCCGTGCCAAAAACCTTGTCATTCAAAAGATTGAAAAAAAGCAGGTACGGCGTAACCCGTCCCCGCCCTTTATCACATCGTCCTTGCAGATCGAAGCCTCGCGCCAGCTTGGGCTTTCCGCCTCGCAAACCATGCGGGTCGCGCAAAACCTTTATGAAGACGGTTTCATCACCTATATGCGTACCGATGGAACGACGCTGTCCGAAGATGCGGTGAAACAGGCGCGCGGATTGATCGCCAAAAACTATGGCGACCGGTACCTGCCCGATGCGCCGCGTCTTTACAAATCAAAGGCCAAAAACGCGCAGGAAGCCCACGAAGCCATTCGCCCCACCGATCTTTCGGTATCGCCAAGCAGCCATAACGCCCCGCGTGATGATCTGCAACGCAAAGTGTATGATTTGATCTGGAAACGCACGATGGCATCGCAAATGGAAAACGCGGTGCTGGATCAGGTGGCCGCCGACATTTCGGACGGCACGGATGATGTGATTTTGCGTGCGACAGGTTCCACCGTCACGTTCGATGGTTTCCTGACCCTTTATACGGACAGCAAGGACGATGATGCGGAAGACGAAGAAAACCGCCGCTTACCGCCTTTGAACGAAGGGGATGGGACGAAGTTGCAAGACATCCGCACCAACCAGCATTTTACGCAGCCCCCGCCCCGCTATACCGAAGCCTCTTTGGTGAAAAAGCTCGAAGAGCTTGGCATCGGCCGCCCGTCCACCTACGCCTCTATCCTGCAGGTCTTGCGGGACCGCAAATATGTGGTGATGGACAAGAAACGATTCATCCCTGAAGACCGCGGCCGTTTGGTCACCACCTTCCTGCAACGATTCTTCACGCGCTATGTGGATTATGATTTTACCGCAAACCTTGAAGAAGAGCTTGATGTCATTGCCTCGGGTCAGGTGGAATGGAAAGAGGCGTTGCGCCAGTTCTGGATCGATTTCAACCGGATCATCGAAGAAACCAAGGGGTTGAAAATTTCCGAGGTTATCGACCACCTGGATGAAGAACTCGGCCCCCACTTCTTCCCCAACGGAGATGCGGACCGGAAATGCCCCGCCTGTAACGCGGGCCGCCTGTCCTTGAAATTCGGCAAATTCGGCGCGTTTATCGGTTGCACCAACTATCCGGAATGCCGCTTTACCAAACCGCTGGAAATCGCGGGCGGTGAAGATGGCGAGGAAAAAGATGCCGCCGCCGCGCTCGCCAACGAACCCAAAATCCTCGGCACCGATCCAGAAAGCGGGCGGTCTGTTTCGCTTCGCCGCGGCCCTTACGGCCCCTATGTGCAGATCGACCCGCCCGAAGAATCCAAGGACAAACCCAAACGTCAGGGCGTTCCCAAGGGTGTGGAACTTGCCACGCTTGATCTCGCCGCCGCGCTCAAACTGCTTGCACTGCCCCGCATCGTCGGCACACATCCGGACGACGGGAAAACGATTGAAGCGGGAATTGGCCGGTTCGGCCCCTATTTGAAACACAACGGCCGATTTAAATCCCTTAAAAAGGATGACGATGTGATGGTTATCGGCATGAACCGCGCCGTGGAGCTTCTGGCCGAACCCGTCAAGGAAACTTGGCGGACAAAGAAGAAAGCCGAAATGCAGGCAAAGAAAGAAGCGGAAAAAGCGGAAAAAGCCGCCGCCAAGGCCGCCAAAAAGAAACCGGCGAAAAAGGCACCCGCCAAGAAAAAAACCGCCGCCAAAAAGAAACCGGCTGCGAAGAAAAACAGCGAAAAATAATGAACAAAATCCCTTTTACATCTGGAAGTCATTGGCAGAACGTCCAAATGGCTTATGCTTTCTATTATGAGTAAAACACCCGACAAAGACACCATTTTAAAATTGATCGCGGAGGCAACGGCGCCATTGTCCAAACGTGATGTGGTACAGGCATTCGGGATCAAGGGTGATGACCGCCGCGACATCAAGGATATTTTGCGTGAACTGGAGGCCGAAGGCTCCATCGTCAAAACCCGCGGACAGGAATATACGGTGCCCAAAGGATTGCCGTCCGTTGCGGTTGTCGAGGTGTACGAAATCGACATCGATGGCGATGTGTTCGCCCACCCGACCGAATGGAACGAAACCGTTCAGGGGCCGAAACCGAAAATCGAAATCATTCCCGATGCGAAAAAAGGCCACACAACATTAAAAGAGCGTGACCGCGCCCTTGTTGCGCTCAAACGCTATTCCGATGCGCTCTATGAAGGAAAGGTGATCCGGAAGCTCGATGATCCGCGCGGGCTGGTCATGGGTTTGCTGGTACGGCAGAAAAAGGGGTATGTCCTGCAACCTGCCAACAAACGCGCCAAACATGATTTCGATGTTGCGCAGGAAGATTTGAACGATGCAAAAGACGGCGACCTTGTGGTGGGGGAAATCCAGCCATCGCGCGGTCTGACCCGCAAAAAAGTCCGCATCACGCGCATTATCGGACGTCAGGATGATGCGAAGGCCATTTCGTTGATCGCGCTTTACGAGGCAGGCCTGCATGAAACCTTCCCCGCCGATGTGATTGCCGAAACCGATGGGATGAGCGTACCGGATTTGAAGGGACGCGAGGATTTGCGGGATTATCCGCTTGTGACCATCGATGGCGAAGATGCGCGCGATTTCGACGATGCCGTGTTCGCACAAAAAGAAGAGGATGGCGGATACCACCTGATCGTCGCCATTGCCGATGTTGCCTATTACGTCCGCCCCAATTCCGCGCTGGACAAAGAAGCCTATCGCCGCGGCAATTCCACATACTTTCCCGACCGCGTTGTGCCGATGTTGCCCGAAGCCTTGTCCAACGATCTTTGTTCGTTACGCCCAAAAGAAAACCGTGCCTGTATGGCCTTTCACATGCGTATCGACACATCGGGCGGATTGAGGAGCTTTAAGATCGTGCGCGGCATCATGCGCTCCGAAGCGCGTCTGACGTACGATCAAGTGCAGGCGGCGAAGGACGGTGAGCCATCCGATCTGACCGATCCGCTCATGGAACGCGTGATTAATCCGCTCTATGAAGCCTATGACATTCTGGACAAAGCACGCATTCAACGCGGCGCGCTGGACCTTGACCTTCCCGAACGCAAAATCATCGTCGATAAAAACGGCAACATGACCGGCGTGCGAAACCGTGAACGGTACGATTCCCACAAGCTGATCGAAGAATTCATGATCCTTGCCAACGTTGCGGCGGCAAAGGCGCTGGAACAAAAAAATGCACCCTGTGTGTACCGCGTGCATGACCGGCCATCCAAAGAAAAGCTGGACAGCGCGGCGGAATTTTTGGAATCGTTCGATCTTTCCATCCCCAAGGGCCAGAACGTTAAACCGGCACAGCTCAATGCCATTTTGCACAAGGCAAAATCATCCCCCTATTCCCATCTGGTCAGCGAAGTGATTTTAAGATCGCAGG
>CAYRDI010000004.1:55774-72101 GCA_964423095.1 uncultured Micavibrio sp.
GCAAAATCATCCCCCTATTCCCATCTGGTCAGCGAAGTGATTTTAAGATCGCAGGCACAGGCCGTCTATGACCCCGAAAATATCGGCCATTACGGGCTGGCTCTCCAACGCTACGCGCACTTCACCTCCCCCATCCGCCGCTATGCGGACTTGCTCGTCCACCGTTCGCTCATCCGCGCCTACGACCTTGGTCCCGGCGGGTTGACCGATGAAGAGGCCGTGACGATGGAAGAGCGCGCCGAACATATCTCCCAAACCGAACGCACATCGGCCGAAGCCGAACGCAACTCCGTTGACCGTTTCACCGCCAAATGGATGAGCCAGCGGATCGGCGATGAATTTACGGGCCGGATTAACGGCGTGACGCGCTTTGGCCTGTTTGTCACGCTCGATGAAAACGGCGCGGACGGGCTGGTCCCCATCCGGACCCTGCCCCAGGATTATTATATCCATGATGAAAAACAGCACGCGCTGATCGGCCGGAAAGGCGGCATTACCTATCGCCTCGGCGGGAAATTAACCATCCGGATCGTGGAGGCAGATGGTCTTACGGGCAGCTCGGTGTTCGAGGTCGTGGGCAAGGACGGAGCGGATTTAATGGGGGTAAAATTCAAAACCCCTAATAATGCATTGCGAAATTCCAGAACACGGGATAAAGATAGATCCTATAAAAAGAAAAATGACCGCCCGGGTAAAAGTTTTAAAAACAAAAAGGGCGGCAAAAAACGGCGATAAACAGGCGTGTGTTTTTACTGTGTAATCTAACAGGGAGATACCGCGTGACCGATTCCAGCCCCAAGCACACCGAAAATGTGCCCCTTATTTCTTATGTTACCCGCAGACTGATCATTGGAAAAAAACACCATAACGCACAGGCCATTGAATCGGCCTTGGGTGTAAAAATATCGGCACCCAATGAAACGCTCAATGAAACGCAATCGCCGTTGATCAAGATTGTCGGCCCGCAGAAAAATGTCCGCGCCGCTTGCGAGGTTATCCGCCAGCTCGACCAGAAGGCCAAGATCATAGCCGATAGAGAAGGACTGTCCAGAACCGGAGATGTAAGACCGGAACATTCTGCGCATTTACAAGTCGATCGCAACAATCTTCTGAAACCTGCCATTAAAGAATTGGGATTGCCGGCTTTAAAAAAGCCCCAAAAGGCCGGCCCGGCATTTGATGCTGCCGCGGCGCAAGAGAAAAGGATGGCTGAACCGCCAAAACCCACAGCACCAACCAAACCGCGTTTCGATATTCGTTTTCGCGATGCGTTTGCACCCAGAAATGCATCACAAGCATTGATGCATGTCGCCTGCAAAGATCGTAACAATGATTACGTTTTTGCCTCCGGCCCGTTCGGCGGCGGAAAAACGATTTCACCTCTCGCCGCCGGGCTTGAACTTTATACTACCGGAGAAATCAGGGAAGTTATCGTGATCCGCCCGCCAACCACGGCCAGCAAACATAACCCCGGTGCCATGCCCGGCGATGCCCGTAAAAAGGATGCTCCCTATACCAACAGCGGCATCGCCAGCAACATCTCCACGTTAACCCACCACACGATGGATGAGTTGATCAAGCATAAGGTCGTGCGGGCCATGACACCAATTTTTGAAATCGGCGAGACGTACAAAAATGCATTTGTTTTGGTCGATGAAGCGCAAAACCTGAACCGGCGTCAGGTCGAACTGATGGCCGGACGCCTTGGCGAAGGATCGATCATGGTGTTCGTCGGGGATTTCGGCGGGCGGCAAAACGACCTGCCCAACGAAATACCGGGCCTCGCCCACCTGATCGCCACACAGGGCAAGGCGGCTATGAAAAATCGTGTGCTGGGAGGAAGAACGGCCTATGTGGCCTTTCAGGCTGATGATTCTGCGGCACGGAACTCCATTCTCCCCCATGTCAGCCGCGCTTTTACCAATCCGGAAGAAGAATATGCCTCTTTGCTGGAAGCGTTCGATGCCCACGGAAGAAATCCGGCCTTGGTCGCCATCATCGATAAAACCGTTGCCTATGCGCAGCAAGCTCTTGAAAAAGCAGCAGAAATGACATTAAATCGTTACGATCTCCAGCTCAAATCCCAATATCCCGGCTTCTTTGCCGAAAATACCAATGTGACCCCGTTCTCCAAAGCGCGGGGCACCAAACCCGTCGCACGCCCGGCCTAAGGAATACCTTGACATCCGTGCCAAAATCCGTATTTTGCAGGTCTAATTTCAAGGCAAAGGGCTAGAAAAATGGCTAAAAAAGGCGGCGGCGCAACGAAAGTCCGCATGGAATCAACAGCTGGCACCGGTTTCCGGTACTACAAGAAAAAGGGCGCGAAGGCGACCGAAAAGCTGAAAATGAAGAAATACGACCCTTGGGCCGAAAACCCCGAAACGGGCAAAAAAGGCATGCATGTCGTCTTCGAAGAAAAGAAGATGCCGCCGGCCAAGAAAAACTAAGTCCCCGATACGGGATCAAAAACAAAGGCACCGTGATGGTGCCTTTTTTTATGCGGCTGTGCAGGAGGTGTGCCGCCCCTCACCTATTCGATAAAGGCGCGCGCTTCCTGCGTATAAGCGGACGGGTCCAGCCGCCCTTTGTTTTCAAAGACGACGCAATTCCGCCCGTCTTCCTTGGCCTGATACAGTGCATCGTCCGCGCGTTTCAAAACATCTTCCATGCGGGCATTGCCGCCTTCGATAATCGCCCCGCCGATCGAGGTAGTCACGGAAACCGAACCGCCCTCCACCTCCGCCGGAAAGGTTTCGTCCGAAATGGAACGGCGCAGACGTTCCCCGATGAAATACGCCATTTCGTGCGAAACATCAGGCAGGATAACCACGAATTCTTCGCCACCCAAACGGGCCACAAGGTCGAACGACCGCAATGAATCCTGGACGCGTTTGGCAAATATTTTCAAAACGGCATCGCCCACCGCATGGCCATAGGTATTGTTGAAGGTGCGGAAATGATCGACATCGAGCATCAGAACGCCCATGGATTTTTTGCTGACGCTGTTTTTTTGCAAAAGTTTTTGCAAGTGAACTTCAAAATAACGGCGGTTGTATAATCCGGTCAGGGGATCAGTCAGTGCCATGGAAAGGCTGAGTTCAAAGTTCGAGCGCAAGCGTTCCTGGAATCTTTTGCGGCGGATTTGCGTGCGTACGCGCGCGAGCAGTTCGTTCCGGTCCACAGGGCGGAGAATATAATCATGCGCCCCGATTTCAAGACCGTGCGCAATGCGCGGCATATCTTCTTCGTTCGCAATCATCAGAATGGGCACGGAACGCGTTTTTTCACTGGACCGCAGGTGCGAACACAGGCGAAGCCCATCTTCGTTTTTCAGGTTCAGACTGATGGCGATCAGATCATAATCTCCGGTGTTTATTTTCGGCATCGCCTGCATTCCGCTTTCGACGACATCGATCATATCCTTGTCCACCGCCAGCGTTTCGGAGAATTTCTTGCTTTCATAGCTCTGATCTTCCACGACGAGAATTCGTGCGTTTTCCACGGGTTCGTTCATCGCATTCGCGGCGCGATCCATCACGCCGAGCTGCGTGGCCGTATTTTCCCTCACCCGCCATTCATCGACCGTCATTTTCAGCCGAACGAGAGAGCGCACGCGGCTCATCAATGCCGTATCGTTCAATGGTTTGGAAAGAAAGTCGTCCGCGCCAGCTTCCAGCCCCTTGATCCGGTCGGCGGAATCGGTCAACGCCGTCACCATCACCACCGGAATGTGCGCGGTCGCGGGATCGGCCTTGATCTGCTTGCAAACCTCGAACCCATCCATGCCGGGCATCATAACATCGAGCAAAACGATGTCCGGGCTTTGTTCCTTGACCTTTTGCAACGCATCCGGCCCGTTGGTTGCCGTCAGAACGTCATAATATTCGCTGGCCAGCTTGGCTTCCAGCAACTTGACGTTCGGCAAAATATCATCGACGACCAGTACGCGCGCTGACATATCCTCTTGTGTCCTCTATTTTACCAGATCCTGCACATCGTCCTCGTCCTCATCAAAGAACGGATCGATGGCATCATCGTTGTTGTTGTCTTCCCCGCCCGCATCGCGGATCTGGAAGTCGGGAGGGGTTTTGTTTTCTTCTGCCGCCGGTTCTTCAACGGCCGTTGCGGCTTTATCCAGATAGGTCTGGATCACCTCTAAAAACCGGGAAACCGAAATCGGTTTGGAAATGTAATCTTCGCAACCTCCCTGACGGATTTTTTCTTCATCGCCCTTCATGGCAAACGCCGTGACGGCGATGACAGGAATGGATTTCAGGGCTTCGTCCCCCTTTAGCCATTTGGTGACATCGAGGCCGGAAACTTCGGGAAGCTGAATGTCCATTAAAATGAGGTCGGGCTTTTTTTCACGCGCGATGTCCAGAACGTCCATGCCGTTGCGCGTTTCGATGGCGGCGATGCCATGCGCTTCGAGCAGATCACGAAAGAGCTTCATGTTCAGTTCGTTGTCCTCGACGATGAGAACCGTTTTTGTCATGTTTTTAATGCCCTTAAACCCTGGATTGAGAACCCGTCCGAATAATAGCAAATGCTACCAGTGAAATGGTTACCAAAATCTTAAAAAAAACCTTTTCCTATGGTTTTTTAGGGACTTCCGGCGAATTTTCGCAGTTTTGCGCGGGTATTTTTTCCAAGGCGACCAATCGCTGGCGCACCGAAAATTCGTCATAATCAATGGTCATGTCCGAAATGACGCCGTTTTGCAAAAAAACCATGGTCATTTCGTAATCCGATTCTTCCTCCTGCGCTTTTTCCGGAAACACCGCCATGCGCACATACCACGCCTTGCCGCGCAACAGATCCGTATCGATCTTGTCATTTTTGGTGACATTCTTTTGCGGATCGACGGCTTTGCCGATGAAGGCGTTGATCTGCACGGGGCCGTCTTCATCGCTGCCATCGAAAATCTGCGCCGTGAAGAAACGATCGCCCGAAAGCGCATGGTCGATCAGTTGCATGGTGTGCGCTTGCGGGAAAAAAGCACCGGGGGCCAGATCATAGGATAGTTTTTCCGGCATGGTATAGACGGCCTTTCCACCCTTCTTCTCCAGTTCCGCATGGCCGCGCAGTTCCTGGTACAGTGATCCATCGCGGGAGCGGCGGGAGGTGAAGGAAAAATGATTGCCATCATCCGTTTCATAGGTCGAAAAATCCGAAGCGATCCGCATGGCCGGCGCATCCGCATATTCATAGGAGAGTTTGAAATGATGGTCCGTGACCGATGCCCCGCAAACGGGTTTCCATTCATAAGACATTTGGCCGCTGATATTCTGCACCTGTGATCCGGAGTGCGTCGCGCTGAGCTGTATGTCATAGAGCGCGCGGTGGGCCACCAGCCCTTTGGCAATGGCGTCAAGCGATGCTGCGTGCGCCATGGACGGCATCAGGGCAGGCAGCGTTGCCAGCATCAGCATGGAAGAAGTCCGCATCAATGACATGAAGCCCCTATCCTGGAAAAAAGGGTTGGCCCTTGGAATATCTTTATCGTAAAGCAAACATCTTCAGGATGAAAGACAAACCTTAACAAGCGGTTGAGACGCGGGCAAACCTTGCCGCCCCCTTCCATGCGCGGGTTCTACTGGTGCAAATTCTGCCCAAGCAGGACACCCCCGCCACCCCAATCAACAGATTGATCCATAAAGATTTTTTTATTCCACAGGAACTGGCACACCCTTCGCATAGTTGGTGGTATGAGGCCCGCGTGAACGGTTTCCCGGGCGATTGGTAAGGGTGTTTGGAAAAACATGCAGGATTATACGCACACCACGACGTTACCGCCGCTAACGCGCCAGAACGGTGCGGGTGTTTCCACGCGCAGCCGTCTTTCGCAAAAACCGGAAAACGATTCCCGCGATTTTGAACGTGACGGGTGGTGGCGGACGATGAGCGCCTCGCTCGCCTTCATCAAATGGGCGGCCATGCGCATCGAACAGGCCGAAGAAAAAATTGCCGAACAGGATAAACGCATCGGCCTTTTGGAATTACAGGCAACGCATGACGAATTGACGGGCCTTCTCAACCGCCGTGGGTTTTTCGAAACCTTTGAAAAGGAAATGGACCGCGCACGCCGCGGTCATACCGGCGGCGGATTGCTGATCATGATCGATCTGGACAATTTTAAGATGATCAATGACACATACGGCCATCAGGCAGGCGATGCAGCCCTGCGTATGGTGGCAAAAACATTGCAAAACAACAGCCGGACGATGGATTCCTGCGCCCGTCTGGGCGGCGATGAATTCGTCCTTTTGCTGGCCAATACGGAACGTGACCGCGCGTTGGTGCGGGCGCAAAACCTGATCCGCCAGTTAAACTCCCTCTCGCTTGTCTGGTACGGGGCGGAAATCCCCATCCGCGCGAGCCTGGGGTTAAAGGATTACACGGCGCTCGACCGGATTGAGGATATTTTCGGGGCCGCCGACCACAAGCTCTATGCGAACAAACGCCTGAACAGAGGAGAGTACGGATTGACCGGTGCCGACCGTTTGTAGACGCATTTAAAAGTTATCCGCCTGCCGCCCCTCCCTACCGTGAACCCCAAACCTAGGCAGGCGATAAAGGCCCGGTGTTTCCCCAAGCACCGGGCCGCCTTTTTGGGATATTCCCATGGCATCGTTTTTCCAATATTCTGTTGTTGTGAAAAAATATCTTTCTTTAGCCGTAATCATACTTGCCTTTGAAGGGATTGGTGCCGCATTGGGAACGATGACGGCGAAACAAATCCCCGTCTGGTACAACGCTCTTTTCAAGCCACCGCTGACACCGCCGGACTTCCTTTTCGGAATTGTGTGGCCACTCTTGTATCTTATGATGGCCGTATGCGCATGGCGTGTGTGGCAGGAACCGACAAGAAAAGAACGCACGCAGACCCTGTCCATTTTCTCGTTGCACATGGTTTTAAACTGGATCTGGACACCTGTATTTTTTATCCAGCATTACCTTTTTGCAGGCCTTTGCGTTTTAGCCATGGTTGTAATAACCGCCATAATTTTGTTCTTCTTCGTGCGGCGTCTTTCTGTTTTCTATTCTTATCTACTAATACCTTATATTTTCTGGACACTGTTTGCGACCTATCTGAATTTTTACATTTGGTGGAACAATTAAATGGATCACAACGTCGTTATCGCCTTTGCCGCCTGTATCCTTGCCGCCCTTACCACCATTCTGGGCAGTGCGGTGTTGTTCAATATCAAAAAGCCGGACCCGCGCCTTCTATCGTTCGGGCTTGCGTTCGCGGGCGGTGCGATGGTGTATGTCAGCCTGGTCGAAATTTTTGTGAAATCGCAAAAGGCTTTCGGCGCGATGATGCCGGACAAGGCCGCCTATTCCCTTGCCACGCTTGCGTTCTTTTCCGGCATTGCGATGGTGATGGCGCTTGACCGCTTGCTCCCAAACCCGCATGAAGGATTGAGCCCGCACGATGCGGAAGATCACGATCACAAACACATTGCGCGTGTGGGATTGATGGCGGCGCTCGCCATCACCGCACATAATTTTCCCGAAGGGATGGCGACGTTTTTTGCCACGCTGGACGATCCGCGTATCGGCGCGCCGCTGGCCGCCGCCATTGCCATCCACAACATCCCCGAAGGCGTGAGCATTGCGATCCCCGTTTATTTTGCAACCGGCAGCAAGGCAAAAGCCGTTTTTGCGTGCACGATTTCCGCCATCGCAGAACCGCTGGGCGCGGCGATGGGATATTTCGCGTTGAAGCCGTTCCTGACCACATCGGTTTACGGTTGGGTGTTCGGCGTTATTGCGGGGATCATGGTGTTCCTCGCGCTTGATGAGCTACTCCCCGCCGCCAAACGCTACGCCAAGGGCCACGAAACGGTCTATGGTATGGTGGGCGGGATGGCCGCGCTCGCGCTATCGCTCGTCCTCTTCCGCTGATCATTCCTTGCCGTTCAGTTCTTCGAGCCGCGCATCACGGCCGCAACCGTTCCTGTACAACTTGTAATGCACCGCATGGGTTTTATAAAAATCCTGATGATACTCTTCGGCGGCAAAGAAATTCGTGTATGGAATGATTTGCGTGGCGATGGGCACATTCAGTTTTTGTTGAACCTTCGCCAGAGACTCCTTCGCCATTTTTTCTTCATCCGCCGATCCGTAAAAAATGGCGGCCAGATATTGCGTGCCTTTATCGCAAAACTGCCCCCGCGCATCGGTGGGATCAATGTTGCGCCAGAAAATATCGAGCAATTGTTGATATGACACGATGGTGGAATCATAGGTCACACGCACGGATTCATGAAACCCGGTTTCGCCGGTGGATACCTGTTCATAGGTCGGCGCGGCGGCATTTTTGGTATCCGGCCCGCCCGCGTAACCGGAAACGACATCCGATACGCCCGCCTTGTCCTGAAATTCGCTTTCCATACACCAAAAGCAGCCGCCCGCGAAAACCGCGGTTTTCGTTTCCGCGCGGGTGTTGCTTGACATGGTCAACATTGCGGCAGCGAAAGCCAGAACGGGAAAAATGAAGCGCATGGCGGACCTTTCATGTTGGTCGTGTTGGTGGACATGTAACGGGAATACGCACGGGCGGGCCAAAAGGTTACGCAGGCAATCGTTAATGTTGCTTGAGTTGCCCCACATTTTTACGCCTGTCAGGAGGCCATATGGCATTGCTGTTCTTCCGCATCCCACGTTCCGCCCGCATCGAGGCATTTTACGGGCCGGTCATCATTGACCCGCACGGATTTGAAATGGTTGATAATGGCCGCCAGCACGAAGAGGAGGACGAAGCTCGTCCCCAACGCCACGCACAGCCATTTCCAATAGCGCCAGAACGCCTGTAACAGTTTCATGGCCCCATTATAGGAATTTAGTCATATTTGTCAAGGGATAAATATGTTTATTCGGGGATGTTGGAGGTCTTTGTTCTTAAGCGCGAAGACACGAAGACGCGAAGTTTACTGCGCCCCAAATGTCAACGACGCGCTTTCTTTGTCATCCCGAGCAAAGTCGGGGGATCCGGCCTATACCATTCTTCGGCCAGATCGAACCAATCAGGATTTTTGAGGTGAACGAGATAATCCTTTTTATCTCTTCGCCAGTTCTTTATTTGCTTTTCCCGCGCAATCGCATTCTCCGGATCAGAAAAAATTTCAAAATAGACCAACTTGTGAGTGCGATATTTTTTGGAGAATGAATCCGCGATGCCTTCCCGATGTTCGTATAAACAACGACGCTCCAGATTATTGGTGCCCCCGACATACAAAACATCGTTGGTTTTGTTGGTCAGAAAATAGACGAAGTAATCAGACACAACTATTTTTCTTTCCAATTGTCATCCCGACTGTAGCGAGGCGGAACGGAGGGATCTCAAATATTTTTTTAAAAGGCCAGATCCCTCGGCTTCGCTCGGGATGACGGGGAGTGGTTAGAAACAATCACGAAATGAGGATAAACTTGAAAGCATCAAACCATTTTATAAATTTTTACCATATTTATTTTTAATCCAAAAAATAAATACTCCTAACAAACCTCCACCTATCATGGCTGCTACGATCTTAAAAAAGTTATCAAAAGTCCATTCACCTTTCCAAGGATTGGATGCAGTACCATTAATTCCAGAAACGAGACCAAATATTACGCCCCCAAAAAAAATATTTTCTACGTTCAGTTATATTCATATTCGCCTTCTAAAAACCTAAGCCGCTTCCACCTTCTTCGGCAGGTTGAGTTTGAGGTGCAGGTCTTTGAGTTGCGCGTCGGTAATATCGGACGGTGCGTTCATCATCGGGTCTTCGTATTGGCCGTTCATGACGAAGGCGTAAACTTCACGCAGGTTCGGTTCATCCGCGAGCAGCATCACGATGCGGTCCACACCGAACGCACAGCCACCGTGCGGGGGCGCGCCGAAACGGAATGCGTTCAACATCCCGCCGAATTTCTTTTCCAGCACGTCTTTGGAATAGCCGGCGATTGCGAACGCACGTTCCATGATATCCGGACGGTGGTTGCGGATACCGCCCGAACAAAGTTCAAAACCAGTGCACACGCAGTCATATTGCGTGGCCATGATTTTGAGGGGATCAGAACCGTTGAGTGCGTCCAGCCCGCCCTGCGGCATGGAGAACGGGTTGTGGGAGAAGTCGATTTTTTGTGCCTTTTCATCGAATTCATACATCGGGAAATCGACAATCCAGAACAGTTTGAACACGCCGGTTTCACGAATGCCCATGTCATCGCAAATTTTATCCCGCGCGCGGCCCGCGAATTTCGCGGCCTTTTCCGGTGCATCGCAGACGAAGAAGATGGCATCGCCGTCCTGCAGGCCCGCCGCCTTGTTCAATGCGGTCTGCGCCGCTTCAGGAACGAATTTCGCAATCGGCCCCGCGCCCGCGCCATCCTTCACCGTGATATAGCCAAGCCCCACCGCGCCTTCGCCACGCGCCCAGTCATTGAGTTTGTCAAAGAAGGAACGCGGTTTATCGGCCACGTTCGGCGCGCGGATGGCCTTCACCACCCCGCCCTTGGCAATCACGCCCTTGAACGCGTTGAACGTCACGTCATCGCGTTTGAACACGTCCGTGACATCACACAGCACCAGCGGGTTGCGCAGGTCGGGTTTATCCGATCCGTATTTTTCAAACGCTTCCTTATACGGCATGTTCGGCAGCCATTCGACGCGGCGTTTTTCGCCCGTAAAATCCGCGAATTCTTCAAAAATGCCGCCGATGACGTTCGTCATCACGTTGAACACGTCATGCTGTTCGATAAAGGACATTTCCATGTCGAGCTGATAAAATTCGGCCAAACGGTCGGCACGGCCGTCTTCATCACGGAAACACGGCGCGATTTGAAAGTACCGATCAAACCCCGACATCATCAAAAGCTGTTTGAATTGTTGCGGAGCCTGTGGCAGCGCATAGAATTTTCCGGGGTGCAGACGCGATGGCACCAGATAGTCCCGCGCGCCTTCTGGCGAAGATGCCGTCAGAATGGGCGTGTTGAATTCCTGAAAACCCTCCGCCCACATGCGGCGGCGCATGGCGGCGATGACATTGTTCCGCAGACGCACGCGGGAATGCATGCCTTCGCGGCGCAGGTCGAGGTAACGGTATTTCAGGCGGACATCTTCGCCCGCGCCGTCTTCTTCGGCCACCTGAAACGGAATGACATCGGCGTTTGATTGCACGGCGACGGATTTCACCACCACCTCAATATCGCCCGTTGCCATTTTCGGGTTCACGGTGCCTTCGGCGCGGTTGACCACTTCACCTTCGATCGTGATCACGCTTTCAGGGCGGATTTTTTCCAACGTGTCGTTCCCCTGTGCCACCACCTGTGTCAGGCCGTAGGTATCGCGCAGGTCGATAAACAGCACACCGCCGTGATCGCGTTTACGGTGAACCCAGCCGGAAAGTTTGACGGTCTGGCCGACATCGGATTTGCGAAGGGCGCCACAGGTGTGGGAACGGTAAGCGTGCATTGTGATATAACCTCTTGTTGAAACAAGACGTTATAAACCATCGGGCCACACCGGAACAACGGTTTTTTGGTTCAAATCCGTGGTTTTCAGCCCATCCGGGGCGTAAAAGACAAGAGGGCGGAGATTTCCTTTACCCCGCACTGGCGCAGTTTGGCATCCACGTCTTTCAAAAGATCGGGCCCGCGGGTCGTATCTTCCCCGTCATGTTCAACGGAAATCTGATTTTTTCCTGCTTCATCCGCATAGGTGACCGAACCTGTCGAGGTCCATCCCTGCTCCGGTTCTTCTTCACCTGTTGGAATAGAATCCGTGACCGTGGCGTCCAGTCTTTCGACCATCATCGTATCGCCGGCATCGTTCAACGTGCCATAAACATCGATGCCCTTTTGAACACTGCCATCCTGACCGGAGGTATAGATATCCACCTGACCGCCATCCAGCGGTTCGGATATAACAAGATCAGTGCCATGCGTTGCTTCGCCGATCACGGTCTTGATGCAGGAAACAGATGCATCGAACGGACCGCCGAGATCAGGCGCGGGAATGGTTTGTGTTAGCTCCTGTGCATTCGCGGCAAATGCCGTTCCCACAAGAATGGTCAGTGCTTTGATCGTATCATTCATGTCATACACCCTTTTGCATTTTTTATTTCATATCGTAGGCACAGCGTTTTAAAGAACCATTCATCAAAAGCAGCAGGTTCAACGTGGAATCATCCCGCCCCGGATCGGCATTTTGCGTATGCGCCACCCATCCGTGGCCGCTGGAAAAATCGATTTGATAGCCACTGGTCATCGGCCCGATCGGCGTGTTGTTGAAAGTGGTCTCAAGAGATACCAGCGTAACGGCACCATAATCCTTTCGCGCAACAAAAGTTCTCGCCGTAAAGGCATCCGAAGAAAACTCACCCTTAACGGAACCATCCGGCATTTTTGTAATTTGTTTTTCAGGCGACAGGCTGAATGTTTCCGCCATGGCCGCCGCAATACAATCCTCCGTCTTGGGAACATAGGGCGCAAAATCATCAGGGTTTGTCACGGACGTCCAGAAGCTGGTCAAGGCCGCGCCGGTCAGGGCAGACATGCCTGCCACACCCGTATAGATCATCCCTGCCTGCTTTACTTTCATGCCGTTCTCCTGTTTTGCGTTTCATATATTTACATAATATTAATATTTTTGTCTAGAATTATCGTTCCTGCGGGGATTTCTCATAAAAAACCTTGGATTGCCAAGGGGTTCCATGCCATAACGGTCTGTAACCTTTGTACAACAGGTATGGTTTTTGGCGCAAAATCCCTCAAAACCCCTTAAAGACGCGTTTCCGGCAACGCATGACCCGGCCGCCGAACAGTTGCGGGAACAGCTTGAAGTTATTGAGCATGCGCTTTGGTTGCAGATGGGGGTTTACGGCGTTTCCGAGGCCTATGCCTTTCTGGCCGATGGATCCCCGCATTATGACGATGCGTTAAGGGATAGTCTCGATCCCGATATTCTGGAAGACGTCATGGCGCGTCACCATGCCCAAGTCCTGAAGCCCGGCACAAAAATGCTTGAGTTCAGACCCGCCCACACATGGACAACCCATGTTCTGCCCGCGATTTTTAAAAAGATGGATTGCACGGAAAACGGTTTTTACAATCATAACGGCACCGCGCAACAAGCCTTCGTTGTCCCCGGTGATGCTGATTCAAGCCAAATCGATCTTTCCTTTCGAAATGCGCGCGCGTTTATCCGTTGGACGCATGATTTCGCCAGCAACGGAACGGATACCGTTTGCAACATCGCCCGTTATCCCAAGGGGATTGATGGCAGCGCGCTTTACCGCACCATGCGCATGATCGATTTGACCCGATATGAAACATTGAGCCGTGCGGACAAGACCGACATGTTCACACAGATTCTCGACAAGGAAATTTGCAACATGCGCCAGCAATTACAGCAACAAGGTGGACAACCCCTGCCCACCCTCTTCAACTAGGCCCGATCTTCCGTTACAACCAACCCATGATTATCCGCAACCAGAATGAATTGAACGCCCTGTGCGAGGCCCTGTCCAAAGGCCCGTACCTGACCATCGATACCGAGTTTTTGCGGGATAAAACCTATTTTTCGCGTCTTTGTTTGCTCCAGATGGCAGGCCCCGCCGTGGAGGCCGCCGGGATCGACCCGTTGATGGAGGGGCTGGACTGGGAACCGGTACGCCAATTGATGGCGAACGAAAAGGTTTTAAAAGTGTTTCATGCCGCGCGGCAAGACCTTGAAATTTTCTATCAGCTCTACGGGGAATTGCCCACCCCGATCTACGATACGCAAGTCGCGGCCATGGTGTGCGGGTTCGGCGATCAGGTCGCCTATAGCGCGCTGGTGCGGGAATTGACGGGTAAAGAGCTGGAAAAGAATGCGCAGTTTACAGACTGGTCGCGCCGTCCGTTGTCACCCAAACAAATCCGTTATGCGCTGGACGATGTGGTTTACCTGCGCGATGTGTATGAAAAACTGCATACGCGGCTTGTGACCAAGGGGCGCGAGCATTGGGTGTTCGAGGAGATGGGCATTTTAACATCCCACGACACCTATACAAACCCGCCCGAAGAGGCATGGAAGCGTGTCAAAATCAGATCGGACAAACCCGATGTGATGATGATTTTAAAAACGCTGGCCGCATGGCGCGAAGAAGAAGCCGTACAGAAAAACGTACCACGGTCGCGCATTATAAAAGACGAAACACTGGCCGACATCGCCATGTATAAACCAAAGGACATGGATGCGTTGTTGCAGATACGCTCCCTTCCCAACGATCTGGCGCGCGGAAAGACCGGTGCGAAGGTTCTCGATCTGGTTCACGCCGCGCTGAACACACCAAAAGAGTCATGGCCGCGCATTCGCCGGAAAGACCCTCTGCCCAAAAGCGCGCAAGGCACGTTGGAAATGCTCAAGATGCTTTTGCGCATCAATTGCGCCGAAGAGGATGTGGCAGCGAAGCTGGTGGCGGATTCAGACGATCTGGAGAGGCTCGCGGTCGAAGACAGGCCGGACATTCCCGCCCTGCATGGGTGGCGGATGGAAGTGTTCGGTGCCGATGCGCTGGATTTAAAAGCTGGAAAGATCGCGCTCCAGCTTCAAAAAGGCCGCGTGAAAAAAATATCGGTTTAAGCCGATTTTTTCAGGGATTCACTTTCACCGATCATGGGCCAGAGCCACGCCGCCCCGCGGATGCCCGATGAATCACCATGCCGTGCCGGTTTCAAAGGCGTGTGCACGGTATCCGAATTTACGTACCGGCCCCAGATTTTCGGCACTTGCGTATAGATTTCGTCGACGTTGCTCATCCCGCCGCCGAGAACGATCACATCGGGATCAAGGATATTCATCACCGCCGACATGGAACGGGCCAGACGATCCATAAACCGTTCCAGTGCCGCAGACGCTTTGGGTTCTTTTTTCCGCGCATTGGCGATGATGTCATGGGTGGACATTTCTTCCCCAGTCACGCGGGCGTAATCCATTTTCAACCCCGTGCCGGACACAAACATTTCCTGACACCCCGTTTTACCACAGTAACAAAGCGGGCCCGGATATTCCCCCCACGATTTATCATGGGTGATGTTGACGGGCGCATTTGCCGGATTTTCGCATTCTTTGGGATAGCCGTGATCCAGCGTTTTGGGCACATAAAGGCGCGGATAAGGCAAAGAATTGTGCCCCCATTCGCCGGCGATGCCGTTGATGCCATCCAGCGGTTTTCCATCCACCACGATGCCCGCGCCAAAACCCGTGCCGATAATCATGGCGAACACGACGCCCGCCCCCGCCCCCGCGCCATCGGTCGCTTCGGACACCGCAAGGCAGTTGGCATCGTTTTGAATGCGCACGGTGCGGCCCAGCTTGGCTTCGATGTCTTTTTTCAGCGGCTGGCCGTTCACCCACATGGCGTTGCAGTTTTTCACAAGACCGTTATCGCGGGACACGGAACCCGGAATGCCCATGCCGATTGTGGCTTCACCGCCGATCGCGGCTTCCGCCTCGTGAATCAATCCCGTGAACAGCTCCAGCGTTTTTTGGTAATCCTTGACGCTCGGCAATCTTTTGCGGAACAGCTCTTTGCCATTGCGGCCATCCAGCGCGATGATTTCGGTTTTCGTGCCGCCAAAATCAATGCCGATGCGGTAAACTGGCTGGGTCATGTCTTTCTCCGGTTTTATTCTTATGCGTCTGTCTTAGACGAGTTTTTTGAAATTTCAATGCGCAAAATAAAAAACGCCCCTGTTGGGTCTCAACAGGGGCGAAAATTCAAGGACTTAAGCGACTGCGCAATTTGGTGTAAAGCTGGCTTTCCAGCCTTTGGCCTTTAATTCCGGCTTGTTCGCGATTTCGGTTTCCACGTCCCAATAAATCTTGGCCGATTTAAAGAGAACTTCGGAGGTCAACGGCAGGATCGCGCGCGGCGATTTATCACGGCACTGATCCGCAAACCGTTTGTTGTCCGCTTCACGGCAAATGCCGCGCTGTACTTCCACAACCGTAACATCATCGTTGCTGCGGTTGATCATGCAGTGCGCAGAGCCGGGCTGGAGAATCATCGTCCAGTGGCTGCCGTTCTTAACCGCCACATTGGGGTCTGTGATTTGTTCTTTCTTACCACCCGTGACTTTGAACACGCCATCATCGGACACATCATAAAGATCGCCATCCATGATCAAGGAGAGTGTGCCGTTCTGCACTTCCCATTCCTCGCGGCGGCCGTTGTGGGATTGAAGCGAGAGCATATTGTTGGCAAAGACGGTAATTTCTTTTTTGACAACGCCTTCGCCGTTTTCGGACACAACACCAATAACTTTGTTCAGTCCCCAATCGGATGGAACT
>CAYRDI010000004.1:72111-73714 GCA_964423095.1 uncultured Micavibrio sp.
CGTTTTCAGAGGCAACCCCGATGACTTTGTTACGGCCCCAGGCAGAATTAACCTCTACACCGACATCATAGCCTTTTTTACCGCCGAGAGCCGTCGTTTCGCATTCCTGCAAAAAGACTTTGTCGCCTTCCAGGTCGTCTGTCTTGGCACCCTTGTATACGGCGGCGAAAGCGGCATCGTACTTTGCCATCTTTTCTATTTCGGCCAAATTTGCCGGATTTTTAAAATCGTAATGGGGGTTCCATTTGGGATTGTATTGGTTCGCCACGTTGAATTCCTCACCAGTTTTTGGACACACACTCATAAAACGCTCCTTATCCGCAGGCAATTGTTAATTTTAAGAAAAATTTTCTTGCCTCTTGTACCCGAATACGTATAAATTTCCAACCATAATTTTTTCCATATTACTGCTGCGGCGCAAAAACGGAAAAAATTAACCTTTACGGAACTTTGCGGTCGGTTAACGGTTTACGTTAACATTTTAGAGTTAATAAAAGGGTGTGAACTATGGCGATTAATCCGTATTTCGATTTTATCACGAAAGACGTCGGCAGACCTAAAGACGCATTGCTGGTCTGGGATGTCGATCTGGCGATCCAGAACAGTATGGATACGCGTACGACCCAGGAACAACGCGACCACATGTGGGAGCTGTACGAGCGTACCGAGGGCGGCGTGATTGTATTCACGGGCAGAACACACCAAAGTGCCAATAGAACATTTGGCCATGATTATGCCGGTGTGTACGAACACGGATCAATCGCAAGATTCGGTCATGGGCAGACCATAACCTGGCTCGCCCCTGAAATCGATACGACCAAAATGGGGGAACTTGCCCATAGCGGTATTACAAAAGACGGGAGCATCCGCATTGCCGCAGAGGCCGAGGATATTCGGGCCAATAGTTTCCCCGGAAGCACCGACCGCGCCGTTTTCATCGAGATCAAAAACGCTTCTGTTGCCCTTGTTCACACGACCAACGGCGATCATTCCCATCTCGACAGCATGCGGAAAGTTCTGGAACCCCTTGGCAGAGAAATTCTTGCTGAAATGGGATTGAGTGATACACACAAAGTTAAACATGGCAGCGATGCCGTTGAGCTCGTGCCGAACGGGCCGAGCCCGGATCACAAGGCTGGCCTGGCACTTTCCCAAGCCGAAGTTTCCCGAATTAATTCGTATGGTTTAGGAAAAGACACGGCCGTGCATAATTTTACAAGTCTGTATAGCGGACGCCGTATGTTGATTACGGGTGACAGCAAGCCGGATCTCGATGCCATGATCGTTGCGAACGAGAACTATGATGGCAGAGGGATATTCGTCAGCAACGGACACAGCCTAAGCGAAATATACGGCGATGCAACCAATCGCGCCCAGCGGTGTCAGCAAGCGTTGAAGGGCGTAACGGACCATTTCAGCATGACGTGGCCTTTGGTCATCAATACCGTCAGACAGATGCGGGACATAGTGCCCATTGTCAAAGACATGGGCGCGCCCGTGTCGCGGTTTCAGTAAATAGATCATCTTTAAAGGGGCCATACGGCCCCTTTTTTTTCATTCCGCGACGCTGTGAAGAATATCCCGCACCAGCGCGATGGTCACC
>CAYRDI010000005.1:0-60827 GCA_964423095.1 uncultured Micavibrio sp.
TGATTCAGACGGCAGTGTCGGCATCGCCGCAGCCGCCATCCGGTACAAATTTTAAGCCGGAATATACCGAATAGAAAAATCCCGCCAACAGGCGGGATTTTTTTTAATCTTCGAGCATGGAATTGAGCTTTAAGGCGAGACCCATGGAACCGGACACTTTGAGTTTTCCCATCATGAAAGCAAGATTTGGATCCTGATCCCCGTTTAAAATTTTTGAAAAGGTTTCGAGCGAGGTTGTCAGCGTGACTTCGGCATCCTTGTCCGCTTGTTCCACAACTGGCGGGTTTTGTGTGGCATCGACAAAAAGGATACCGTCATCATCGAAATCCAGTTTCAGCGTGTGATTGAATCCGGCAATTTTCCCGGAAATTTTTTCGGCGACATCGTCAATGGTCATGGTATCTCCCTGTTCTGTCCTTCTTATAATAGTCTAAAGCGATAAAGGGATATTGTCTATCAATCGTGCCCTCCCCAGATGGCCTGCCGCCAGAAGGCGCAAGGAGGTATCAGTTTTGTTGGGCGGCAGGAGCGTGGCGGCATTGCGCGCCGTAATATAATCCACTTTTTCAAAACCAGCCTTTAAGAGCGCATCCTTCGCATTGTTTTCGGCATGGGGGATTTCCATGCCTTCACGAATCGCTACCGCCATACCGGTCAGGATTTTATTAAGCTGAATGGCAATGTTGTATTGCCCTGCGGTCAGATACGCATTGCGCGAAGACAGTGCCAGACCGTTTTCATCGCGTACCGTTTCGATCCCTTCGACAATCACCGGAATATCGAGATCGCGCACCAGTTGTTTGATGACGAGCAATTGCTGGTAATCCTTTTCCCCGAACAGAGCGATGTCCGGCAGGCATTGAAGAAGCATCTTTGCCACCACCGTTGCCACACCATCGAACATCACGGGCCTGAATTCGCCTTCGAGCGGCAGGGCTACACCGCATGGTTTGATGGTCGTGGCAAACCCATCCGGGTAGATATCTTCGCCGTGCGGCAGGTAAACGGCAGTGGCGCGAACGGATTCCAGTTTTTGCAGATCCGCGTCCAGCGTTTTGGGGTAGCTGGCCAGATCTTCGGATGGTGCGAATTGTTTAGGGTTTAGAAAAATATAAGGAATGCAGATATCGGCTTTTGCCAAACCCTGACGTACCAGTTCCAGATGACCGTCATGCAGCGCGCCCATGGTCGGAACAAAGGCGATGCTTTTGCCGCCTGCGCGGGCACTCCGCACATAATCCCGTAAATCAAAGACAGAGCGAAATTGTTCCATTGTCCCGTTATGCGCGGGGCGTGGGGGATTCGTCAATATTCCCGATAGAAAAAGGGCCGCGTTCATAGACGGTCAACGCACGATCCAAATCAATCCTGATTTGGCGGGTTTTATTCGCAACAGTACCGAAAGCAACGGATGTGCCATTGACCTTTGTACAGCCGAGCTTTTCCATTTCGGCCGTCAGGGATTCTAAACGAAATGCGCCTTCAACATACCCGCGCATCATGGCCGTCAAGACGGCATCCGTATGATTGTAGTTCTTTCTTTCAAGAAATCCTTCGGCGTCGAAATTGTCGGCACAAGCAATAAAACACGACTGAACTTTTTCCCATTCCGATGACAGGACCTTGAATTTATCGGCGTCCCCCATACCCGCAGGAAGAGATGTCATAAAATCTGCTGTTTTAAGTAGTGCCTTATCGCGGCACCCTTGCAGGGCCGCGCTCGAAAATTCTCTGACCATAGGTAATCTCTATTCCCTAGAATGCCGTTTCTTGCATATCCATCAGGCTCTTTGCGCCTGACAGCACCATTTTCTGGCGGGCATCGGCTTCGGGGAGAATGCGTTCAAAGAAGAACCTTGCGGTTTTGATCTTCGACTCAAAGAACTCTTTCCGGCCGGGGTCGGTGTCCGTCTTTAATTTAGCATCGGCGACTTCCGCCATCCGGACCCACATATACCCCAGAGCCACCAGCGCGAACTGGCGTAAGTAATCCGAGGATGCGGCCCCTGCCTCGTTCGGGTCTTTAAGCCCTTTTTGTGCGATGACAGCCGTCGATTGCTGTAGTTTAGCAAATGCTTTTGCGAGAGGTATAACAAATTCCTGCAAAGCAGCATTGTTTATATTGCATGACAGGTATTCGCTGACCGGATGAAAGAACCGGCGCAGCAGGCGGCCCATATTCTGGCCCATCTTCCGGCCCACGAGATCAAGGGCCTGAATACCATTGGTGCCTTCATAAATCTGCGCAATGCGGGCATCACGGGCGTATTGTTCGACCCCGTATTCCCAGATATAGCCGTGGCCGCCATGGATCTGGATGGCGTGGTTGGCGATTTCAAAGCCCATATCGGTCTGGTACGCCTTGATGATCGGCGTCATCAGGGCGACGAGGTCTTCGGCCGCCTCCCTTGCATGCGGGTCCGCGCTCTTTTCCGATTCATCAAGAGACATCCCCACCCACAAGGACAACGCACGGCAGCCTTCGGTCACGGCCTTGGAAATCAGCAGCATGCGCCGCACGTCCGGATGGACGATGATCGGGTCTGCGGGTTTATCGGGAGCCTTGGTCCCGTCGAGTGCGCGCATCTGCAAACGGTCTTTCGCATAGGCGAGGCCGTTTTGGTAGGAGACTTCGGCAAGGCCCAACCCTTGCATCCCCACGCCGAGGCGCGCCGTATTCATCATGGTGAACATGGCGCGAAGCCCCTTGTGCGCTTCTCCCACCAGCCAGCCTTTGGAATCTTCGAAATTCATCACGCAGGTCGCCGAGGCCTTGATCCCCATTTTATGTTCGATGGAACCGCACGTCACACCATTCACACCCATTGTATCGGGGAGGAATTTGGGCACCACAAACAAGGATATCCCCTTCACCCCTTCCGGTGCATCGGGCAGCTTTGCCAATACCAGATGGATGATATTGCCGGTCAGGTCATGTTCACCAGCGGAGATAAAAATTTTCGTGCCCGTAATGTTATAAGACCCGTCCCCGTTCGGCACCGCTTTCGTACGGATCAAACCCAGATCGGTGCCGCATTGCGGTTCGGTCAGGCACATTGTTCCCGACCATTCACCGGTGACGAGTTTGGGCAGGTAGGTATTTTTTTGATCATCCGTGCCATGCAGATAAAGCGCGTTATAGGCCCCTTCGGACAATCCCGGATACATGCCGAACGACATGTTGGCGGAACAGACCATTTCATTGATCGCAAAGCCGATTGTCGCCGGAAGGCCCATACCGCCGTATTTCGGATCGGCCACCGCGCCGCACCAACCGCTTTGCGAAAACGCATCATAGGCGTCCTTGAATCCTTCGGGCGTGCGCACCACGCCGTTGTCCCAACGGCATCCTTCCTTGTCCCCCGATTGGTTGAGCGGGAACAGGACTTCCTCGCACATCTTCGCGGCCTCTTCGAGGATGGAATCGATCAGATCCGGCGTGACCTCTTCATAACCCGGCAGCGACAGCAATTTTTCCGTGCCCAGTACATCGTGCAGCACAAATTTCAGGTTTTCGAGCGGGGCATTGTAAACGGGCATGAACGTCTCCCTTTGGATGGCATAAAAAAGCTGGAATAATCATAGAACAAAAATATTAAACGACCATTGAAAAGTCGAAAAACGGGACTTTTTGCTGCGGCACGAAAAGCGCAGCCCTATTTCCGGCGCGGCTTGTCTTCCTCTAACCACAAGGACAGATGATCCCGCACCTTGTCCATGTCGGTTGCCTTGATCTGTGCCTTGGCCTGTTCGATCGCGGATTGCTGTTTTTTCAAAAGCGCCTGCTTGATTTTGTCCAGCGTTTCATCGCCGATTTCCGCACGCGCCGCCGCCGCATTCGCCCGTGCCTGTGCCAAGATTTCCTCACGAGTGGGCTTTTTTCCGGCCGTTGCGGCGGGTTTTGTCCCCTTCGATTTATCCTTTTTCTTCCAGAACATGGCAAAATTCCCTTTATCTTCTTCTAATTAAAGCATTTTTAACCGGAATAAGCGACCCTGTTCTTTGGACATTTTCAAAAGGCCTTTTTCCATGTCAAAGCAAGCCCGCGCCGAAGAGCCCGCAAAACAGCCATCCACAGGATACCGCGATTTAAAATATCTTTTCGCCAACCTTCATACATTGTTTTCAGTGCGCAGCACGCTGGCCATCGACATGATGACAGCCATGCCGGCGGGGGCGTTAAGCCGCCGATTGCAGGATATTGCCGCCATCACCAAACGCATTTACGCCGAAACGACATCGAACGCCGTGACCAATCTTTTGGAGCAGGTCGAAAGCGAGGCAAGCACACACCCGGAAACATGGCCGCTGTGGGACCAGCAAAATTTACGCGAAATGCGTCGCATCCATTCCCATTTGTCCGCGTTAACCCCCGATCTTTATCTGCAATCCGTCGAAGTCGCCAGCCAGGGCCGGAAACGCCATACGCAAGCGCAGGCTCAATCGTGGAAAGACATCAAACCCTATATCGGCCATGTCGTCGATCTGTACCGGAAAATCGGTGCGCTCAAGCAAAAGAAATTTTCGGTGTCATCCCCGTATGAAGGGTTGTTGCTAGGCTATGCCAGCGATTTAACTTTAACCCAGATGGATGGTCTTTATGAAGACTTGATCGAACCCCTATCCGTTATTCGTGATAAAGCCCTGGAAAAACAGAACGCGATGAAACCGCCCGTGCCGTTGGAAGGCGAATTTCCGCGCGGGGAGCAGATGTGGCTCAACAAAACCGTTTTGGAGGTCATGGGATTCGATTTCAACCGCGGAACGCTGCAGGTAACGGGTATTTCGCCGCTGGCCGGCGGAAGCCCCGAAGATGTGCGCATTCTGGTTCGTTGCGGCAAAGAAGATACGTTCCTTGATTCGCTTGAAGACACGCTTTATCAGGGCGCGCGGGGGCTTTACATGCAAAACCTTCCCATGGAATGGGTATCGCAACCCGTGGGGAATGATCTTGGCACGTTGATGATGAACGCGCAAAGCATGCTTTACGAAACCATCATCGGACGCACGCCGCAATTTTTCGAATTCGTTGCCAGCCGCGCCGAAGGCGTTTTCAAACAATTCCGCAACAAATCGTTCGAGCCCGAAAACCTGTACCGTTTGAAAAAGATCATTTCGCCAAGCGCAATGCGGAACGAGGCCGACGAGCTGACAAAAATTTTCCACGATTTGATCCGGTACCGTATCGAACGCGATTTGATCAACGGAGCATTGGATCTTGACGACCTTCCCGAACGCTGGAACGAAGAAAGCAAAAAATATCTCGGCCTGACACCGGAAAGCGAGATCGAGGGGCCTTTACAAAATCCAGACTGGTTCACGGGGCGGTTCGGATTTATTCCCACCAACACGCTGTCCCACATTATTGCCGCGACACTCCATGAAAAGCTGTATCAGGATATTCCGAACCTTTCGGAAAAAATCTGTTATGGCGATTTGAAACCCGTCAATGCATGGATGAAAGAGCATATCCATGGAAAAGGCCGCAGCGTGGATTCTCTGACACTGGTTCAGGAGGCAACGGGACAAAAGCTCTCCGCACAACCATTGCTGACACACTTCGAACGCCGTTATTACAGCGACAAGCGGTAAAAACCGCCGCCCTTCAAGCATGTCTTGATTTTTGGGGCGGAACGGTGTTCTGATCGGTCGCATGAATTACCGCCATATCTATCACGCCGGAAACTTCGCCGATGTCATGAAACATCTGGCTCTGGTCATGGTTATCGATTATTTCAAAAAGAAAGAATCTCCTTTTTGCGTGATCGACGCCCACGGCGGATGCGGGCTTTACGATCTCTCCTCCGAACCCGCCCAAAAGACCGGCGAATGGAAAGACGGCATCGGCACGTTCGAACACACCGATATGCCAGAGGATTTCAAACTCTATCACGATGTCGTTGCCGAGGAATTATCGCGCGGCTTTTATCCAGGATCACCCAAGATCGCCGCCGGTTTATTGCGGTCGCAAGACCGTTTGATCGCCAATGAATTGCACCCAGACGATGTTGCAACATTACAATCAAACATGGCGCATTATAAAAATGCCCGCATTACAAAAACCGATGCCTATGAATGTTTACGCGCGAATTTGCCGCCCGCCGAAAAACGCGGGATTATCCTGATCGATCCGCCGTTCGAAGAAAAGGACGAATTCGACACCTTGATCCGGCAAATGAAGGAGTGGAAAAAGCGTTTTGCCACGGGCACCTTTATGATCTGGTATCCGATCAAACCCAATTTGGCCGTGGATGCATTAAAAGATGCGGCGTGTGCCCTCGACATGCCCCGCACATGGTGTTTTGAAACCATGAAGCATCCAAGGTATGAAACGGGGTGTCTGAACGGTTGCGGCATGATCGTGATCAACACCCCCTATCAGATGCCAGAGCGGGTCGGGGCCATCCTTCCCTTTTTAAAGACGCAGATGGCCCTTTGCGATACGCCGCAGGACTGGCTCACCGCCCCGTAAAAGGCACGATGGATTTGTTGCAAGAATGCAACATGGAGGGAAACGCACCATTGTAAAAAACCGCAGAAATCCGCCATTTTTTAAAGTGGGAGTCCGGGGCAGGCAAATTTATGCAGACCTTGAGTCTGATCCCCCTGCTTGACTTTGCATCGGAAGGCTTCATAGTCGCGAACGGTTTAACTCTTACGTTGGGAGATATTGAGATGACCAAATTTGCAAAAGTTGTGTCCGTAATGGCACTCGTTCTGGCTCTGGCTGCTTGCTCTACGGGCAAAGCACAAGACGAAAGCGTTGTAAATGGCGACGCGACGTTCAGCCACGCACAAACCAAGTAATTACTGGTTTGAGAGAAACGAAAAGCCGCCTCAACGGGCGGCTTTTTTGTTGGGATTTTATCCGTTTAATTACGTAAGGGTTTGCCTTTTTCGAGCATATGTTCAATGCGGGCAATGGTGCCGTCATTGTGCACGAGTTTCATGAATTCATCGCGTTCCAGTTTCAGGATATCATCCTCTGTCATCGGTTTCGTCCAGTCCGCACCTTCCCCGCCGGTCAGAACGCGCGCCGCCGCACCGGAGACGGTTACATCATACGGCGTTGCCTTCCCTGATTTGCGCAAATCCGCCACCGCCATATCGAGGGCCATGATCCCCGTGGGGCCCGGCAGACGGATGTCCATCACAGGTTCCGGTGCCTTGTAATCCTTGGCCAGCTCAATCGCCTTTTGTTTGGCATCAAACAGAAGACGGTCGCGGTTCATCGTAATACCATCCGTCTTTTTCAGGTATTTCAGCTCTTTGGCTTCCTGCGCGGATTTTGCGACCTTGGCCATGGCGATGGTTTCAAACGCCTTGCGTGTCGCCCCCATCGGGGTGTTTTTGGGCGAAAACCACATTTTCTTTCCGCCCGTTTGTTGATCGTATTGTTCGCGTTCTTCGGCCTGATAGCGCAGCAACATCTCCTTGCACCCGCCCCAGCCGGGGATCAAGCCAACGCCGACCTCCACCAGACCGCAATAGGTTTCGGCATGCGCCTGCACATGATCGGAATGCAGCAAGATCTCACACCCGCCGCCAAGGGCCATGCCTGACGGGGCCGATACCACCGGGAACGGTGCGTATTTCAACGCCTTGTAAATTTTCTGGCCACCCGATACCAATTCTTCGATCTGCGGCCAGAGCGCAATGTTCATTGCAAACAAGGCCAGCCCCAGATTGGCACCGGCGGAGAAGTTCGACCCTTCGTTATAAATCACCATGGCCTTGTACGATCCATCACCCTTGGTGATCAGCTTGATCGCCTGGTTGTAGGCTTCGAACACCTGGTCATCGAGCGCGTTCATTTTGCCCGTGAATTCGACACAAAGAACGCCATCGCCGATGTCCCAGACGGACGCCGAAGCCGTTTTCACCAGCGGTTTCGAAGAAAGTTTGATATCGGATAGCAGCAAAACACCCGCCGCGCGCGGCACAGGATGGTATTTTCCATCGGTCCCGAAATAATGGAGTCTTTCGTTTTCGACCCTGTAGAAAGATCCATCGCCCACAGCGGCGATCAATTTCGGCACGGCAATACCATCTGCCTTTAATTTCTCCGCGAACCATTTGGCACCCAGCGCATCGATCATTTCAAAGGGGCCGGATTTCCAGTTGGTGCCAAGGCGCATGGCTTCGTCCACCTCTGCCACGCTATCGGCAATATCGGGCACGAGATTGGCGGCATAGACCAGCGTATCGCGCAAAACTTTCCACGCATAGGCCCCGCCGACATCATCCGTTTCCACAACAGCGCGAAGACCCTTTTTCCCCGCATCCATCGAGGCAAGTTTTGGTTTGTCCGCCGGCACATAGTGCGATTCATCGAACACATCCGGATTGATTTTGAGCGCCTGTTTTTGTTTGGAGCCATCGGGATTGAGGCGATAAAAGCCGCCCTTGCCTTTACGGCCCGTATAGCCTGCCTTGATCAGGCCATCGATAAAGCCGTAATCCTTGTAGATTTTGCGGTAGGGGTCTTCTTTTGGCAGCGTCGATAAAAGAGAATCCGCCAGATGCGGCATCAAATCCACGCCGACCAGATCGATCAGACCGAACACGCCGGTTTTGGGAATGCCCACAGGCTTTGACAAGACGGCATCCGCGACCTCGACCGACACCTTGTCATCAATCGCGACATTGAGCGCGGTTTGCATGAAATATGTCAGGATGCGGTTCACGATAAAGCCCGGCGTGTCTTTGCATTTCACCACGCCCTTGCCCAACTTCACATCACAGAATTCCAGAACCTCGTTCGCTGCCTTCATATCGGTGTCCTTACCGACAACATATTCCAGAAGACGCAGATAACGCGGCGGATTGAAAAAGTGGGTGATCAGGAAACGCGACTTCATTTCCGCGCCCATCTTCTGGGTCAACATTTCAAGCGGAATGGTCGATGTATTCGATGAAACCACCGCACCTTTTTTACGGTGTTTGGCGATCTTTTCGTATGTCAGATGCTTGATGTTCAAATCTTCGAGCACGACTTCGACGATCCAGTCACAGTCTTCGAGCAGTTTCAGATCATCTTCAAGATTTCCTGCCGTGATCAATCTGGCATTCTTCGAAGACATCAGCGGCGCGGGATCGGTTTTCAGCATCTTTTCAATCGCGCCCTTGGCGATTTTGCTGCGATCTTCGCCTTCACCCAAATTTTTGGGCACAATGTCCAAAAGCACCACCGGCACGCCCGCGTTCGCCACCTGTGCGGCAATCCCGCTGCCCATCACGCCCGATCCTATGACGGCTACTTTTTGAATGCTCATGGATGATCCTTGTTTTGAGTGTATGACCACAACAATAATAGCGCGAAAAAGTTAAAATGGCAGGATATTTTTGTAAAAAAACAGAATGTTAGGAAGGCGGGATCGACGCCTGATATTCCCGTGAAATCGCCACGATTTTTTCCAGAACCGAGATTGTCGTTTCCATTTCGTTGAAGATGGCCCCCAGCATTTTGAACCGTCCTTGCATCTGGTCCCGGGCGGGCACCAGAATGGTTTGTTCCTGCATGTGCGCATAGGCGGGATCATTGTGCGGACGCGAAGCGAGTGAGAGCAATTTGGCATGCTGGATGATCAATCCTTCGATGGAGCCGATCCGGCCCAGTAAATACCCTTGATGGATCAGGTTTTTGTATTGGAAGACCATGTAGGGCACATTGAATTTGTCCAGAAAAGCGTTCACGCGTGCTTCATCGGATTTCAGAAAAGAGGTGATCAGCGAAAGTTCCCCCGTATGCAGCATCAAGCCGTCCTGCGCCCTTAATTCGGGTGCCTGCATTTGCACCATTTCGATGACGCGCAAGGCGGTCATGGTCAATTTGTTTTTGTTCCATGCACGCGCAACGGACTTTGCGCGGTCGAAATTTTCTTTGCGCAAGGCACCCTTGAACAAGGTGATCTGGCGATCGCCTTCGTTCTGGCCGTAAGCCCGTGGCAGACCATCACCCAGCAGTTCCATCAGCGGATCAAGCCCTTTGAGAACGGAGCGCACACGCTCAATCCTCAGGCGTTTTTCCATCACATCCATCCGTTCAGCATGGGCGCGGCTGAGCAGCGGGCCGGTCGCGTGATTGACCTCCAGAATGTCCGCAGAATCGATATTCACGTTCTTTGCCAGATGGGAAATCTTGACACGTATTTGAATGAGCGCACGGTTCAGTTCAAGATAGCAAAGCGCATAACGGAAAAACTGTTTTTCAAAAGGATCTATCATGGCCGACGCTTCATGGGCGTTTTCCCGTGAGGCCTGGCAGGTGATCTTTGATTCATGGTGATCTTCTTCTTCGGCGCGCCAGAGCGACATCTGTGTAAAATAATTTTTACACAAGGCTCGCAGGTCTTTCTGGCAGATGGAAAGATCACCATCTTCGCGAATTTTTTCGGCCGCCTGGATCAGGTTCCACAAATCGGCATAAAAGGCACGGGCCTGAGTATCCCGGTTGATACCGTGAAGCTGGAACGCGTATTCAAGCTGTTCTGTATCCAGTCCCTGCAAAGCCCTTTTCCCCAATCAATCGGACGGAATGGTCCACCCTCGATTGTACAAAAGGCACGTAAAGATTTATTAAGTTTTAGGTAAAATTTTAGGTATTTTCACCGAATTGCCTTTGAATCCAGGCTTTTTTGATCATCGGGAGGCTAAAAGTGGACAAGATATAGCCACCCATCGGAACAAACGCATGCATGAAGGCCTCATAAAATTCTTCCCCCAGACCAAACGCCATATAGCAAAACGCCGTACAGTACGTCATCATGGCTATAAACCCGCGGCGGACGCAGGATGTTTCCCATGCTTTGTCTGCTTCGACGCGTTTGTTGCGTTCCTGAATGGCGTTCAGCGCACCTTCGAGATTATTTTCCATCAACTGACTCCAGCACAATCGCTGTGCCCTGCCCGCCGCCGATGCACATGGTGGCAAGGCCGCGTTTTTTCTTTTCGCGTTTGAGCAGGCTCGCCAGTTTTCCGACAATCCGTGCGCCCGAGGCCCCCAGCGGGTGACCCAGCGCGATCGCCCCGCCATCCAGATTGAGTTTGGATTCATCGATACCCAGATCACGGATCACCGGAATGGATTGCGCGGCAAAGGCTTCGTTCACCTCCACAATATCCATATCGGACATTTTCAGTCCCGCGCGTTGCAACGCTTTTTGCGAGGACGGCACAGGACCGATACCCATGATTTCGGCAGCGCAGCCCGCAACACCCACGGACACGATCCGTGCGAGTTTGGGCAGTTTGTGTTTGTCGGCATACGCTTCGGAACAGACAAGCACGGCCGCAGCTCCATCGGTAAGCGGGGATGCCGTCCCCGCCGTCACGGTGCCGTTTTCATCAAAAGCGAGTTTGAGACCCGCCAGACCTTCGGCCGTGGTTTCAGGGCGGATGGTGCCGTCTTCGGCAATGCCGTTGATCGGAACGATTTCATCCTTGAACTTCCCGGCTTCACGCGCCTTGGCCGCCTTTTGATGCGAAAGGGCTGCAAATTTTTCCTGCTCTTCGCGGGACACTTTATATTTTTTCGCCAGATTTTCCGCTGTTTCGCCCATATTCATATAGGCCTGCGGATAAATTTCACCCAACTTTGGATTCGGCATCGGGTTGAAACCGCCCATCGGAATCCGCGTCATCGATTCCACACCCGCACAGATGAACACATCGCCAGCGCCCATCTGGATGTAGCCCGCCGCCATTTGCACGGTGGTCATGGAGGAACCGCAGAAGCGATTCACCGTCGCACCCGCCACCGATGTGGGAAGACCCGCGAGCTGGACCACGATTTTAGCAAGGTTGAAGCCCTGCTCGGCCTCAGGGAACGCACACCCCATGAGAACGTCTTCGATATCGGCTGGATTGACCTTGGTCTCTGCAATCAGGGCCTTGATCACCTCTGCCGCCATATCATCGGGCCGGACACCGGCCAGCGCGCCTTTTCCGGCGAAATGGAACGGGGATCTTTTGTATCCGCAGATGACAACGGGTTTTTGCATGGGCTGGTCTCCTTGATAGGATTTATTGTATCGCACAAAAATAACAATACTCTTAATAGCTTAATAGACAAATGGGGGGGCCGTCCACCCGTTTCAAGGTCGAATTTTTTGCGCCATTTCGTTTGACATGACCAGCAAAATCAGGCAGCTAGAATGCCTATTTCATGAACAGACCAACCTGCCCAACGGAGGGACGCCTTGGCCGATCTTAAAGGACTGAAACGTATTTGCATGAGCTGCGGCGCACGCTTTTACGACCTGAACAAAAAACCCATCATTTGCCCCAGCTGTAACACCGAATTTACCGGTGAGATCAAGGTAAAAAGCCGCCGCGGGCGCCTGCCAGCCGATACGGAGACCGAATCGCAGGTGGATGACGAGACAGAGGTCGAAGAAGTTGAAGAGGAAGCCGAGGAAGGCGAAATCGAGGCGGATGACGATACCGTCAGCCTGGATGATCTGGACGAAGACGGCGACGATGGCGATGACGACGATATGGATCTGGATGACGATGACGACATCGATCTGGATGAAGATCTCGAAGACCTGGACGATGACGAAGACATCGAAGAGGACATCGCCGAAGAAGACGAGGAAAAATAGCCATCGTTACGGCATATCACAGCCTTACCCTATTCTTAAAAGCCGGCCTGAAAAACGAACAGGCCGGCCTTTTTTCCGATGTCTTTGGCGAAGAACGCGCCATGTCTTTTTCCTGCCGGAAAGACAATGGCGCATGGGAGTTCCTGTGGACGTTCGATGCGGACGCGGCCCCGTCGGACGAAGACATCAAAAGCGCGTGGCACACTCTTTCTGAAATGACGGGACTTTCACCCGAAGCGTTCGGTAAATACACACTGACCGCCGAAGAAGACCGCAACTGGCTGGCCGAAAGCTATCAGGCCTTGCCCCCGCTTTCCATCGGCCCGTTTTTCATCTACGGATCGCATTTCGATGGTACGCCGCCGGAAGACAAAATTCCCCTGTTGATCGAAGCGGCGACCGCCTTCGGGTCCGGCAAACACGGCACGACCGCCCAATGCCTTCTGGCCATCGCGCATGTGAAGGATGGCGGATTTGCCCCTGCGCGCATCCTTGACATGGGGTGCGGATCCGGCATTCTTGCCGCCGCCGCCGCAAAATTATGGCCCGGTGTGCCTGTTGACGCGGGTGACAACGATCCCGAGTGCGTGATCGTGACCAAACGCCACATGGAAACAAACAACATCGGAAATGTCGATGCATTCGAAAGCGACGGGTATGCGCCCTCCTCCCCCGTATGGAACCATCCGCCCTATGATTTCGTGATTGCCAATATTCTGGCGGGGCCGCTGATCGATATGGCACCGGAACAATCCCGCGCCGTTGCCAAAGGCGGATACCTGATTTTATCAGGGACGTTGAAAGAACTGGCGAGCGATGTGCTCGCCGCCTATACGCCGCATGGATTCACGCTGTCAAAAGAATTTCCCGAAGAGGAATGGATGACAATGCTTTTGCAAAAAGCCTAGAGCTTTTGCACTTCTTTTGCCTGCGCCAGCCCGCGCGCAAAGGCGTTTTTCAAATCAATGTCCATCGACCGGTCTTTCCGGTAAAGGAACGATTGTGTCGGGTGCAGTTTGTAAATCTGCAGCACGCGGGCAACATCCGGCACCTGTCCGGCCGCAATCTGTTTGATCATGAACAGGCCCGCGCTGACCGCCCTTTGGGCTGAGCGTTTCGTATGCGGCATGACGGTGGCATAGCTACGAATATCCGATACGAAACATTCGACCGGCAATTCCGGATCGAACCTGTCCATCACCGCAAATGACAGTACAGGGTATTCGATGCTTTCGTTCAGGATGGAATATTCCCACCCATGGATTTCGATGTTGTGACGGAAAAATTTTTCGTTGTTTTTAAACAGCGGGACGGATTCGATGCTGTATTGCAGGCCGTAAATCCGTGCCTTTGCAATGTCCTTGGCAATCGATTGCCCCGACGACATTTCTATGACAGAAAACTGCTTCCAGCCGACGGGCGGCCATAGAATATTGATACTCTCGAAACGACCCATAACGCTCTCATCCATTGTCCCGTTCTGTTACCGCCAGACGGATCTTGGCTTCGTCGCTGCTTCTTTATGGCGCTTATGAAGTGAATATGAGTAAATACGAAAATACGGAAAAAAGCAAGTTTTAATTTTACGAAATATTGTATATGTGATTGATAAGTTTGGACAATTTTCTATAAATAAGAAAATTACAAAGTATTTCTTTTGTTTTTCAAAAGAATGAATTCCAGCGTGTATAACAGCAGGAAGTAATACATATAGAGTTCCTGCACTTCGCTTTCTCGCTCGAATAAGTGAATATGAAAAACATGGCGGCCGATCGATTGCGCCAGATAGGGCAGTAGAACGCCCAGTACCGTTGGAACCAGACGCGCAGACGGAAACAGGATGGAATAGCGTTCCGGCACCAGTCGCGCATACATGCCAGGTTTTTGCGCCCGCATCCACGGCGCGACCAGCCCCGCGAACACAATGCCGATAAACAGCAACAAGCGGGGTTTTTGGTCGAACCACGAAGAGGTGTTGTGCAAATTGGTTTCGTTCTGGTCGTTCACACCCGACCAGAATTCCGGTGTCGTCCAGCCAAAAACATGCTGGCCCCAGCTTATTTCTTCGCCTGCGATATAAAAGCAGCCCAGCACCGCCAACGAAAACCAGACCAGCAAAAGAAGGTTCCGCCGGTTGATCCAGACGCATATCAGGGAGAGGAGACATGCGAGGGCCGCAAAGACAAATTCCACAGCCTCATGCGGCCCGCCTTCAGAATGAAGCGGCCCCAGATATTGGGCGGGAACGGTTAGTTCCAAAATAACCTGCAAAATGATGATCAGGATCGGCACCCACAGCCACAGGAGACGCGGCAATCCCTTTTCCCCGCTTTGATCCATCAACAATGTCTGGCCTTTATCGAACATTCTCGCCCTTTTACGCACAAGCGTTCATTGTCCCATGTTTTTGGGACGGCGCAATATGTCTTTCCCCGATATTTCTATGGGGTGTTACTCAACGGTCACAGATTTGGCGAGATTGCGCGGCTGATCCACATCGGTCCCCTTTGCCACCGCCACATGATAGGCCAGAAGCTGCACAGGGATCGCATACAGAATGGGTGCCACGAAGGGTTCAACATCCCCCAGCGTGACCGCCCAGGTGGTTTTGGATTTCATTTTTTCGACACCCTTCGCATCGGAAAAAAGCATGATCTTCCCGCCGCGTGCCACCGTTTCCTGAACATTCGAGGCCGTCTTTTCAAAAAGCGGATCATTCCCCGGTGCCACCACGACCACCGGCACCTTGTCATCGATGAGCGCGATCGGCCCGTGTTTCATTTCGCCGGCGGCGTATCCTTCGGCGTGAATGTAGGAAATTTCCTTGAGTTTCAACGCACCTTCGAGCGCGATGGGATAGAGCGCGCCCCGGCCCAGATAAAGCATATCGCGCACCTTGCATACTTCGCGGGCGATGGTTTTGATGGCCGCATCGTGGTTGAGAATTTCCGCCGCCTGTTTGGGAAGACTCCGCAGCGCATCCGTAAAGACCGTCTTTTTATCGGCAGAGAGTGCGCCGTTCTTTTCCGCAAGCGCGAGTGCAAGGCAAGCCAGCGTCGTCAATTGGGTTGTGAAGGCCTTCGTCGATGCCACACCGATTTCGGGACCCGCCAAAGTGTGAAGTACCGCATCGGATTCCCGTTCGATCGTACTTTCGATCGTATTAACAATGGAAAGAATTTTTTGTTTTTGGCGTTTGCAATAACGAAGGGCTTCAAGCGTATCGAGCGTTTCACCGGATTGGGAAACGAAAATCGCCACGCCGTTTTCTGGAAGCGGGGCTTCGCGGTAACGGAATTCGGAGGCAATGTCCACCTCGCACCCTACACGGGCAATCTGTTCAAACCAGTATTTGGCAACGAGACAGGCATAGGACGCCGTTCCACATGCCACCAGCGTCAGGCGCGGGGCCGAGGACAACATCTGTACAACCTCTTCGGGCAACATGATCTGCCCCGTGGCCGGATTGATAAAGGAATTCAGCGTATCGCCGATCACTTCGGGTTGTTCGTAGATTTCCTTTAGCATGAAATGGGGGTATTGCCCCTTGCCCATCGTCGCGCCGCTTTGCGCCGTCACACGCACGGGGCGTTCGATATTGTCATTACTGCGCGTATAGATGCGCACCTTTTCCTGTGTCACCGTCACACGGTCACCGTCTTCCAAGAAAGATATTTTTTTCGTGAAGGGTGCCAGCGCGTAGGAATCGGACGCCAGAAACATTTCGCCATCGCCGTAACCCACCGCGAGCGGCGTTCCCTGACGCGCGCCGATCATCAGGTTGTCATTCCCCGAAAAGATAATGGCCACGGCATACGCACCTTCCAGCCTGTCCAGCGCGGCATCCGCCGCCTTTTGCGGATCCATCCCCTGTTTCATATTGTGCGTCACCAGATGGGCAATCACTTCGGTATCCGTATCGGTTTCAAACCGGCACTGGCTTTTCATCAATTCTTCTTTTAATTCCGAATAGTTTTCGATGATTCCGTTGTGTACCACCGCGACCTTGTCCGTGGCGTGCGGGTGGGCATTGTTTTCGGTGGGGCCGCCATGCGTGGCCCAGCGCGTATGGCCGATGCCGATCGTTCCCGCCAGCGGTTCTTTTTTCAGCCGCGCATCCAGATTGAGCAGTTTTCCTTCGGCGCGTCTGCGTTGAATGTCGCCATTCACAAGGCAGGCAACACCAGCAGAATCATAGCCGCGATATTCGAGGCGACGAAGCCCTTCGACCAGTCTGGGAGCCGCATCTTTTTTACCAACAATCCCGATAATGCCGCACATGTTATGCCGATTCTTTCTTTTGTTTGTTTTTCTTGTTTCTATAGATGGCCGCCCAGCCATCCTTGATAAGTTGCCGCGCACGGGCGACGATCAGCGCGTCTTTTGGAACATTGTGCGTCACCACAGAAGCCGCCGCCACGAACGATCCGTCCCCCAGATCCACAGGTGCCACCAACGTGGCATTCGATCCCACGAAAACGCCCGCGCCGATGGTTGTTTTGTGTTTGTCATACCCGTCATAGTTACAGGTGATGGTTCCCGCACCGATGTTCGATTTTGCACCGATCACGGCATCACCGATGTAGGAAAGATGATTGATCTTCGCCCCGTTTTCGACGACGGTCTTTTTCACTTCGACAAAGTTTCCGACCTTCACGCCGTCTTTCAAATGCGTGCCCGGACGCAAGCGGGCGTAAGGGCCAATTTGTGCGTTTTTTTCGATGATGACGCCTTCCAGATGGGAAAATGCATGAATGATCGTTCCATCACCGATTTTTACGCCGGTACCGAAAAACACGTTGGGTTCAACCACCACGTCCTTGCCCAAGACGGTATCGAAGCTGAAATACACGGTGTTGGGGTCCACCAGCGTTGCGCCGTTCGCCATCGCCTTTTCACGGAGCATCGCCTGTGCCATCCGTTCATGTTCGGCCAGTTCGCTGCGCGTATTGATCCCCCAGATCCATTGAACATCGCTTTCCACGACATACGTCAGAAAGCCGTCCTTTTCGGCGATTTTGGGAAGATCGGTCAAATAGAATTCGTTTTGCGCGTTGTTGGATTGCAGTTGGTCCAGCCATTTTCCAAGATGTGCGGCGGGCACGCAAAAATTCCCCGCGTTGCAAAGGCGGATTTCCTTTTGTGAAGGGCTGGCATCCTTTTCTTCGACAATCCGGTCCAGCGTGCCGTCTTCGTTCGCGATCATCCGTCCCAGACCTTTGGGAGAAAGCGGCCGCACCGCCATCACCGAAAGCCCGTCCCAGCCAATCATTTCTTCCAGCACGTTTTTATCCAGGAACGGTTCGTCCCCCAGAAGAATCAAAACCTTTCCTTTGAAATCTTTTAAAAGCGGGATGGCGGGTTTGACCGCATCGCCCGTGCCGCGCTGTTCTTTTTGAATGACGGTCGGATGGGGCGCCACGACCGCCGCCACATCATTCATGCCAGGGGCCGTCACCACGATGATTTTTTCCGGGGAAAGGCTTTCGGCCACATCGACCAGCCAGCCGATCATCGGACGGCCGGCGATTTTATGCATGACCTTGGGCAGGTCCGATTTCATACGGGTGCCCTTACCGGCAGCCAGAATAACGATGGCGAGAGGATCTTTGCGTTTCATGGGATTACTGTTCCAAAAGGCGGGTTCGTTCTCAAATCACAAGGTGTTTCAAACCGTAACAAAATCCTTATTTTTTCAAGGATAACGCCTTTCCCGCGCCCTTATATCCGGTCAGGTGCATCATCAATGCTCCATATTGGGTTTTGACCTGTATTTTAACGGGAACAGCTGGCTCGTTCGGCGCCATCTTGGCGAACCAGACGGTAGGCATGGTGCCGCGTTCCCGCCCCTGTTCCTGAATCGACATCCACCCACGCGGCTTTTCATGCCATTTTCCAGCAAGCGGTTTGACCTCAACCGTACACGCAACGGCAGGTCCGCTATAGACATTCAATTTTGAAGGCTTCAGGACTTCATCGCTTTTGTGGCGGAAGATAATGTTGTAGCTGCGCGCCCCATCGAAAATTTTATCCGTGCCCTCGCATTTTCCGGTTTTTGTGATGTGGTTCATCACTTCGAGTGTCGCACTTAACACATCGGTCGTGCCGTTGCTGAGTTCCGGCAGCGGCGGTTGCACACCGTTCTTTTTATCATTGAAAACACGGTATTCCTTGAACGATCCGTTTTTGTTGTATTCAAATTCCACAACCTCTTTTTCGTCCCGCCATGTGGTGTTGGAAAAATGGATATGCGGTTGCGGTTGGGCGGCGGATTCATTGTACCAACCGTTTGTTTCAAATACCCCTTTCCACGGGGCAAGTTTTGCAAGAATGCCGTGTGTATAGGCCCCAAGCCGTAATTTGTATTGTATCTTTTTTTGAAGATCGACGAGAAGATCCGATGAAACCACATGGAACCCGCCCGCATAGACATCGTATTCCATTGCCTGTTTCGTCGTGGAAATTTTTCCGGCTTCCGCAGCCTTAGCGCTGGCGGTATCCACCAAACCGCAAAATACGAAAAACGACAAGGCGGTTAGTATAACCAAACCGCCGCGAAGAGATTTATAACGGGCCATGCTTGCAACATCCTTTTTCCGGGCAGAATTTCAATGCCGTCTGTTCTATCACCTTTGATCAAAAAGGGAAACGAAGACTGGCGCACTGTACCCATCAATGGACGGAACCGTTCGGGTTCGGCCTGCCCCCGCCCGTCCCTTGTGCGGTACGCAGGGCCACATGGTCAAATTCACCGGCCAGATCGGCATTTTCACCTGGTTCCAACCCTTCGCCTTCGGTACCGGGTTTTGCGATCACACCTTCACGGACCAGTTCGTTGGTTACTTCCCTGGCAACTTCGGGCACGACCTGTTTGACCACGGCCGCCAGCGTCGCCACATCCACCGTGGGAACCGTCATGGATTTTAGAGGCGGTGGGGTGGGTTGAACGGGTTGCGGCGGAACCTCGGGCGGTACCTGTTCGGGTGAGGGCTGTGGTTCCGCTGGCTTTGGTGTTTCCGGTTGTTCGTTTGTTTCTTCCAGTTTCAACGGCCGGGGAGCGCCTTTGCCAATGACCACGCTGAGTGAATCTTGCGTTTTCGCCCGCACATCATGCAAAGCCCGCAAAAACCGTTCTGGGTTTTCAATGGCAGGAAGCTTTATATCGCCGATAAACCTGCAATCCAGCAACAGATACCCATACCCCAATATCCGGCCGAACCAACCTAGATCGAGATTTTCCCCGCGAATTTCTTCAAGGTCGATCTGGTGCGTTTTGACAAAAACCAGACCCGTCTTTTCATAGACGCGTCGGTTCGATAGCGCAACCTCCGTTGTCAGAATCTTGATCACAAACAGCGTGAAGATAAAAAATCCACCCGCCATAACGAACATCATCACGCCGTGCCCGATGTTTAACAAGGATACGGGTAAATAAGGCGATGTGGTGGTCGCAGCCATCCAGACAGCCACATGTTGCAAGCCCACATTCAAAAGCCAGCCGCCGCCCGCCAATAAAAAGAAATACAAAACGCCCTTGGCAACATAAATCCAGTGCAAGCGCGCGATACCGATCAGCTCTTCATCGGAAGCAATGATTTTGGCGACATAGCTCATGATCCCAATCCCCTTGCGGTTATTTTTTCGAAAAACAAACGTAGCGGCGTTAAAAGGGTTCCGCACAATCCTTAAAACCCTTGTTTTTAGGTGGATTCTATGGTCACTTCAGACATCTTCAATAGACAGGAAATTGACATGAGCACCGCCACTGCACAACGGAAGAACGATTCCATTGCCACCATTATCGAAGCCGCATGGGAAGGGCGCGACAAGATTACGACCGACACCAAGGGAGAAATCCGGGACGCCGTCGAGGATGCACTGTCGCTGTTGGACACGGGAACGGCCCGCATTGCCGAAAAAGCCGCGGATGGGTGGATCGTCAATCAATGGCTGAAAAAAGCGGTACTGCTCTCTTTCCGTCTGAACCCCATGGAAGCCATCAGCCACGGGCCGGGTGGTTCCACATGGTGGGACAAAGTGCCATCGAAATTCGATGGCTGGGGCGAGAAGGAATTTAAAGCCGCCGGTTTTCGCGCGGTGCCAAACTGCATTGTGCGCCGTTCCGCCTATATAGCACCGAACGTCGTTCTGATGCCGTCTTTTGTCAATCTGGGTGCACATGTCGGCGAAGGCACGATGGTCGATACGTGGGCGACGATCGGAAGCTGCGCCCAGATCGGAAAACATTGCCACATTTCCGGCGGCGTCGGCATCGGCGGCGTTCTGGAACCATTACAGGCTGGCCCCGTCATCATCGAGGACAATGTGTTTATCGGCGCAAGATCCGAAGTGGCAGAAGGCGTGATCGTCGAAGAAGGAGCAGTTTTATCGATGGGCGTTTTCCTTGGGGCCTCCACCAAGATCATCGACCGCGAAACGGGCGAGATTTTCATGGGCCGCGTTCCCGCCTATTCCGTGGTCATCCCGGGTACGATTCCGGCCAAAAGACCCTTGCCGGACGGCTCCCCCGCCCCATCTTTAGCTTGTGCCGTTATCGTCAAGCGCGTGGACGCCAAAACCCGCAGCAAGACGGGAATTAACGAACTTTTGCGGGATTAACCATAAATATCAATCTACGCTTATGAAAAATATGTTGTGGTTTTCGGGGTTGTGTGGGATAAGGCCCACGACCTCTGGTCGCTTAAAGCAAAGACAGGCAAATGAACCAGCAACCGCAAACCGGATTTTCAGGAAGTTTCGGGGACGCAGTCGGTAACGGCAAGCGCGTCCCGTTCACCTATGCTTTTACGATACTGAAAAAGAATATCAAAAAACTGTCCGGTGAGTACGCCAGTCTGAACGATTGCGAGCCGGAGATGCGTTCTCACTTTAGAAATTTCCTGATCGAAATCGGTGCAACACCTGCCGCTCTTAACTTTGACGCGCTTCTGAAGGAAAAAAGCGGCAATAATCTTTGCCGCAGCAACGGGGATATCAGCTGGTATCACGAATTTTTTCCGTTGATGGCCATGATGGAACTGGCTGCGAAGGGTAAGAAAAAGGGTGGTTTTGATCTCAAGGAACTCGATACCATATATGGCCTTCAAAACGGGGACGGAATGATTGTTTTGCTGTGCAGCCATTTGCGCCATGACAGCGTTGAAGATATTTTCCACGACATCGATGTCTTCGAAGGCGAACAGAAAAAGATTTTCCAACACACATCCTCTATCAATCCGGACTTTACGCTGGAACGCGCCAGCCAGATTTTAAAATGCGTTGTTGAAAATGTCGATCTTATCAGCCAGAGACGCATCCGGAACAAGGCTGGAAGCTATGAAAAAGAAAGCACCCTGAAATATAACAGGACCATGGCAGATCCATCCATCTCCAATCCCGGTGTGTATATGCAAAAGCAGGCCGATGTTTCGGCAAATTTCCAGACAATGCACACCGCACCGAAATTTACACCGGAAAAACGATCCGAGCGTTGCAATGGCGCGGAAGATCGTTATGGTCGACGTTACGGATTAACCAACAAAGCCATCGCCCAATGGCCCGCTTTTGCAAAAGCCATCCAGACATTGGACGATGTTATCGGTATACAACTCTATGTTTCTGTCAGGGTTCTTTCCGATGTTGATCTTTTTGACAAAGAGCCTTCAGACATACCGGTCGATATTAATGGATATTTGCGCAATGCTATGTCCTTGAGTCTTCCCGAGGCTATCCATCCGGTTCATTGTTTCATGAAAGACCTGATGCGTTCCGTTGATCCGGAAAAAGATCCGGAAAAATATGACCGGCTGCAGAATTTTATGGCCGAGGTCGTTATGCCAGGTTTGGTTCCCTATCGTGAAAAATTTCCCTACCTTTTCAAAGAAGGGCCGACCGCCCTTATTTTTGCCGCATCCAATGCCGTAAACGACAACGGCCACACCCACAAACCACTGGTAAGCTAACCGATTGTTTTCATCCCATCCCTGTGCTTTGATAGCGCATGACCGATAACGCCCTTTCCATTGCCCAGAAGTTGATCCGGTTCCCTTCGGTCACGCCCGAAGATGCGGGCGCGCAGGCCTATTTGAAATCATTGCTGGAGCCCCTGGGATTCAAAATTTACGACCTGCCGTTCGAAGGCAACGGCTCCTACCCCGTCAAAAACTTCTTCGCACGCTATGGCACATCCGGCCCGCATTTGTGTTTTGCAGGGCATACCGATGTCGTACCCGCAGGCGATGAGGGCGCGTGGAGCATCCCGCCATTTTCCGGCACGGTGAAGGATGGAAAACTGATCGGCCGCGGGGCATCCGATATGAAAGGCAACATTGCCGCATTTGTGGCCGCCGCTGCACGTTACCTTGCAAACGATAAAAACAGAAAAGGCTCCATCAGTCTTTTGATCACGGGCGATGAGGAAAAGGATTCCATCAACGGCACCAAGCGCGTCTTTGAATGGATGCAAGAAAACGGGCAATTGCCCGATGTCTGTCTGGTGGGAGAGCCCACCAACCCGCAAAAAATGGGTGAGGAAATCAAGATCGGACGGCGCGGATCATTGACCGGACGATTGAGCGTGCAAGGAAAACAGGGTCATGTCGCCTATCCCCAACGCGCAGACAATCCGCTCCCCCGCCTTGTCCATTACCTTGACCATCTGGCCAATTATATCTTCGACAAGGGGTCGGCCTTTTTCCCCCCTTCCAGCTTTCAGATTACCACGATCGATGTCGGCAATACGGCCAGCAACGTGATCCCCGCAAAGGGCAGCGCAACCTTCAATATCCGTTTTTCCGACCGCTGGACACCCGAAGCACTGGAGCAAAAAATCCGGTTCCTTCTGGACGGAATCGACCCGCGCTACACGCTGGAAACCACCTACGGGGCCCATGCCTTCCTAACCCAGCCCGGAGAATGGACGGGACTGGTCGCCGATGCGGTATTGCGCGTTCTGGGTACACGGCCTGCCATGACGACGGGCGGCGGAACATCGGACGCGCGTTTCGCGGCCCTGTATTGCCCCGTGGTCGAATGCGGGATGGTCAATGATTCGATCCATCAGGTGGACGAGCATTGCAGTCTCGACGATCTTGAAAAATGCGAATCGATTTACCACGAAATATTAAAATCTTATTTCGTTTGACCCATTTTTGCCACAAATCACCTTGAAATCATCACGATCCGGTCAAAGGGCTGCGCGATTTGGGGGGCAGTATAGAAACTGTCAAGACGACATGATTTTCATGTCCCTCATGACTCTCTCTGACCCCTGACTCCTCCCCCGTGGTGATTCCCCTTCACACGGGGGATTTTTTTAGGCGGGATAGTCAATACGGACCAGCGTCAAACCATCCGGCGGGGCCGTGATACCCCCGCGGGTACGATCACGGGCTTCGAACGCGGCTTTCAAATCATCCTTCGTCCATTTTCCTTCACCAACCAGTACCAGCGTGCCGATCATGTTGCGCACCTGATGATGGAGGAAGGAGCGGGCCTCCACCTCCATAAAAATATCATCGCCATGCCGTGTCACCGCGATCCGGTCCAGCGTGCGCATGGGGGTTTTTGCCTGACATTCTGAATCTCGAAAGGTTGTAAAATCATGTTGGCCAAGAAGCACCTGCGCGGCATTATGCATGGCGGCATCATCCAGCGGTTTCCAGATGTGCCAGGCCAAACCCTGATCGATCGCGAGCGGTGCACGGCGGTTGACGATGCGATAACGGTAAAGTTTGTTTACGGCCATAAAACGGGCGTGGAAATCGGACGATGTTTCTTGCGCCTCTAGCACGACAACCGGCTGCGGTTTCAAATGCGCGTTGATGGCCTTTGCCAGATCAAACCCCGTGAGCGGCCGTTCGCCGTAATCCAGATCGAAATGCGCGACCTGCCCCGCCGCATGGACACCCGTATCGGTGCGACCCGCCGCCTGAATGCGGATGTCCTGTTGGCAGAATTTTTTGATCGCCGCTTCAATTTCGCCCTGCACGGTTTTCTGATCCTCCTGCGCCTGCCAACCGGCATAGGGGCCACCGTGGTATTCGATAATGATTTTCCAGCGTTTGATCATGACAGGATTTGTCCGGAGACCAGATACCCGCCCCGCGCGGCATCGCCCGCCGACATCGGTTTTTTGTTTTCGGGTTGCACCGTGTCCAGTTTCAAAACCGATCCGTCGCCGCAAGCGATATGCCCCGCATCATCCAAGACCGTTCCGGCCGGTTCATTGGTCGTATCATGCGATAAAGAAGCGGTAAGGATTTTTAAGCGTTTGGCATCCGGGCCTTCCACCCACGTACCGGGCCATGGGTTAAGCGCGCGGATTTGCCGGTGAAGAACGACCGCGTCCTTGTTCCAATCCATCCGCCCTTCTTCTTTTTTGAGCATTTTGGCATAGGTGGAACCATCTTCGGGTTGCGGTGTCGCGATAAGTTTTCCATCCCTTGCCAGAGTATCCAGCACCTCTACGATCATCGAAGATCCCAGCGCGGAAAGCATATCGTGCAGGCTTTGCGCCGTGGTGGTCGAACGAACCGGCACCGCCTTTTTTAAAATCATCGCGCCGGTATCCAGTCCTTCATCCATTTGCATGATGGTGATGCCGGTCTCATCATCGCCCTCTAAAATCGCCCGCTGGATCGGCGCGGCACCGCGCCAGCGCGGCAACAAGGAAGCATGGATGTTCAGGCAACCATGATGCGGGGCATCCAGAATCGTTTTCGGCAGGATCAGTCCATAGGCCGCCACAACGGCAATGTCGGCCTCCAGTGCCATAAAGGCGGCAATGTCTTCGTCCTTTTTGAAATTGACGGGGGTGCGTACTTCGATCCCCGCTTTCTTGGCCGCCAGATGCACGGGCGATTCCTGCACCTGCTGTCCCCGCCCCTTCGGCCGCGGCGGCTGCGAATAAACGCAGATCACCTTGTGCGGTGATGCGATCAGGTTTTTGAGGGCCGGTACGGAAAAATCGGGCGTGCCCATAAAAACAATGCGGAGCGGGGTTGTCATGCGCGGACTATAGGGAAAACGCCCCGATCAGACAAGCCGCATACTGCGTTTGGGCATGGTGGATTGACGATGCTGTTTGACCATGGAAGGCGTGATTTCATGCAAAAAACCACCGATCGTTTCTTCATCCATTTCAATATCGTCTACGGCCTGTCCATCCCGTCGTTCGTAAAAGGCGGTTGAAAAATAGTCCCCATCATTCCCCATAGACCATTCCAGAACAACGCCGTTTTCCCCCCGCAAATCCCCGTGGAAAAAGGTTACCGTCCGGCAATCTTCGGAAATATCCATGGTAAAGATCCGCCAGCCATCATCGTTCCGCGAAAAAACATCGCGCAAATCCGCCCCATCGTTGTAACGTGATAAAACCGTTTTTCCACCATGGATATAATCTTTGCAGAAATCGGGAAAACCCACCTCCCGGTCGATCCACCCCATGGTCATAGAAAGTTTTTTAGACACCAGTGGACGGAACAGCGCAAGGGGATTGAACGCCATGTTCAAAGCCATATTGACCATTTCCGGCATTTTGTCCCGGTAGAATGCAGCCAGTTCCGGCCCTGTTTCGACAAGTGTTGAAATATGTCCCATGTGCCGTTCAATCTTGCGGCGGGAACGCTCCCCCGCAAGATTGATAACATCTGCCTCGAAACCTTGTGCGTGCATACCCATTTTTCCCCCTTACATAGAAAAACGTCTTACACACACCACTCTATTCCTACAGTGCTTCGGCCTCTTTTTGAGCCTTTTTGAATTTTTTAATGATCATATTTCTTTTCAAGGACGACAAGTGGTCAATGAAAAGTATCCCGTTCAAATGATCGATTTCGTGTTGGACACAATGGGAACCCAGCCCTTCGAACGTGCCTTCCTGCTGTTTGCCGTGATAATCGATGTAACGCACACGGACCTCAAGCGGGCGTTCCACCTCGGCATACTGGCCGGGAATGGACAGGCACCCTTCTTCCCAAAAACTTGGCTCTTCGGACGCCCAGATGATTTCAGGATTGACCATGCAGATGGGTTTGCGGGTTTCAGGTTCTTCGCGTTGCGCAATATCCATTACCAGAACACGGTTGAGCAGCCCCACTTGATTGGCGGCAAGGCCTATACCGGGCGCTTCGTACATTGTTTTCAGCATCCGGTCCATTTGCGCGCGCAAGGCATCATCCACGGTGCCGACGGTTTTCGCGACCTCCTTCAACACAGGATCGGGAATCTTGATGATGTCGTATTTATCCATGGGAGGTTTTTTCTTCGGTATCGTGGTCGTATGAATCATCGGCTTCGTTGGCGGCCAGCAAAGCCCGCGGGGCGTTTTCGATCGCGGCAAGATCAGGCAGTTTTTCCGACTGGTTGATTGCGTTCATTTTTGAAAATTTCCGCATGGACGGCAAAACGGAGCGTTCCGCAGATCCCACCGCGTCATTATAGGCACCCAGCGCACCGTTCAGGTTTTTGCCGATTTTGGCAAAATGGGTCAGGAACGTAACGAAGCGTGCGTGAAGTTGCGCCCCCAGTTCGGATATTTGCTGCGCGTTTTTGGCCATTTCCACCTGCCGCCATGAAAGACCGACGACGCGGAGCAAGGAAATGATCAGAGTCGGCGAGGCAATCACCACGTTCTTTTCCGCCGCAAAATCAACGATGGACGGATCGGCGTTCAAGGTTGCGCTGAACACCGCCTCGCTCGGCAGGAACAGGATCACAAAGTCGCAGCCCTTGATATTTTCCTGATAGGCCCGCTCCCCCAGTTTTTTGACGTGCCCGCGCACCGCTGCCGCCAGACCGGTCTTGATGTCTTTGAAATCGCGTTCGGACAAATCATCATCCATGCGTTGCAGAAATTCGTTGATCGGCGCCTTGGAATCGATCGCGATTTTAAAACCGTCATGCAGATTGATGATCACATCGGGGCGTCCGCCGCCTTCGATCCCCGTTTGCGTTTCGTAATGCGTACCTTTCTTCAGATGCGCTTTTTCCAAAATGGTTTCGAGAACGAATTCCCCCCATTTCCCCTGTGCCGCCGGATTGCGCAGCGCGGTGGTGAGTTTCGAGGTTTCCTTGTGCAGATGGTGCAAATCTTCGCGGATCGCCTTGTCCGTGCCCTGCAACTGCTCTGCAAGCGCATTGATCCGCAGCAATTCTTTTTCAATGGGTTTGACCATCTTTTCGATTTCGATCGTGCGTTTGTGCAGATCGTTCGCGCCCTGTGCCTGCGCGGCCTTCAGCCGTTCACCCGCCAGTGCCAGGAATTGTTCGTTGTTCGATTGCAGGGCCGCCTGTGCCAGTGTGTGGAAATGATCCCCCATCGCGGCCCTTTCCGTTTCAAGGCGCGCCTCCAGCGCAGCCGTACGGCGGCCCGCGCGCAGCAAAAACACGCCCAGAATCAGTCCCGTAACAAGCACACCCGCCGCCGCCCCCGCGCCCAGCGAGACAGGATCAAGGACAAGATGTTGTAAACTCTGGGCATTATTCATGATAGACTCATTTATAACCGTAGTTTGGCAGGAGAGCCAATGAATTCTGAAAAATATAGGACGCAAAATACTGCCGGCAATGTCATGATCTATATCATCATCGCGCTGGCCCTGATCGGCGGATTGACGATGGTGTTGTCGCGGCAGAACACGGTCGATAGCGGGACAAGCCTCGATCAGGACAAAACGGAATTGCTGACCACCAAGATGGTGGCCTATGCGGGGTCTGGAAAAACGGTTTTGGACCAGATGATGATGAGCGGCAGCAACGTCGCCTCGATCGACTTTTGCCGGCCCAAGGACACCAGTTTCGATACCGGTACGCATTACACCCAGATATTTCACCCCGATGGCGGGGGCCTTGGTTACAGCGATGCAGATGCCAATACATTTGTCATGACCGCCACATCACCCGTATCCGGATGGTATATGGGGCGATTCAACAATGTAGAATGGACGCCCAGCACAGCCAACGATGTTTTATTTGTGGCCTATGACGTCACCCAAGCGATGTGCGAAAGCATCGATAAGAAAATTACCGGAAGCACAACCATTCCCATCGTCGCCGCCGCCGACATCCGCCCCTATTTCATCGACGTTGCCTATAGCAGCGTGGCCAATGCCGATTTTACAACAACGGAATGCGCGGCATGCGATGGATACCCGTCATTGTGCGTTACTGACAGCGGCAGTTCGGTTTACGTTTATTACAATATTATTTCAGGGCAATGATAGCGGCCCGAAGATCGGCAAGACCAAAATCTTTTTCCGCGCTGGTGGCAACGACTTCGGGATAAGCCGCAGGATGTTTGACAATCAGGGCCTTTGTTTTGGCGATCACATCATCCAGCCCCTGTTTTCCAATTTTGTCGGCCTTGGTCAGGATGATCCTGTAATTGACGGCCGCCTTGTCCAGCAAATCCATCAGATGTTTGTCCGTTTCCTTCACCCCATGACGGGAATCGACCAACACCATTACGCAGCGTAAATTCGGACGTCCGCGCAAATATTCAAAGATAAGCTTGTCCCAGCTTTCGCGCTGCTGCTTGGAAACTTTTGCAAAGCCATAGCCCGGCATATCAACGAGGTAGAGATGCCCGGCGAGATTGAAAAAGTTGAGCTGCTGCGTGCGGCCCGGCGTGTTAGAGGTGCGCGCCAATGTATTGCGACCTGTCAATGCGTTGACCAGCGATGATTTTCCCACATTGGAACGCCCGGCAAAGGCGATCTCGGCCATATCGGCAGGCGGCAAATCTTTGAGATCCGCCGCGCCCCAAATGAAATCACACGGGCCCGCAAAGATTTTTCGCGCCGTTTCAATTTGTTCGGGCGAAAAATCGTCGGTCATTTTTTCTTTTTCTTTTTCGGTTTGGGCATGGACAGGGATTTTGGCTCTCCCGTGATCGCTTCTTCGATTTCCTCTTCGATCATTTCGAGTTTGGGGTGAACGGCCGGTCCCTCCTCGATTTCCTTTTCCAGCTTTGCCTTGAACTTGTCCTTGGAGAACAGATAGATCGGCACACCCATTCTGTGCATGATGATGATCTGCTGGATCACGGCAAGGGCGTTGCTGACCGTCCAGTAAATCACAAGACCGGCGGCAAATTTTGCCATCACGTAGGTCATGAAATATGGCATGAAAGCCATCATCTTCGCCTGGATCGGATCATCCGGCGGCGGGGAGATGTTCTTTTGGACAATCATCGCAACCAGCATCAAAATCGGCCATGCGCCGATCATCAACACATGCGGCGGCGTCCACGGGATCAGACCGAACAGGTTGAAAATGGTTGTGGGGTCCATGGCGGACAGATCGTGAACCCAGCCGAAAAACGGCGCATGACGCATTTCGATGGTGTTCGAAAGAACCTTGTAAAGTGCAAAGAAAATGGGAATTTGCACGACGATCGGCAAACAGCCCGCCATCGGATTGACATCGTGCTTTTCATAGAGCTTCACCAGCTCTTCTTGCAACTTGACCTTATCGTCCTTGTACTGATGACGGATGTTGTACATTTCGGGCGATACCATACGCAACTTTGCGAAGGAACGGTAGGATGTGTTCGCCAGAGGAAAGATCGCCGCACGCAGGACACAGGTAAAGATGATAATGGCAACCCCGAAATTCCCGACAATCCCGTAAAGCCAGTTCAGGATCAAAAAGAACGGTTTGGTCAGAAAATAAAACCAGCCAAAATCGACAGCGAGATCGAAATGCGGAACATTCCAGGTCTTTCCGTAGAATTCGAGGGCTTTGAGCTTTTTCGGGCCGGAGAAGATATGTGTGGCCGTGGAACCTTGCGCCCCAGGTGCAATCGTCACAGCAGCCCCCGTCATGTCCGCCTGATAATGATCTTTTTTCGGGTCATTCGGCGAAGGCGTCGAAACGAAACGGAACCGCGTTTCCGCATTTTGTTGTTCCGGTGCGATGGCGGTGAGCCAGTATTTTCCCGTCAGACCCGCCCACCCCGCATTGGCCGTAAAGGTTTCCTGCGGTGTTTTTTTGAATTTTGCATAGCCGCGCTCTTCAAGTTTATCCCCGACATAGGCGATCGGCCCTTCATGCACGACGCCCAGATTTTGGAAATCTTCGGGCACGCCATGTTCGGTTGCCAGGGCATAGGGATATAATACAATCTGCCCCGTACCGTTGTTGCGCACGGTATCCGTCACCGTAAAGCCGTATTCGTCATCAACGGAAAATTTCTTTTCATAGGTAACGCCGTTCAGCGCGGTAACCAGCGTTACGGGTGTTGCAGATGTGAGTTTGCTGTTTTCACCCTGAACGTGCCAGACCGTGTTTTCATTGGGCAAGGCCGGCGCACCGTTTCCGCCAACCCAGCCCGTTTCCACATAGCGGGGATACGGAGAGGATGCCGGCGAAAGAAGATCGACGTTTTCTTTGTCTTCGACGGTTTTGTAATAGTCTTTGAGTTCAACATCATCAAGCCGCGCGCCTTTGAGATTGATCGATCCCTTGAAAGCCTTGGTATCGATTTCCACCCGTGCGGTCGAAGAAACGACCTCTTCACGCGTTTGCGGTTTTACCGGTGCTTGCGTTGCCATCACCTTTGCGTGCTGGGCGGCTTTTTGAAGTTCGATCGCCTGTGGTTTGGCAATGAAATGGTCGTAAGCCAGCCACATCAGAACCGAAAAGACGGCGAAGATGATCAGATTGCGCAAATCTTGCGGGTGCATCTGGTCGCGGTTTTGCATGCTTAATTCTTTCTTTCTTCGTGGCTGTGGCAACCGCAAGAACGGTCATGGTTTTGATTGCGGCTGTTATAGCCGATGAGCGCGGCCCAATCAATGCTGGCAGGCACCGGATCGATCATAGGCCCCTTATGCCAAGGATGGCATTTCAGAATACGGCGGGCCGCAAGATACCCGCCCTTGGCCGCCCCGTGCCGCTCCACCGCCTCCAGCGCATAGCAAGAACAGGTGGGGAAAAATCGGCAGGTCGGCGGGGTGAGCGGCGATATGAGATATTGATAGCCGCGGATGAGTGTTTTTAGGATCTGAACGGGAAATTTACGCATCCAGACATCCCAGTTTTTCAAGGCACCAGCGCAAATCCCGCACCAGCGCATCGTAGGGGCACAGGGCCGTGACATTCCGCGCGATCAGGACGTAATCCATGTTTGCACAGGATTTTTGCGTCATCACATCCATGGCGGCGGCGCGAAGGCGGCGTTTCATCCGGTTGCGTTTCGTGGCCAGTTTTTCGAGCTTTTTGGTGACCGTAACGCCAAAGCGTTTTTGATCTTCGGGGTTTGTATGCGCGATCACGATCACGCTTTTCGACACCCATTTTTTTCCGGACGCGGAAACCCGCAAAAAATCAGACCGCTTTTGAAGGCGGTCCAGACTTTTCATTTCTTCTTTTGTGGCTTTCATCGGCCAGACCCTCCAGAAAGGTCTGAACGCAGAGCGAACCTGCGCGTTAAGCGCTCAGACGCTTGCGGCCGGCAGCACGGCGGCGCGCCAGAACCTTGCGGCCATCGGCGGTTGCCATACGGGCACGGAAACCGTGACGGCGTTTACGGACGAGGCGGCTGGGTTGATATGTACGTTTCATGGCAAAAAACCTTGGTTTTCTCTATCTATGTCTTAATTCCGGCGGCTGTTGTACCCCGAGAAGTCCCGTATGTCAATTTTTCTTGCGATTTAAAGCGGCGGGCCCCATAGTAGCAAAAGACAGGCTTGTATTTCAGGTACTTACCTGTGTTATGCTGGAAGACCAAAGACATCAGGACAGATCGTAGACATGTATACCGACAATAACTGGACCCCCGTGGAAGGCGATGAACTCGCCGGTTTTCTGGAACAGGTCAACCCCATCGGCGGTAAATACAAGGTCAGCGCGGCCACCACCAGGGTCGACTACCGGATGCTCCCTTTTTACGACCAGGTGGCCATGATCCGTGTGAAGGATGCTGCCTGGACGCCGAAAAACCTTTATATCTATTACCTGACCGATCAGGGCAATCTTTACTGGCTGAACGGCACATCCCCGCCCATTCATGAGGTCAACGCCAAGGCCCCGATCAAGATTACAGACGATAACGTATTGGAATATCTTCGGTTTTTCTGTTTCTTCGTGCGTGGGGAAGAAGGCCCGTTCCTGATCGCCGAAGACATGAATGACCCCTATCTGCCCAAAGACATCGATGAAAAGACCCGCGTCGTTATTGAAGGGACGATCCGCCCCGCCTCTTACGAAGGACGGAATGAGACCGGCAATTTCATGTGCGATGCCGTAGTTTACTACGCAAACGCCTTGTTCATTGCCAATTTTGCAGTCGAACCCGGTGGCATGATCCGGATGGTGGATGACAAGCCGATTGCTACCGACCTTCCAGTCAAGGTTGACGCTCCCGTTTCTTAATTTATTAAGATTTTGACGGCTATATTTCTCCCGCTTTTTGGCGATTTTTCTTTTGCCGAAGCCTTATGGTATAATTTTTCTATGGATTTGGCCGTTTGCCGGCCATCGGGGTTTAAATAAAATAGTATTTTTTATCAAGGGATTAGGGAACATGGCTCTTCATTCTCGTATCAATAAGGGCTTTTTTGCCGGGGCGATTGCCCTGATGCTGGTCATTCTGGCCGCACCAACGGTTGCCCATGCAACCAACAGTTCCACCACCACAACCCAGCAAGCGGTAAGTACCGCCAGTGCGGCGTATAACACGGCCGTTCAAGCCAACAATCAGGCGGCAACCGCCTACACCAGTGCCCAGCAAGCAGCAGCGGCGGCGGCGGCCACGCTCTCCACCGCACAACAAGCCTTAAGCAGCGCACAAGCCGCTCTCACAAGTGCCACGAGCACGGGTGCAACCGCCGCACAAATTACGGCACTTCAAAACAATGTCACGACGGCACAGGCACAGGTGACGAGTGCGAATGCCGCATTGGCCACAGCACAAGCCAACAACACATCGGCGCAAAACGCCTATAATGCATCCATCCAGACATTGCAGACCACACAAACGGCCATGTCGAACGCATTGACCCAATACAATGCCGCACTTGCCGCGAACAATGCCGCCATTCAAGCCGCGCAAGGCACGACGACACAGACCGCGGCCTCCACCGCCGCGGCAATTTCAACCGCGCAGAGCAACCTTACGACCGCACAGACAAATCTTAGCAGTGCGCAATCCGCGTATAATGCAGCGTTGGCCGCACTAAACGCCGCTCAATCCGGCGGAGCCAGTGCCGCCACCATTTCGGCCCTGACATCTACGCTCGGTACCGCCACGGCAAGCCTGACAACAGCACAAAATGCTTTTAGTCTGGCACAAACAGCCGTAACGGCGGCAAGTGCGTTGGCAAGCGGGGGGAGCGGTTCCCTGACCGGTTCTCTTACCAGTGCCCTTCTAAGTGCAAACAATACCGCGGCCATGAATGCACAAAATGCGGCGAACGCCGCCGTGCGGAATGCGACCACACAAAATTTTAGTGCGTCAATGCAAAGCAATGCTTCGGCAACGGGCGGATGCGCCACGGGCACACTGGGTGCCATGATCTGTAATATCTTGACCTCCAGCTTCAACCTGCCGGGCCTCCTGGCTGGCTTGGCCTATCTGGCCGGTCTGGTTTGTGGGTTCCTTGGCATTATCAAACTAAAAGAGCATGTCGAAAGCCCCAACCAGGTGCCGATTTTCGACCCGATCAAACGCTTTATCGCGGGCGGCGCGTTCTTTGCCATGCCGTTCGTGATCGATGTTGCCATCACAACCATTCAAGGAGCATCTTCCAGTTCGGTGACAACCAGCCAGTTCAAAGGGCAGGTGTCGACCGGGGGTCTTGATTACATGATTTTCTCCCTGGTTCAAAACATCCTGACGCCCAGCATCTGGGCCATCGGATGGGTGGCCTGGTTCGGCGGTTTGATCATGGTGTTTATCGCGATTTCCCGTTTATTGAAATCAGAACAGGAAGGTGCAAGAGGCCCCACAGGGATAGGCACTATCGGTACGTTCGTGATTGCGGGATGCTTGCTGTCCCTGAACTCGATCATTTTCTATCTGAACAACTCCATCTTCAACACAGGGCATTTATCAACCTACGGTGCGCTTCAGTACACCAGCGGTCTCAGTACGCCTGCCGCCGGCCACGCCCATGCGGTCATTTCATCGCTGGTGGCCTTTGCCGCCCTGATCGGGTGGGTGTCCGTTGTCCGCGGGTTGTTTATTATCCGCGGGGTTTCCGAAGGAAATTCCCAAGCCTCGATGATGGCCGCCATCACGCATATTATCGGCGGCGGGCTCGCCATCAACCTTGGCGGTGTCATTATGGCCGTACAGAATACGCTGGGTATCACGTCCTACGGGATCATATTCCAGTAAAAGTTTTACCTCCCTGGTAAAAAACTAAAGGGAGCCGCAAGGCTCCCTCTTTTTTTGAGATTTATTGTTTGCCTATAGTGCGTCATTGCCTTCTTCGCCGGTCCGGATTCGCCGCGCGCTCAAAAGATCGTATACGAAAATCTTTCCATCCCCGATACGACCCGTATTCGCCGCCGACTGGATCGCTTCCACCACCGATTTTTCAAGTTTATCGGGAATGGCAACCTCGAGTTTGACCTTGGGTAAAAAATTGACCGAATATTCCGCCCCGCGATAGATTTCGGTTTGTCCTTTTTGCCGGCCATAGCCCTTTACTTCGGTAACGGTCAGACCTTCCACCCCCAAAGCCGTTAAGGATTCGCGGACATCGTCCAACTTGAAGGGCTTTATGATTGCCATGACCATTTTCATTTACGTTGCCTCTTTCTTCCGCACCTGTTTCGATGCTATGCGTTTCCTGATAAGAAGTACCAAGTTTCAGAACTTTGGTAAAGACAGCAGACAGGAGCGTTTCCATGGCCAAAAAACCTGTAAAACCCAGCCCTGATTATGACGTCGTTATCATCGGCGGCGGCCATGCCGGATGTACGATGGCGGCCCTTCTGGGCCAGAACGGGTTGCGCGTGGCCTGCCTCGACCGGGATTCACGGGAATCCGTCCTTGATGTCCATTTCGATGGCCGTACCACCGCCATTTCCCATGCCTCGATGCAAATCCTAGAAAAAGCCGGTGTGTGGGAGACCCTTTCCCCTCTTGCTTGCCCCATTCTGGATATTCGCATCACCGAGAACGATTCACCCGTTCTTCTGGATTTTCCTTTGGATGAAGCGGGGGCACCGGCCTTTGGCTGGGTCGTCGAAAACAAGGATTTCAGACGGGTTTTGTTCGATCGCCTGAAGACTATAAAAACCGTTGATCACATCGCTCCGGCCCGTGCGGTATCTTTTGAAACAGGCGATGATAGAGTTACCGCTTCTCTCGAAGACGGAACGACATTGACAGCACCCCTGATGATCGGCGCAGACGGGAGACAATCCAGCGTACGGGCCTGGATGGGTATTGAAACGCGCGGATGGTCTTACAAACAAAAGGCCGTCGTGTGCATGATCGAGCATGAAAACCCGCACAAGAATGTGGCATGGGAGAATTTCCGGGGCAGCGGGCCGCTCGCCATTCTTCCCGTCAACGACGATGCAAAAGGCAGACACCGTTCCACACTGGTCTGGACCGAAGAGGCACAGGCCAAGACATCCATCGCCGGTTGGGACGAAAATATTTTTAATGCCGCCCTCAACGAACGGATCCCGGATCATTACGGTGCGGCGCGTGCGGCGGGTCCGCGTTTTTCCTATCCTTTGAGCTTATCACACGCACATAGATACGTTGCAAAGCGCACCGCCCTGATCGCGGACGCTGCGCACGGTATACACCCAATCGCAGGACAAGGATTGAATTTAGGCTTTCGGGATATATACGTCCTCGGCAATCTCCTGACCGATGCGCACAAATCCGGCGATGATCTTGGCAGCGATGTTCTTTTAAAACGCTACGAAGACTTGCGCTACAAGGACAATATGATGATGGCCGCCGCCACCGATGCGTTGAACAAGATATTTTCCAACGACAGTCGTTCGCTTGGCCTTGCAAGAAAAATCGGTTTGCGGTTGATCCAACGGATGCCCGCCACACGAAAATTTTTCATGCGTCATGCCATGGGTACAGGTGGGGATTGGAAGAAAATCGCCAAGTAGGTTTTATTCGCCGAACAACGGCGGCAAATCCTGACTGTCATAAATCGCGCCACCTTCTTTCAAAAGCGGGTTTTTCCAGTTCGGTGGCATAATCCTGTATGGATCACTGGCGATAACCGTGGGCAGTATTTTATTGAATTCATCCACTTTTTTCTGTTCCACTGGCCGCCGGTTTCGTTCGATTTTGGTCACCTTCAGGTTTCCTGCCTTGGTCGTCCCAAAGTTGCATTCGATCATTTCCCGCTTATATTCCCCGAACGGATCCACGCTGGTGTAATAAATTCGCACAGATGATGGAGAACCTTCCAGATCCGTATAATTCAATGTTTGCGGATAAGGCGTATCCATTTCTAAAAAAACGGAGCAGATTCCAAAACTAATCGGCCCTTCTTTGGGCTGGCAGCCGAAAAAGAGCAGAACAGAGAGCAGCAAAAAGACACCCGCCGCGCCGTAAACAATCTGTTTTTTGTTTTTCGGATTTGTATCCTTTTTATTTTTATTGGCTTCGCGCGTCAGCGTTTCATCCAAAGACACATCACCGATAGGCCTTTGCGGCGGCGGCGTTTCTTCAACAAAGACCGGCGTATCGAAATCATCCGCGTCATCCGGTTCTTTCGGGGGCTGGTTTTTATCATCCTTTTTCATGATCCGTTCCTATGCCGGAACCTGTTCATCGGGATTCTTGAGCTTGGTTGTGCTCGCTTCGATCAGTTCGTTGACAATATCCTGTACCACCTGTGATACGGCGGCGGATCGCACTTCGCCCTTTTCGGCCAGCATCATCACACGGCGTTTGATTTCACCGCGCGCCGATCCCCCCGGAAAGTTGACAGCCAGAACCTGCCGCGCACGGCCCGCGCCGAGTTTGGAATAAAGCCGGTTGCGGATGGCAACATCTTCGGCAGACGTCGAAAGGGCCCACAGTTCAATCGGCCCCAGCGTGTTGAGGAGATGTTGTTCGTACTTGCCTTCAACCGTTCCCAACACAAAGAGAACGGGCGCGCCGCCCGCACGCGGGCCGGTCAGTTTATAACGGATGATGTTCCGCGCCGTTTGTGAAAGGCCGAACCGTTCGCGGATGTTGTCCACCGCCTGATCCGAAATGGCCGCCCCAAGAACCCAGATACCCGTGGCCAGATCCACCATGTCCGCATCGAAGTCATCGAGAAGCTGTGAAGACAGGGCGATTTGCACGCCGCGTTTCCGCCCTTCCCGCACATCGCGGACGACCTGCGATCGCACGGAACGGGATTTGGAGGTTCTGTGAAATTCGTCGTAGCAAAGTCTTTTGGGTGTTTCGATGATATTTTGCAAACGCAGTTCATGGTAAAGTCGGTATTTTTCCGGCATGTGTTCGATCATTTCCATACCCACCCACCAGGATCGCACCAACACGTGCCGGGCCAGCATGTACATGATCGAGGTCTGACGGTCAGCGGAATCATCCCCTTGTGGCGATACATCCATCAGGTCAAGCGAACACACACGCGCGCTCGACACATCAAAACGCGTGATCCCCGAAAGAATCGGAAATTCACGGATGGCCGATGTCACCATCCGTTCGAATGCGTTGATGACACTTTCCGATGTCAATCCGACAGCCGTTTCTTCGAGAAGCGAACGAATTTGCGGGCGGCGCGAGGCTGTGATCGCATCCGCCAACGTCGGAACGGCATAGCGTTGTGCCAGAATGGCCACATGAGTTTCGCCAAGATCGAACATCCGGTCCACCACATCCCACCAATAGGGATCGGAAGGAAGATGGAGATTGTGTTTTGCGATGGCCTCATCCACTTCGGCATCAAGGCGCGGCAAATAGGGGCGCGGTTCTGCGTTCGCCGAACCGTCATCCCGCCAGCGGAACATTTCATCGACCACGAGACCTGCGAGCTGCTGAATCCCGTCATAGGGACGCTCCTGACCCGGCGAGGTACACAGCAGAGTCAGGAGTTCGACAAGATAGCTGCGCTCATCAAGCATCGGATAACGGCATCCGAGCTGCGTATCAAAAGGGTTGACGGCGTATTGCTGCGTCATCTGCAACCGGTAGGCCATCGCTTCGTGCTGGCGGTCTTCGGGCAGGGCTTCTTTAATCAGCGAAATCATCCCCGATGAAGACGGCCCGATGTCGATCACCGCCAGGAAGGGCAATTGTGACAGACCGGGTGTCAGGCAGCATGCCATGTTCGTGGAGTTCAAAAGTACCGATTTACCGGCACCTGGCTGTGCGAAGATCAAATCGAACCACGTCGTGGTCATGTTCGTTCCGGTCTGATAGGGCCAGACCTTGCCATCCGGCGTTCGGAAGAGCATGGCCCCGTTCTGGAACGGTGACGATGGCCGTTGCCACGGCATCAGCTTCATCACCTCGAACATCGGCGCGATGGCGGGTGGTGCCGTCCCGGCGCAATGAATTCCCATCGCCGAACTCATAACACAATCCAGCGGATCGCCGGAAAATTCTGATACCTGACAGTAACCCCATGATTCCATCGCCTGGATCAGGTTGGAAAGACGATCCTGTAAAAGACGCAAATTATCGCGCGGGGCCCATGTCGCCATGGAAATCCGCAAGCGCACGACTGGCTCCTTACGCGCCATCCGCTGCAACCCTTCGAGCGAGAACTTGATCTGTTTGTTCAGCGCGTTGGTAACGCCGAGAATGGTGGCGGCAAAGGCACGGAACTGCGTTGCATAAACCCCGCCGCCCTCAATCAAAAACGATACACGATACGGAACCTTTGCTTCGAACAAGCGGTTCAGCAACATCGGGAACGGGCTGGGGTCCATGGGCGCAAGCGTCATATCCGCACCACCCCAGACCAGATCGCCGATCCGGACTATCGATTCGTTCAAAACATAGCAGTCCGCCAGCGCCAATTGTTGTTTCAATGTCGGCCATACGATGTCGGAAAGATCCGTGCGCGATGCAGGTGCGCGGGGCGGGATAGGATCCCCCGGCAGACACGCGCGCCAGTTTTCATGTGCCTTTGTTGGATACAGGTTGTTTTTAACCGCCCGCAGCGCATCGTGGACTTCCAGCACTTCACCTTTGATCCCCAGTTCGTCCAGCGATGACATCACGGATGCAATATAGGATTTATGGCGCGTGCGCAAAGCATCGAGGGCCGCCAGAGGATTTTGTGAAAAGCCGGCGCGAACCCATTTTTTACGGTGCGCTTCCTGCGATGCTCTTTTGAGTTCGTTTTTCGTCAGGATCGAAGGTCTGGTCCAAAGGACGAAATAACATTCTTCGTAAGACAAATAACGCGAAAGATGGCGCACACGTTCTTCGAAAATATCGCGGACATCCATTTCGATTGATTCCGCCGTCAGCCGTGAAGGATCAAGCAATTCTTCGAGATACGGCGTTGTCCGGCCTGGATCGCGCACGAAATAAACCTGCAGTGCGTGTCCCTGACGATCAAAACGGGAACCGATCTTGATCGTCGCGCCTTCCACCAGAAAGTTATATTCTTCTTCCCCGATGATCTGTCGCGATCCGTCGATTTTTACATAGGAAACAAGAGACCCGTCGGCAGCCGCCAGCGTGATGTCGTCATCCGCCGTTTCAAGGCGAATGAACGTATCCAGCGATTGTTTTAAAGCGACCTGGAAGGGCGCGAAAAGTTTGTCCAAAAAACGCATGGGCGATGAAGGCCGTTTACAAGATATAATCCGATGTAAAGGGTATTATACTATGTACCGAGAATATAGAGGAAATTTGCAATTATTCTGGGGTTTAAACAATGACGTCCGCCTTGATGCCGCCAGACGCGCGCGTTCTTCAAGCCGCCTGCTTCATTTTTGCATAAAGCATTTTCCAGCCGCTTGGCGGATTGTTGCCAAAGGGGCCGTCCTTGGAACGCCAATATGCCAGAATTTGCGGGAACTGGTTGAATTTCAAATCGCCTTCGGTGATGTTGCGCCGGTCCAGCGGAAAAAGACGAACACCCTTAAGTTTCTGCTCGCGGGCCGCGTAGTGCTTGGGCCCAAGAAAATCGCGGAATACGGTGGCAAGAAAGAACGGATCGTCCGTGGCCATACGCGTTTTGGCATCTTCACGGCGCGCCATCAGAGAATCCAGTGCCGCACGCGCCGTATCCGCCATGCTTCCTTGCGAAATCCGTGCGACATAAATGGCGCGGGCGATGTGATTGAGTTCCGCTTGTTCGATTTCCGGCAACCAGACCAGCACCCCTGAATTCATCTGGCTGGCACGATCAAGATCGAAACATTGGTGACAAAAAATACAAGCGGTTGCAAGGTTGTCCACCCGCAAATCTTCACCATTGCCATTCAGGTAAACGACTTCTTGATATTTTTGGGAATGAAAACCGCAAAAACGGCATGTGTGATTGTCGCGCTCAAGAATCTTCGGGCGCAATTCCTGCATTTGCTGCCCCGACTTCTCAACGATTTGGGCATTGCCCGATGTACGGACAATGCCCAGATTTATTGGTAAGAGTTCCATCAACCCTTGTGTCGCTTCAGACTACGGTACGACTTGCAGCTGCAGGGCTTTGACCTGCGGTGCCACAACAACCTGACCGTTGTTCCCGATGGTCGTACGCATTGCTTCGTACACGATCGGCAGGGCGAACAGAGCACCACCGGCAGCGAGGCGGATCGCACCTTGTTGCAGCGGGGTCTGGCCCGGGTTTTCAACGTGATCCTTGATTTTCAGAACGCCCAGAACGCCCAGCAGCGTGCCCATCATGTAGGACAGACCGGATACCAGACCGGGGATCGTGGAAATGGAGGCTTCCATGTTCGTCACGATGTTCTGGAACGAGTTCGCGGATGCAGATTCCACACCGCTTACCATTCCGATGAAAACGGCCGCGGAGGCCATCATCATTTTACGTTTAATTGTCTTTTTCATTGTCGTTCTCCTTCTATAGATACCAGTGATTAAAGTTCCAAATTTCCTGTATGCTTTCAAACCCGCAAAAAAGAATTCGTCATCCGTATTGTGCCATCTGTTATCCAGTATACAAAATCAAAATTCTTTTTGCGAATTTGAAGCCGTCCTTTTTGGAAGAGGGTTCCCTCTATCCCCGTTTGTCCGGGACAATATCCGTTTTCCTCACCCTATAAGATTATTAAATCACAATTCGGACAAATAAGGCAAATTTGTGGAGATGATGCCGGGAATCATAAATAACCCTTTGTTATAAAACGATTTTTATCTCGTTATCCAACCCCGTTTTCAACGCGACATCCAATCAATTAAGGCGGGATTGTGGCAAGCTCGACAAAATTGCCACCCTATTGCTGTATCTGGCCACCCGTGCCGTAAACCGTCCAGCGGCCATTCTGATAGGTAATCGCCGTAATCTGCCCGATCCCGGGAAGTGATTGACCCACCACAACGCTTTGCATATCGCTGGCACCCGGTTTGGACACCCAGGCACGTCCCGGCTGCGCTGCGCGCAGTTCCCAAACCGTATTGGTTTTTGCAGACACCGGTGCCGATTTCGCCGCAGGCTTGCTTTTCTTGGTGGTGGTTGCTTTCGGTTTGGAGACCGTTGCGGGTTTTTCTTCGGCCGGATCACGCACTGCCGCTTTTGGTGCAGACGCGGCCGGTCGATCTTTAAGGGCCTGCATGTCTTCTTTCAAATCCGCAACGGCTTGCTGGATTTCCACATAATCCGTTTCCTTCGTATCCTTGATCGAACCGACATTGCTTTCGATCTGCGTCATGCGGTCGTTTAAGGAAGTGAGCTTTTCTTCGATTCTTTTCAGTGCGGAATCATCTACCGCCGGTGCGGACACCGGAACCGGTTCCTGGGCGACCGGCTCCGCCACGGGAGTGGGGAGCGCTTCGGCTGTCTTTTCGGCCGCCATTGGCTCGGCGGGCGCGGCTGACTTCTCTTCCACCGCGGCATTCTCCTGCAATTTCTGTTCGCGGTTCTCCATCGCCTTTTTAAGGATATCTTCGGCGGATGAGGCGGGCTGATCCCCCGTTTGCGCGGAATCAGAGGGCAATTCGGCCACTTGCTCCGCCTGCGCCTGATCCGGAACCTTGGGCGCTTCTTCCGTCGGCATCGCGGTCACCGTTTCATTTTCGGACGGCGCAATCGGCGTCGGCTGCGGCGGTGTTGCCATCGCCTCAGGATTGTCCAGGAATCCTTGCTGGTCCTGACTGGCCGGTGCGGGTGCAGGCGTTTCAACCTGCGGGGTGGATTCTTGGGGAGCCGTTGCAACCTGACTCGAATCGAACGCATCTGCGCCTGTAACGCTGTTCAGATCGACCGTGGATTGAAAACCGCCCTGATTGGGATTGGCCTGCTGTTTGGCGGATTCTTTCATCACGTTGAACACCATGATCCCGCCGCCCAGAAAAACCGCGCCGATAATTACCATGGTGTTAAAGCTCAACCCGCCTTTTTTATCGCCGGAAGGTTTTTTCTTTTCGGGTGGTTTTTTATTTTCCGTCGCAGGATCACCCCAATCTTCACCGTCATCGAATTCTTCATCAAGACTTGCATCTTCTTCGGGCAGATCGTCGAAATCCGCGGCATCATCCATGGACGGATCATCGAAATCGACATCGGAAAAATCCTCATCGTCGAAATCGTCGAATTCACCGGGGTTGTTTTTTTTATCTACCATGTCGTTTGCCTGTTTTATCGTCCCAAAAGAGTATGTTACGCGCCGCTAGCGAGAAGATGACAGATTCGTGTCCGTCACGGCCCGCACAAATAAAATCCCGATCGGCGTTCCGCTGGCCACACGCAAGGTCGGCTGCGCTTTATCCGCCTCATCATCCAGTATCTCGCTGAGTTTGTCGCCCGCGGCACTGACACCGGTAGCAACTTCCTGCTTGCTATCCTTATCCGATGTGGATTGGGTTACGCTGCTGTCCGAGATATAGACGGACGTCGTACCCGATTCGGAAATGGCGTCCGCCAGACTGGATACAAACTCTGCGGCCATCGGCAAAATGATCCTTTTGAAATAATGGTTGTCGATGTCCGTGATCAATCCGGGCAATGTTGTATCGGGATCAACCGCCACGGCCTCCACCGAATAATCAATTCCGTCGATGACGATAGTCGAAAAGTTCAGCGTCAGGTATTTGTCCGTGGACGTAAAGGCCCCCAACAAACGCCCCCCACGCAAAGGACCCGAAACGATTTGTGCAATGATCGGTCCCGGTGCATCGGTATTTGCCTCCATCAGTAACTGTCCGTACTCGATGGCACCGGCGGGAACGATGATGTTCTCAACCTGATTCGCAGCATTGTTTGCACTTGCTACTGCCGCACTGGCCTGTCTTGCCTGCTGCAAATTCGCCTGCTTTTTCTTTTCCAGATCTTCCAGAAAATTAACACCGGTGATCTTCTTGTGCGATGTGCCCGAAGCCTTCTGGTTTTGCAAAATCGCCTGCATCTGCGATGCCATGGATTGCGACATGGCATTTACCGCCGGCGTTTTCGTATCCACGGGTGGTGCCTGATCCGGCACTTGCGGTTTTGTCTGCGAAAGCATTTCCTGCTGGCGGATACGCTCTTCTTGCATGCGCCTCCAGCGTTCCAGCGGATCCTCATCCGAATTTTCTTCGACCGGAACGGGCAATGTCCCCTTGGAGGGTTGTGTTGGAATCGGAATCGCCGATCCGCCGGTGCGCACCGCCTCTTCCACCGTTTCCATGTTTTTGTCCTGAATGGATTGTTCCATGGTTTTAGAGATTTCAGATGTTCCCGGTGCCTCGCTGACCTGAATCGGCGACGACACCTGCGAGCTCGGTAACTGGTCCGATGCCCCGCCGAAGAGGATCAGAGCCCCCACGATAACCGCAAACCCGACAAGAATGGCACCGATTTTAACCATCGGATTGTTGCGCCAGAGATCGCCCAAAGACCCTTTTTTGTTGAAATCGTCAAACCCCGAATCATCGAAGTTTTCGACCTCCAGGTCATTATCGAGATCGTTATTACTCATCGAGCAGGTCCTTTTTCTCACTTAAAGTCGCCCGCTCAAACGCACCGCCATCAGAAAGCAGCAAGACAGGTGCATTGGAAAGGGCGTAAACATTCATACCATCGGCAGAAGATACCGAACTCTGCCACGCGGGCGAAAGAAGTGTCAGCGGCGTCCGTACATACGTAACGCCGCCCAGAGAATAGGCCGTCGTACGGCCGTCAACACCGGAGACGCTGAGCTTCATCGCGCCGTTGGGCATAACGCCGTCCAGAATGGATGTCAGGTCCGGACTTCCGGCAACGAGCGATTTTCCGCCCTGAATAATCGGCGTTGAAGCAAAAGGCCCGTATTCTGGGATGCGCGCATCAACACGGTATTGCACGATATCGCGCCCGGTTTCCAGTGTCATACTGACCGGCGTTTTCAAGGTTAAAAGACGGATCACGATGTTCCCGCGCGCATAGTCGCTCATCGGCGTAATGCGGATAATATGTCCACCCTCTTCCGGTTCGACAATTTCATAGTCGCCCGCCCACGTCACATCCTGCACCGGCCACGGTGCGCCCGTTGCATCCAGAATGTTCAAGGTTGTCACATTCCCCAGCGCGGTTTTAATCACCGCCGGCGCAACACCGGGATCAAGGGAGATGTTCTGGACGCTGACTTCCGGTTTGGGGGCCTGATAAACAGGCGTTTGTGTTACTTTTTGCGTTTCGTCATAACGCTGCAGCAGGCTTTTGATCTGATCCGGGCTCAAGGGAAACATGCCCGTCAACGCGGCATCAAAGGCCTCCGTGCGGATTTCTTCCTGAAGCTCTTCGGGCGTCTTTTGCGCTTGTTCCACCTCATCCGTTCCAACCGATACCACGCGGTTTGAATCATCGAAATCCAGCCCACGAACCTTCACGCCGGTCAGCGTGCTGGGCGGTAATGCATCAGCAGCCGCGCTTTCCGGATCGACAACATTCCGCGCCTGGTCCGCCGCTTCGGCTTTTTGCGTATATTTTTCGAGAATGTCTTCGGTCAAAGCCGGGGCCTGTGTCGCAGGTTGCGCCGCCACCGGCGCATCACTTCCCGGAGCTTGCGCCGTCGCGGCAGCATCTGCCGAGGGTGTCGCGCCGCCCTGCCCGTTATCGGCAGATTGAGCGGCAGCCCCCATGGGAGTCGCAGGCACAAGTTTTTGCTGTTCGGGTTGGGCCGGGGCCGTCGCCGACTGATCCTGCGACAACTGGTCTATCGGGTTTTTCGTTTCCACCGGGGTCGCCGGAACCGCTTCGGGATCGGGAAAGGAAGAAGGAACCTGCGCCTGCGCCGCCTGATCGGACAATTGTTGCCCGACATCCTGTGCCTGCACCGGGCCGGAAAGAAGAAAACAGCAAAGCCCATATATAGAAGCTGCGAGGAGCAAGGCTTGCCGGTCGGATTTTTTCACAGTCGTTATGTCTAGTGCCATGGCCTTCTATCACCAATCTTTATAAAAAATTCTACACAGTGCGGCACAGGATAGCGATTTGTTTTATAAAAGTCATCTTTACGACAAACCCCCTGTCTGCTTAGCCCGGAACGGCGATCCATTGCGCTATTCCGACCCCATTCGGGCTCTCCAGACGCGGAACCCGCACAACAACAATGGTAATAATCCAGCTATCCGAACGGGACTTGGAACCGGAGACATAGGTCAGCACCATCGGAATCTGGACCTGCCACTGATATTGCCCGCCCGAAAGCCCCTCATACTTTAAAATAGGTGCGCCGCGTGGCACGGCCGTCAGTTCCTGCGTGTTTTCCTCGATCGATTCGATGATTTTGGCCTGCTGCAGGGCCTTGGAGAAACTCTCCCATCCTTCGCGCGTAAAATAACGGGATGATTCCTGAAGATTGCGGCGATAGTTGCTAAAGGAGAACGACATGGTTTCCGAAGCCGCCTGCGCCACCCAGGACAGCAATGCCGGCGTCGATAAGTTCGGATCGGTCAGCGGAACCATCGGAATCAAACGACCGTCTTCGGTGGTCGCAAAATAGCGGTTTTCAGGTTGGTGTACATGAATAATGAAAAACATCGCCCCGATCAGGCCGAAAATGATGAAGCATTGAATCACGGCCACACGCAGGGCCAACCGGTATCCGTCCCGATAAAATTCATTGCGCACCACCACACGGCCCAGACCGGCCGTGTCCGTGGCATCCGCGCGCGTCGCCGCCACTTTCTGGGGACGACCCGCGGGACCGCCGCCCGCAACACGGCCGCGGCCGGAAGGTCTTATATTCCTTGGATTGGGAGCCTTGTCGTTTGAATCGTCCGTCATTGAAACTACCAGAATGCCTGTTACCGGAATGCTTTTGGGCAAGATGTCATAACCGCTTGATACCCGTTTGAAAAACAGGCAAACAGGCAGCCTTTCGGCCGCCAGTCTTTTCTATTGGAACACATTCACCCCAAAAGAACAATTTCTGTCTTCCAAGTTGTCCCCGTAAGAAATGAAAAAGGCGCGAACTGGGGGAAGACAAACGTGCGTTTTGGTTTTAAACTGTGATAGAATTTTTATAGTTTTGAAGAAAATGGGTTTTTTCAAAAACTTAGGGTGGTTTTCGTCAGGGGCTGCTTTTTTGAAGAGGGGCTAAGTGAGACTTACGATATTGACCAGAATCGGGGTGTGGTCCTGCGTGTTTGCGCTTCTGGGAATCGCGTTTGCCGTAGTGCCCTCTTCCGTACGCGCACAAACAACAACACCGACAACGTCAACAGGATTTACCAACACGGCGACAAGTGCCCTTCAAGCCCTTCAGACGGGCGGAGCGGGGGCCATTCCCGGTATCGCCGCCCAGCTCAACAACGCATCGGTCTCGCCATCCGCAACCAATCTTAATAATTTCACGCAAATTCTGACCGCCCTTTCGAACGGACAGAACATCAGCGGGCAGAGTGCGATTGCCCTCGTTGCGGGAACAATGGGCGGAACTATTGCGGGCCCCTTGGGCATCGCTCTTGCGGGGATGCCAAATCTGGGGAACCTCAGCACCGCCGCCGGTATTCAAGCGGCTTTAGGTTCTGTGAGCGGTATCATCCAAAATCTTCCTGCGAATCTGCAATCCGCCGCCATCCAGCAGGTTATCGGTCTTGCCGGAAATGCCGCGGGCCTCGCGGCCCTCGCGCAAAACCTCAATGCCCAAAACCTTGCGCAGTTCCTGATGTCCAACTTTCCTGCCATCGGCGGAACGCTGAACCAGTTGACCAGCCAGATTCAGACCGCCGCCAACACTTTTTTGACGAGTCTTGGTATCCCCGGAAGCCTCGCCAGCCTCATTACCAGTAGCGCAATTGCCGGTGTTCTTGGTAGTGTCAGCACCGGGGTCACGGGAATTGTGACTACATCACCAAGCTATAGCGTATGTAACAGCTGTTGCGATTCCTGCAGGACGCAGATCCCTATCCATTACGACAACGTCCGCAGCAACATCACGACCGATTTCAACGCGCACCGCAACTGGTTCATGACCACTTACTGGCTTCAGCATATCCTGCCCGCGCTCATGTTGATGGCCGAACAATTAACCGTAACGGGAATCTATCAGGTGCAGATTATCGGATCGCTTCTCGATGCCAAGCACCAGTTGGAAACGCAAAGACTGTTCCAGGAGCTGGGCGCACAGGCGCACAAGGATTACCAGCCAAGCGAGGGTATGTGTACCTTCGGGTCCACAACGAAATCACTCGCGGCGTCTGAGCGTTTGTCGGACCTTGCGCAATTGACCCTTTCACAAAGGATGAACCAACGGCAAGTAATGGCAGGCGATGTCATTTCAAAGGAATCTTCGCAATCAGACATGCGTTCCAGGATCGACAACTTCATTAAAATATATTGCGACCAAGCCGACAATGGAAACGGGCTAAGAACATTTTGCCCCACCGCCACGCCCACGATTGCCCGCAGGAACATCGACATTGATTATACGCGCAACATCGAATCTCGCCTGACGCTGGACATGGACTTCACAGCATCCAGAACCACCCCTACACCGGACGAACAGGATGTATTCGCACTTGGCGCGAATCTTTTCTCGCACAACATTGCCCCCCAGATCAGCCCTTCGATGCTTGCCGATGCGCAGGGGAACATTCGTCTGAGTGCCGTCGAGCGCTATATGGATTTACGCTCTATCTACGCAAAAAGATCCGTGGCGCAGAACTCCTTTTCCGCAATTACCGGCATGCGTACAAGCGGGGACACGGAATCCGCCCCCTATACAAAACGCTTGATTCAGGAGCTTGGCATTACCAACCAAACGGACATCGACAATATTCTGGGTGTGAAGCCAAGCTATTTTGCACAGATGGAGGTCCTGACCAAAAAACTCTATCAGAACCCTGTTTTCTATACGGAACTCTATGACAAGCCTGTCAACGTCGAGCGTAAGGGCGCGGCATTGCAGGCCATCGGATTGATGCAGGATCGCGACCTGTTCAACAGTCTGATCCGGAGCGAGGCCGTTCTGTCCGTCCTTTTGGAGACCATGTTGCAAAAAGAACAAGATAAGGTCACGAACAGCGGCGCGAAAATGTACGGTTCGGGGGCCGGAAACCAATGATCATAAAAACTTTTGGTTCCAGAATATTGCACCGTACACTGGGTTTGTTTTTAACCTTTTTGCTAGTAGTGGCCCCTTCCGTAGTGCGGGCCCAAAGTTGCGCACCCGCAGGTGTGTACCAATGTATTGGCGGTTTCGGCGGTGCTTGCCCGGGAGGGTTTGGCTGTACACCCTGCGCCAATGATTGTGTAGCCATTTCATTGAACGAAAGCCAGCTTACCATCCGCCATACCGATCAGGAATTTATCCAGCATGAAAGATGGCTGGTCGATGTTGTTTTCAATCAAAACCTTTTGCCGGCACTCATGCTTTTTGCGGAACAAATCACCGCCATGGCGATGCACCAGGTCGCTGTTATCGGCGCGTTGCTGGACGCCAAGCACCAGTTGGAAACCCAAAGATTGTTCCAAACCATGACGGCGCAGGCCCACAAGGATTATCATCCCAGCGAAGGGATGTGTACCTTCGGGACAATGACGCGCAGTCTGGCCGCATCTGAACGCAATGTAGATTTGACGGCGATTACAATTTCAAACCGTTTGCTACAACGGGAGTTACATTCTGGTGACGCGATGGCCACAAGAGGTCAGACGTCCGATTACCTAAGCCGCTTCAAACAGTTCCGCGAACTTTATTGTAATCAGGCCGATAATGCCCAGGGCCTGCGACTCACCTGCCCGCAGCCTTCGGCAGACAGATCACGGATGGACAACGATATCAGCTATACAACGCTCGTCGATGCGCCGTTGACCTTAAAGCTGGACTTCACAGCACAAGGTATTCCCGACCACCAAACCAACAGACATATCCAGACCGTATCGGCCGACGAAGAAGATGTCTTTGCCTTAAGCTCCAACCTCTATGCGCATTTCGTTCCGCCGGCCATTCCGGAAGCCTTGCTCAACGATGCAAACAACAACGGCATCATGAACGAAACTGGCGCGCAACATTACATGGACATCCGTGCCATCGCTGCCAAACGTTCCGTGGCCAGAAACTCTTTTTCTTCCATCGCGGCGATGAAGGCGCAGGGCCAGCCGGAAGTACAGCCTTATATGTATGCGATCATGAATGAGTTCGGCATTACGAATCCGCAGGACATAAGAGACTATCTTGGTGACAGGCCGAGCTACTACGCACAGATGGAGGTTCTGACCAAAAAAATGTATCAGAACCCCATTTTCTATACCGAGCTGTACGACAAACCGGTAAACGTCGCGCGTAAAGAGGTCGCTATGCAGGCGATCGACCTGATGCAAAAGCGCGATATATACAGAAGTATGTTGCGCAGTGAAGCGATTTTGTCCGTCATGCTGGAAACGGCACTCGAAGAGCAGCAGGACGATATTATTGTCAACGAAATTCCACGTCTGTCGTCGGATGAGAAGACGATTACAGTTCCGTGATGGAAAGACAGTCATGGTGGGATCAAAAAAATACTCTGGAATAAAAAAAACTCTACTGTTTTTAGGGCTTTTTGTATCCTGCCTTTACTTGGGATTTTCCTTTTTTATGGAAGACAAAATAGCCGCACAAAGGAAAGTACCAAGCCCTTTTTTAAAGGTTTACGGCATTTCTGATTCCTCTAGTCTGGAAATCACCTATGACGGAAGCGGCATATACAAAAAATTGCCTGTAACAGACGGTATCGCCGAGATCCCCGAAGAAGCAAAAGATAACTTTTCTCTTCCTTATAAGCTCTATGCGCGGATCAAAAACAAGAACGGCACGGAACAAAATATTGCCTGGACACTCGATAAGAGCGGAAAATACTACACAATGCTGCTGACGGGTTTTGAAAAAAAGGACAGGGTCAAAATTTCCTTGAACGATTCCATTCCTGTCAATGAGGCTCCGCTTGACTGGAGCGGAAGAATGTTCGTCCATTACGTGATCCCACCGACATGGGATACGAATGCCTGCGTTACAGTAACAGAGGATAAAAACCAGATGCGTTTTTGTCTTATGTTGACAGGAAAGGCATGACAAGCGTGAAGAGCCGTAAAGTCAACATCGCTTTTTCCCTTCTTTTTGCAGTGCTCTGTTTTGCTGGCGCAAAACCGTCTTTTGCCCAAACAACGCCAACGACACCGGGCACGCCGACGACAGGTAGCGGTGCCGGAAACTGGACCAACACCAGTTGCAGTTTTCAAGACTGGATGAATGCGCTGGGAAATTTTGAAGGTGGCTCGCAAGGATACCAGGCCGTCAACCAGTACGGCTATCTTGGCCGGTATCAGTTCGGCACAGCCGCGCTCCAGGATCTTGGATATATAAACTCCAGTGGAAACTGGACGGGAAAAAACGGGATCACATCGCAACAAGCGTTTTTGAATAGCCCCCAGGTGCAGGACCAGGCGATGCAGCAGTGGGTCGGAATTATGTACGGCTATATCAATAATGCTAATTTACAACAATATATCGGCCAGAATATCGGCGGGTGTACCGTCACCATGTCCGGGTTGCTTGCGGGGACGCACTTGAAAGGCGTCGGTTGTAGACCAAATGCCGGCGGAACGGCCTGCGCAACGGGTACAAACTCAAATTCCCGGCAAGGGATTTGGATATGGCTTGCCTCAAACGGAGCGATCAACCCCACCGATGGGAACAACACACCTGTTTCGCAATATGTCTGCCAGTTCGGCGGGTATCAGACACCATATAGCCAGGCCAGCGCCCCTTGCGGCGCAGGGCAACCAAGCCCGGGTGGTGGATCGGGTGGCGGCGTCAACAACGGCCAAACCAACACTATGAATCCGGCGACAAACCTGCCTGCGCCATCTTCAAACCTGACCGGCCTTGGCATCCAGCAAAACTGGATCATCTCCCTCGAATTCATGGCCGAACAGTTTACAGCGAACATGATGGCGCAGTTGCAAGCCTTTGGCATGCTGCTGGATGCAAAACACCAGTTGGAAACCCAAAGATTGTTCCAGCAACGCGCGGCGCAGGCCCACAAAGATTATCACCCTAGCGAATTGATGTGCCAATTCGGAACCTTTGCAATGGATCTGGCATCGACACAGCGCTCATCGGATGTCACAAAACTGGCCGTCGACCGCGAAATTCTTCAACGGGAGACGGGCAGCGGTGATGCCAAAGGGTTTTCGGGAACATCGGATGTCCTTTCGCGCTTTTCCCACTTCAGGAGAAATTACTGCAATCCCGAAGACAACGCCGGAGGCTTGAAACTTCTCTGCCCGACGGCAGCACCGAAGGCCACACAAAATCTGGACATAAATTATACACAGATGCTCGATCAACCGTTGACGTTGAAAGTTGATATGACGGACGGCGTCAATACGCCGGATGAAGAGGCACTCTTCGCGCTGGTCGACAATTTGTTTATGCACAACCTGCCCCTGCGCCCGTCCGAGTCTGAAATGGACCAGAAGAAATTCCAATACCAGTATTTCAATTACCGTTCGATTATCGCCATGCGCGGAATCGCGCGGAATTCCATCGCAAACATTATTGCGATGAAAACCGAATCCCCGTTCGACATCGCTCATCCCGGTTCCGGCCCCTATCTGAAAGCCCTGATGAAGGAATTCGGTCTTAGCAATACGGACATCGATATTCTTTTGGGGGAACACCCGAGTTATTACGCCCAGATGGAAGTGCTGACCAAAAAAATCTACCAGAACCCGGCTTTCTACACCGCGCTGTATGACACCCCAACCAACGTGAAAAGAATCAGGGCCGCCATGCGGGCAATCAAATCCATGCAGGATCGTGACATCCAGTTGGCCCTGCAACGGCGGGAAATACTCCTGTCCCTGATGTTGGAGCTTCGCCTGCGCGAACGCGCCGACGGGGTTTACACGAGCACAACTCAGGCGATCTTTAGCTCGTATTAACGTCCCGAAAGAACCCCCGCCCTTCTGGCACCGGCCTTGCATATATTTCCTTCTAAAAGACGGTGGAACCGGCCCATCCGGCCCGTTCCAACACGTTGGAGGATAGGTAGAAATGTCATTTTCGGCCCTGAATGCTGCACTTTCCGGTCTGCGGGTTGCCCAGCAGCAACTGACGACCATTTCAAACAATGTGTCGAACGCCACCACGCCCGGCTATACCCGAAAAATTCTGCCCCAATATACGCAAGTCATTAATTCCACTGGACAAATTGTCGGGGTACAGAGCGGTACCCTGATCCGGAATGTGGACTTGAATCTGGAGCGGGAGCTTTGGACCCAAATCAGTTCGGTCGAACAATTGAACACCAAGGCGTCCTATCTCGACCAGATCGACAAATTCCATGGGGCCACGGACAAGGAAGCCTCGATCGCGGCACAAATTGCCGACCTGAAGGACAAATTCGCCGCCTTGTCCGATTCTCCCTCGGATGGCTACCTGCTTCAGGAAACCTATCAACAGGCCGTGCAGGTTGCCTCCAAATTCAACGATTTCGGTAGCCTGATTACCCAGTTACGCAATGACGCACAGGATGAAATGACCACCACCGTCGACCGCGTCAACGACCTGATAAATTCGGTTGCGGATTTAAACCGGCAAATAAAAAAGACCGGCGTGGTCAACCGTTCCACCGCCGGGATCGAAGACGAGCGCGACAAGGCCATCAAGGAGCTGGCCGGGTATATGAACCTGACCATGTTCACCCGCGGCGATGGCGTGATTGTTTTGCAAACATCCACGGGTGTGCAGCTTTGCGATGAAAATGCCAGCGAAGTTTATTTTAATCCCGGCATTCTGGGGGCGACCACCACGTATCCATCCAGCGCAGCTGGAATTTATGTCGGCGGCGATCCTTTGAAAAATCCGCGCGCCTTCGATATTACCGATACGGACATTGGCGGAAAGCTGGGCGCGCTGGTCGATCTTCGCGACAATACCTTGATGCAGTATCAGGCGCAGGTGGACGAACTGGCCCACAAACTCGCCTTGCGTATGGATGCACAAGGGCTGCGGCTGTTTACGGACGGCACCGGTGCCGTTCCCGCCGATACGCCGCCAGACACCAGCGTCATACCACCCACGGCCGTTACCTATGTCGGTTTTGCATCCATTATGCAGGTCAACGATGCAATCGTCAGCAATGTCAGCCTTATACAGCAAGGTACCTACACATCGGATATTTCCATTCCGCCCGGATCGAACGAAGTTTTGCGCCGCGTGATCCAGTTTGGATTCGGAAACATCGACTATCAGGAAATCGCGGGCACGACCAACTTGAACTTTGTTGGCCCCGCCACAGACCTTCAATCATGGCTTGGCCTGCCTTCCAGCAACAACGTGGTCGGCGGGATTGATTTAGGCAGTTTCCCGCAAATCGATGACGGTCTTCCATCAACAGGAGATATTGCCGACACCCTTCAAAGCTATTTTCCCAACTGGCCGATCGACGACCAGTTCCAGATTACATTTGAAGAACCGCGTCTCGGACTCGGCCCCTCCACAATCACGGTGGATTTGAGTGCGGCCAGCACAAACTTCCCCATCGGTGGGCCGGGTATCAACGATGCTCTGGACCAAATTGTGGCGGAAATCAATTCGCAAATTACGTTGACAGGCGTTCCCGCAGGATTGGCCGCCAATGCCACGCGCAACACGAATGGACAGCTTTCGATCAATTCCAGCGGGAACATCACAATGGATGCCAGCAGCTTTGCCGGCAGTATGGGCACCACGGCCTTTGGCGCGCTGGGCCTAAGCGAAAACACCTATGTCACCGAAGACCCCTATTTCGATGTGCAGGTCGGCACAGGCGATCCGGTGCGGATCACCATTGAACCCGGCGATACTGCCGCCACGCTGGTCAACAAGCTGCAATACAACCCGCTGACCGGAACGGGCGTGCCGGGACTTTATGTCGATTACAATGCGGGAACGGGAGAACTCTACCTGCGGCCCGGCATTGACGATACCAACGGCGGCCCGGACTTCGGCGGCGATATAAAAATCATCAGCGGTCCCGGAAAAACAACGGGTGCCGTGAACCCAGCCCTTGCCGCCCTCCCCTCCGGCGTTAGCGTCGTTGGAGCCCTTTTCGGAAGATATTCGGTCAGTGGTCCGACGGTGACGGAAACATCGCCCGTGACAAACGTCTATTACCAGTCCGAAACCGAAGTCGGATCTGGCGTATTCGTAAACTTCCGGCGCGATCTTTTAGGGCCCGGTGCGGATGTATCAACACAAATCCTGACCGGAAACAACGTCGTCGATTTCGCACAAAAAATGGTGAACGCGCAGGCGCAAGATGTTGTTCTGAACAATTCACAGATCGGTGATGAAACATCCTTGCGCGATCTTTTACAGGAGCGTTTTTTAAGCGAAACCGGCGTGAATATTGATGAAGAGCTTTCAACCCTGATCACCGTACAGACCGCCTATGCAGCGGCCGCGCGGGCCGTAACAGCGGCCAGCGACATGTTCGATGATCTATTGAATGCCATACGATAAAGGATAAGGGAGAACCCACATGGTAAACGTATCGACACTCGGTCAGTTTCTGGATCAAATCGCGCGTTTAAAAGCACAACAGCAAACGCTGGGCGATTTGACAGTGCAGATTTCTTCCGGTCATAAAACGCAAAGCCTTTCCGGCCTTGGCAACGACATCATCAAAACGGTAAGGGCACGAACGGGTGTCAACAATCTTGATACATATAACCTGAACATCACCAATGCGACCCGCCGCATCAACCTGATGAACAGCAGCATCAATGAAATTCAAACACAAGCAAACTCTGTAATCGATTCCCTGACCGTGGCCGTGCAACAAGGCGACTACCCCGACCTTCCTGCGATTCAGGATTTGGCCGGCAAAGTTCTTGATTACATCAAAAACCTGATGAACAGCACGGACGGTGACCGCTATCTTTTCGGCGGCGCGGATACAACCGAACCGCCCATCGGCACAAACGGTCTTTTCGATAGCGCGCTGGGCGAATTCGTTCCAGATTCTTCGGACCTGACCATGCCGCCGCTGGTGGCTTCGGGTATGATCGGCGATTGGGGCGATGGCACCATCACCACAGACCAGTTCATCGCCTCCTATCACGCCATCGACGATACTGTTTTAGGATTTTCAAACGCCCTGACCACAAACACCGCTGGCAAAAGCGCGGTACGTGTCGATGACAAGTCCGAATTCGATTATACCGTTCTGGCCAACAAGACAAAGATGAAAGAAATCGTCCGCGCGCTCGGCGTTCTGGTCAGCCTCCCTCCCGTGGACTACGCGCCCGGTGCCTTGAATGACCCGACCGCCACGACCATTGCGGGGGATACCGCCCCCTATCCGCCCAAAGAAAAGCAGCAGAATTTCTTTGAGGTTTTGAATGATCTTTCTACCACGTTAAGACAGGCCGTGGACGGGCTGGATGACGATCAGTTCAAATTGTCGCTGGTGCAGGCGCAGATCGGAAAGATCAAGGATTCGCACACCGACCAGATCAACACGTTTAAAAACGTGATCGACGATGCGGAAAACACGGACATCACCGAAGCATCGGGGCTATTGACGCAATTGCAAGTCCAGCTGCAGGCATCATTTCAGGTAACCGCCCTGATGTCGCAATTGACGCTCGCCAATTTTCTGAACAATTAAGATCAGGAATTCTGCGCGGCGATGACGATCTGGTGCCCTTGGATGACAGCCTTCAGACCCGATGGTTCCAGCATATCATTCAGAACGACATTCCACGGCTTTCCGCCTTCCCACGATACGTTCGTGCTGGCATTCACGTTCCCCGAAAAAGCGTAGCTGTATTCCGGCGGAACAACCTGCGTCAGGGCAAGGGCGAGCGGCAGGTTTTTACCAAACCCCACGGCATCTGTGAATTTTTGCGGTTCTTGCGCCGCTGGTGCCGTGGCCATTGGTGCCGTTACGGCGGGTGCCGCAGCAACAGGCGCGGGTTCCGCCGGCATGGCAGGAACAACACGTCCCGGAATGGCGGCAAGCGGTTGTCCTTCACCACCCGGAATGGGCGTCATAGTAACATCGGCAGGCACGGCTTCAACCGGTGCAACACCGCCATTGCGCGGAAGGTAACCCGAAGCATTGTCCCGGCGCGAAATGATCCGCGCGCGGGTGCTGATTCCCTGATCCTGTTCGGTGCCCGGCAAAGCAACGGGGCGGAGGTTTCCGCTTTTTTCCATCATCGCCTGTTCCAACGGAACGGCCCCAAGCGTCGCGCCCTTCGCACCGGCGGATTCATCCAACGGATACGGATTGATCACAAGCTGTCCGTTGTTGGAAGGGGCGGGTTTCGCAGCCGGTGCCAGCGCGACCGGCGCACCGGAAACCGTGGCCTCCAGCAGGGCCTTCGTATCCACGGCCTCATCGGGGCCCGGCGCAATCACGGTCTGTTCGGCTGAAACAAGAGGCACCGGTGCCGTAGCGGGCGCTGATTCTTGTGCGGGAACGGGGGCGGCCCCCTTGAATTCAAACCCTGCTATAGCGGCGGAGCCCTGAAACATCATCGCCGTGCAAAAAAGAAGACCAAATCCGGAGAGCCGATTCATGCCATATGCCTTTCCATGTTTATCGTGTGACCAGAAAATAAAGAAAACCGCCGCCAAGCGCAAGAACGATCAGCCGTAATCGACCATGCGGCGGCGGTTGTATTTGACCCATCCGGGTCTTTTCTGCCCCAAAAGCCAGCGGCGAAACGCCCGTAAAGAAGCATCGAAGGTCAGCCCTTTGCGTTCCAAAAAAACGAAGACCAGCGTGAGGATGATCGTCAAGGCAAAGGTGATCAGGCGAAAGTGGAACAAAAGGATCAAAAACGGAATGGCGGCCCGCGCATCAAGCCCGAAAAACCGGACGTTGCGCTGTGAATTGCGCCAGTGCCAGTTTAATCGTTCCTCTTCGGTATCTTCGCGTGTACCCATTAATCGCCTCCACCGGCTCCCGTACTTGAGGATAACATGATGTAGGTGCGGCGATCAATCAAACCGGCCTCAAACGCAACGGTGGCCGATTTTGCCATGGATTGCCCGTAAAAAGGAAGCATCCGCTGGATTTCACTGGGCCATTCCTTGAAATCGATGGCCAGCAGCTTGTCCCGGACCTCATCCGAAAAACGCATCCATTCGCGCACCGCAATCCGCCCACCCGTGGTTTTGGGCACCAGCGTTTGTGTGATGATCATCCGCACCGTTTCCATGAGCGCATACGCCCTTTCCGAGCGTTCGTTCGGTTCAAAGGTGGAAACCATCCGCTGGATCGTTGCCGATACGCCCGTTGTGTGCGTGGTTGTATAGACAAGGTGGCCCGTTTGCGCAGCCTCGATCGCAGCGGAAATCGTTTCACGATCGCGTGCTTCACCAACGAGGATGATGTTGGGTTTACGGCGCAAAGCGTTCCGCACACCGCGCGCGAAATCCGGCAAGTGACGCGGAATTTCCGTTTGCGAAATCAGCGAACGGGGTGATTTGATGGCATCATACACATATTCGATCGGTGCTTCGTAACAGACAACCTTCCCGCATCCCCTGCGACGTTCCATCAGCATCCGCACACCGGCGGCAAGCAATGTTGTCTTCCCGGACCCCGTCGGGCCTGTCACGACCACGATCCCCTGGCGCGGGGCCCAGGAGTTGATCACATCCTGTTCGACATTCAGATCCGTCATGGTCGGCGGTTCGTTGGGCAAGACCCGCATGGTAATCTGTGCGGAATCGCGCCCGCGCGATAGAACGGGCGTGATATTCACACGGAAGCGAATCCGCGTATAACGGTCCGGCCTGATTTCGTAGGATAGGTCCAGATCCGTTCCAGACGCCAGCCGTGCGCCCGCTTCCGGCCCATAGATTTTGGTCAAAAACACGTTCATGTCCGCCGCATCGACGGGGCGGTATGTGCCCGGATACAGCGTCCCGTAAATTTCATTGTAAACAGGACGGTCTGTTTGAATCGTCACATCGGAAGAATTCTTTTTTACGCACCAAAGCAGAAAGTTATCGACCATATCGTCGATGAACCTCGGCTGTTCGTCGGGCCAGGTTTCGGCAATATTGTCTTTCGCCTTGAGAAGGCTTATCGGCTTGCGGGTGACCATTCCTCGGTTTCCGTTTGCAGTGCAGCCTGGCCGGTGATCGAAACAGCGCGATCGCCGACCCGCATTTCATTCCCACCGCCGGTGACGCCACGGTCAACCTGAAGCGCATAAGGCGGTGAAACCATTCCCTGTGCCAGCAAGGTACGGTACCGCACCATGCCCTGATAATCGGCCGTCAGCTTGTTCAAATCCGCCTGAAAAATTTCATCCGCCTGTTCGATTCCGGCGTCCCAGCCTTCATCGAACCATTCATCCCATTTTTTCTGGTCTTCACGTGTGGTCGGCAAAAGAAGATCCGGCGGCGGGGCCACATCGCCCCACTGGCGTTCCAGATAAATGCGCCAGTTACGCGCGGTTGAAACGATCCGCGCATTACGGCCAATGTTATAAACGCGATCCGCAACAGCGGCATTTTGTCCGCCATTTTCGATCTGCATGGCATCCATGCTTTCGGCAATGATCGGCGGTTCGATCAGAAGTCCCGATGGAGCCGCGATCAAGAGTTGACGGAAATCGAACACTTTATCCATGTAACGCGCCCGCGTTTCCATCTCCTTACGAATATGATAGGTGCGCCAAGCGAGACCGCCGCGGGCGCCATAGGACAATGCGGCTTCGCGCATCGCATCCCGGCGAATTTCCAGCGGCATGGCCGGATTTTCCTTATCGACAGGTTTGGTTTCGCGCTGGGCTTTGCGCAGTTGTTCTTTGGTGGCCGGTGCCGGCATCTGTTCGAACGGAACCGTATCCGCCGCGCGCACCGTCGCACCAAAAAGCAGAACACAGCCCAAAAACACTGCGGATACGAGGACGGATTTTTTCAAATCAGCCTCCGACCCCGTTGACCGGCGCGTAGTGAAGTTCGATCATCTTGTTGTCCGCATCCACCTTGACATCGCCACGTGCGCCCAGTTGCAGGCCCACATCGCGCAAAACCTCGATCACAGGCTTGTTCTGGACATCCACATTGATGACCAGAGGCACGGGCGGGCGGTTGCCCAGCGTTACGAAATTATAACTGGCGCGGTCCGCCAGTTTGCGCAAAACCTGTTCGGGCGGCCCGACCCATGTCAACGTCATGGCGCGCATCAATTCTTCGGGGGCGTTCGAGATCGGCTGAACCGCCACACCGGGGGTTTTGGATTGTTCGATTGCCGCCAGCGTTTCCAGAGAGTTCGAAGCCTTGTCCGCGGCCTGAGCCAACATCAAAGAGACTTTGTCCGGAGAGGCTACAACCTGTGCGTTCCGTTCGGGCATCTGGCAGCCGGAGAGGGCAAAAACGGCCAAAAGGGTGGCCATAACATGGGGGGTAAACCGGAATGTTTTCATGGTGCAAATCACAAGGTTGTCGAATCGGTTTTCTTATCAGGTAACAGAGTATCCCCTCGTCAACGAGGGGACAAGACAATCCATAAAGTAATCCAGTGCCTTAAATCAAATTTATGGAGGTTTACAGATAATATTACCGCGTATTGCCGTCCCGAATCAAACCCTTGGAGCGCATGGCCGAAACGACCTTCCCTTTATAGGGGTAGCCGTATTGCGGGGTTTTTGAATGATAATAGGCGATGGCCTTGGACAA
>CAYRDI010000005.1:60927-70448 GCA_964423095.1 uncultured Micavibrio sp.
ATCCCGACCAGCACAGCCGGCGGAACGGAATAGGTCTGGGCAGCCAACATCAGGCAAGCGGCAAGAAGTTTCGTCATAATCTATTATAGGTCATGAAATGGTTAAGAATATTTTAGCGCGGGAGCGCACGGGCAACAACGATACCAGATTTACAGGGAAAAGAAAAAGCCGCAAAAACCTATTTCTTTTTAAAGAACGACATCGGTGATCCGCCGCCAGATGTTTGCGCGGGCGGGGCGGAAGGAGCGGGCGGGGCAGATGTTTCCATATTCGGTTTTACAGTGCCAGAACCACTACCGCCACCGGTAGCATCTTCTCCACCCATAGCCCCCACCAGCACATCCAGCATCGCCGCCTGTTTGTCGAAGGCGGCCCAGACGGATTCCAATGACGCACCATCGCCGCCGGATTGTTTCAAGGCCGATGTTTGCGCGCGGTGGCAGGACGCGTACAAGGCGGCGAACGCCTGCAACAACACCAGTTCCGCCATTTTGTTCGAAGATGGGCCGAGTTTACCTTGCGTTTGCGCCGCGCGCGCGCCCAGACGGGCCGCGACATCCTGTACCAGCCGCGATTCCGATTGGCCGAAGGAGAATTCGCCAATCGCGGAAATAACCGGCAACAGTGCATGCATACTGTACAATCCTGCCTGAACGGGATCAAAAAACACGGGCGCATCATCCAGCGTTTGCAGCCGCTGCGCATGTTCGGCAGCAGGCGCGAAATTGTCGGAAAAGACGATGATGGATTCCATGGCCTTTGTCATTTTCTGACGATCCGCTTCGGCAGGCACCCGGCCCGTCACCTTATAATTTTCGGCAATCAATTGCGCGGACAAAGCGGACAAGGCCACGCGAATGGCATCAGGGTCGCCATCTTCCGTTTTCAGGTTCATGGCCTGTGACAGGGCGATACCGGATTGAACGCTTTCGGACAAGAGGGAGGCCAGCACCGCCGCCTCTTTTGGTTGCGCGTCCCCCTGCTCCGCCCGCGCATTGATCGCGGCCATCAGGGGGGCCCCCATTTTTTGCAACAACTGGATCAGGAATAACGAACGCGCGGCCATGGTCATGAAATATTTATAAAGATTTTCGTCTCTGTAATCTAACCCGGAAAATATTAAAGGGCAGTTTACAGGGGCTTTTCCCTAAACCCAAGAAATAAATAGGGAAAAACCCCCTTTTCGGCGGACTTTATTGGGCCTTTCCAGGCAGATCGGCGATCAGGGCGTTCAAATCCTTGGGTTTGCCGCGAATGATCTTAACCTCCCCGGCAAGGGAGCGATAGGTGATCAGCGGCGTAACATTGAATTTCCAGGCCTGCATCAGGGCCATGTTTTTCTGAACGGCCTGCGTGCTCATATCGCTTTTCACCGGAAGCGCGTCCTTTTCGCCGTTCATCTGGCGCAAGAAACGGTCCACCCCATCCGGCGCAGCCAGGACAAACGCCGCCTGCGGCAAGGAGCCATCAAAAAAGCCCACGGGGATCAGGCGAATCTGGACAAGTCCCTTGTCGACATAGTTTTCCTTCACCTCCTGGATGAATTCATGACAATGCGGGCATTGGGGATCGACAAAGGCATAGATCACGGGGGCCGAAGCATCACCCAGCGTTACCCAGTTGCTGTTTTCAACATCGGTAAACATGCGTTCGCCCGGCGATTTAGTCTTCAGTGCCTCCGAAACACTGGAAGGCACCTTGGATGCTTCTTCGGATTTTGGCTGCGGCACATCTTCGGCCAGCATATCCAGAACGCCGCCATTTTGTTTTTGCAGGTCTTTCACCTGTTCAATCGTGATCGGCTTTCCGTCATTGTCGAACATCAGGCCCGTCACAAACGCCTTTTTGTCCGAGGTGATGTAATAATATTGTTCCTGGCCCTGATACATCGCGATCCAGCCATCCATGCCGTGCGATGAACCCAGATAGCGAAGCTGTGCGCCCTTATCCACCAGAACCTGCAACGGGGCAGGATAGTCTGGGATGACGTTCGTTCGTTCCTGTGCCATCGCGGGCGAAGACATCAAACCCAAAAACAGAACGGCGAGAAAAAGGCGCATGGAAAATCCTTTGTTGCGAAATTCTTCAAAATCTATCGTACGACACGCCGGACGGAAAGATCAAAGTTCCGAAAACCGGCCTTTTCCTCTACAGGAACAAAACGACGAGGGCCGTATAACCATAAACCCTGTTTTTAAAGATTTCTCCATTGGCATAAAACCCCGCCAACGGAATATCGCCCAGCACATCGCGTACCAAAGCCATTTCGCCCCCCGACCTTCCGGCACCCGAAAAATCGACGTCCGTACGCGCCACACAGGAAATATACAAGGCCGCCTTCGGCGTAAAAACGCCCTGTTCCCGTTCCACGCGTTTTCGCAAGGTCACCAGCGTGTGGGATAAATCCGCCTTTACACTTTCATCGTTGCGGTGAACGAACAAAAGTTTTTGCCCATCATCAATCCGTTCGGACACCGCCATCATCCCGCTGTCCGGATCAATCGCCATGATATTGCGCACCAGATAATCATTTTGATCGCTTTCCGGCACGGGAAAGGCAATATGTGCCTGACCTTCGATCAGCCTGAGCAGATCAAGGGAAAGGTTGCCGCCTTCCAGAATTTTTTCTTTGGGGCTGTATCCAAGCGTCTGCTCGGCAAAAGCGGTCATGTCCTCCCCGAACACCGTAAATGGCACCCGTCCGTCCAAAAAACCGATGACATGGTCGTCCGCCGATGAAATTTCATGTAAAGGGCCCATCGGGCGGCACCCTTGCGAAATCGCCGCCGATACCGCCACATCTTGCGAAAAGACAACGCCGGCAATCCCGTCTTCGAAAACCTCGTGGGAAAAAACCGCCTTTGCCGCGCGGGCGGATTCAAACCCGCCGACCATAAACCCGCCGATCATGGAATCGATGTCCTCGATGGCTTCGGCCGGATGGTTGTCCGGAACGGCGGCGGCATGCGTCACGACCAGCATGGCATCATGTTTGTTCAGCCACGGCTCCATATCCTTATGGAGTTTCTTATGGTTTGGCCCGTGCGTATGAAAACACCGGAAATGTTCCACCGGGAGCGCGCCGATCAGAACGCTGATTGCCGGAACGGCCACGTATTCGGCCCCTGTCCCGCAAACACCAAGGGCCGCACATCCCGCCCAATGGGTGATTTTTGTTACGGAACGAAAAAGATTCAGGATGCTGCCCGCATCCGCCGATAAAGGATCCGTGACATACAAAAAGCCGATGGTCGGATGGAACCCTTCGGTGATAAGGGATTCGAGTTCCTCCAGTGCCTTTTTACAGACATCGCGCCAGTTTTCACCGGTGGCGGTGACGCTGATGAAACGTGTGGATGTCGTCGCGGTCATCGGGTCAGTATAGACTTTCGGGCCCGCGCTTCAATCCACTATTGCATTGACAAGTTTTCTGCTAAGGTCTTTCCCATCAAATAAAGATGTCACAAGGAGTGCGTAGCATGGAAACATTGGTCATTCTCGGCATTTTCGCCGCCATCGTTCTTTTCGCCATCGGGCTTTACAACCGGCTGGTGGCCCTGCGCCAGAATCGCAACAACGCCTTTTCGGACATCGATGTCCAGTTGAAACAGCGTTACGATCTGGTGCCGCAACTGGTCGAAACGGTCAAAGGATATGCGGCGCACGAAAAAGGCGTTTTTGAAAACGTCACCGCGGCCCGCGCGGGTGTGGCACAATCCGCCTCCACCGATGACCGGATCGCGGCGGAGAAAAAATTGAGCGGCGCGCTGGTCAATCTTTACGCGGTAGCTGAAAATTATCCTGCCTTGAAGGCCGATCAGAACTTTCAACAGCTGATGTCCGAACTATCAGATATTGAAAACAAGGTTGCCGCCGCACGCCGGTTCTTCAACAACGCGACGAACGAGCTTAACACCGCCGTCCAGCAATTCCCCTCAAACCTTCTGGCGGGACGTTTCGGTTTCAAAACCGAAACTTTTTATGAAGACAGCGGAACCGACCGCGCCACGCTGGAAAAGGCCCCGAAGGTTCAATTCTAGCCCATGGAAAACCGTCCGGTCGCAGGGCTGCAAACGACCATTTGGAACAACAACGTCAAATCCGTTGCGTTGCTTGTTCTCTACCCTTTCATTCTGGCCGGTGTTGCCTATGCGGTTTTTTATGTGATTGGCTATTTCGGGGCAAACGGCATGGCATCACCGGCCTATCACAGTGCAGCCCCAGCACAGATCGCTGCAAGTTATGCGGGGGGTGCGATTGTCCGTTTCTGGCCCATCATCCTGACCGTCACGGTCATCTGGTTCCTAATATCCTATTTTTTTCAAGGGGCCATGGTCCGCTCCCTGTCCCATTCGCATAGCGTGGCGCGGACGGAAGAACCGCAACTATACAACCTCGTTGAAAATCTTTGTATTGCGAACGGCATGAAAATGCCCGCGCTGCATATCATCGAAACACGCGCCCGCAACGCCTTTGCCAGCGGGATCAACGATTCCACCTATGCGGTCACCGTAACGCGCGGATTGTTGCAATCCCTTTCCAAAGATGAATTGGAAGCCGTGCTTGCCCATGAACTGACCCATATCATCAACCGCGATGTCCGGCTGATGATGGTGTGCGTTGTCTTTACCGGCATGCTCGGCGTATCTGCGCAAATTCTCTGGAGCAATATGCGCTACAGCCTGTGGATCCCCTCCGACCGCCGACGTAACCAGGGCGGCGGGTTCATCGTTTTGTTTTTCATCCTGATCGTTCTGTGGGTTGGATATGCCGCAACGCTTCTGACCCGCCTTGCGCTTTCCAGACGGCGCGAATATATGGCCGATGCGGGTGCCGTAAAGATGACCAAAAATCCCGATGCGATGATGCGCGCGTTGATCCGGATTGCCGGTATGGCCGACATCCCCAAGGCCCCCGATGACATCCGGGCCATGTGTTTTGAAAACGTGCACGGATTCATGGGATTGTTTGCAACCCACCCGCCGATCGAAGACCGCATCCGCACCATTGCCGCCTATTCCAACCTGCCTGTGCCTCCTCTTCCACAACGCCGCCGCGCCGAAGATGGCGAGGCCTTCCTCCGGCCCGGCATGCCCGGTACGCGCGAAAACTGGACAACGCGCGAGCGTTTCCCCCACCGCCGCAACCGCAACCCTTGGGCACAATAACAACCCATTGTTTTTCAATCGTTCTTTTCTGGCACCTGCCCATGAAAAAGTCACATTTTCCGGTTTGACTTCCCTATGGGGTAAAATACCTTATAAGTAGTGGACAAAGACATGCGCCGGATGCGCATACAACAACATGACAAACGGAGAAAAGACCCATGTCTGACAATTTCGGCTTCCAGCAACCTTCCGTCCAGCGCAGCGGTGCTGCTGCCGGGTTCGATGCGGGCCTGCGTGCACACATGCAAAGCGTGTATAACCGCATGACCGCCGGTGTCTTTATCACGGCCATGACCGCGTGGCTGGTATCCCAAAGCCCCGCGTTGATGCAATTCTTTCTTGGCGGCCCGCAGGCCTATATCGTCATGCTTGCGCCGATCGCCGTCGTCTGGTTCGGATTTCGTCCCGACCGCATGACGCCCTCACAGCTCATGCTGTCTTTCGGTGTGCTTTCCGTTTTGTATGGCCTTAGCTTTTCCGTGATCTTCATGGCCTTTGCCAAACAGGCGATTTTTCAGGCCTTTTTTATGGCCACCGCCCTGTTTGCTGGTCTGAGCATTTTCGGATACGTCACCAAGAAAAACCTTGATGGCCTCGGCACGTTTGCCGTGATGGGCGTCTGGGGCGTCCTGATCCTGTCGATCGGCACGATGATCGCGGGGGCCTTTGGCGCCAATATCACGATGATGCAGACCATCATCTCCGGGCTTGGCCTGTTGGCATTTTCTGGTGTAACGGCCTATCAGACACAGACGACCAAGGAAATGTATCACCCCTCGTACGGGGATGATGCGAATTCGCGCATGGCCTGGGCGGCAGCACTGAACCTGTACATCAGCTTCATCGCGATGTTCCAGTACATCCTCCAGCTATTGAACAGCCGCAATTAATCAATCAAAGATTGTAAAAATCAAAAATATGAAAAAGCCTTGCAGTGCACCAAACTGCAAGGCTTTTAACCTTTTGGATATACATTTGTATTAAATTTGAAATAGGGGATGAATTCATCGAATTTAAATTATAGGTTGTATCGAAAAGAAGGTTTGATATGACCCGTCCGCTCGTCCTGATCCTTGCCCAATCATCCAAGACCGCCATGCTTTGCTGCGATGCTCTTACAAAAAAGGGTATTGATGCGCATATTGGCGCGCCGTCCACAAACCGGTTCACACAGGTCGATACTTTCGGCGTCATGCCCACGTTGCTGATCCTTCAGGGAATAACACCAAAGAACGATATTTTTGAAAATGCCTGCATACCGGCTATCGTCATCTGCGACAAAGACCCCGCCCTTACGGGGCCGGAAGAACGATATGCCCACGCAATAGACTATGTCGCCGCCCCCGCTGCACCAGAAGACATTGTGGAGAGCGTCGCCCGCGCCCTGATCACCCTGGGACAAAACCGGAAGAATGTCGCCGATAAAAAATTCGGGCGGTTCATCGGAACCTCCCGCGCGATGCTGGATATTTACGATGTGATCGAACGGACGGCACAATCCAATGCGCCCGTTTTCATCACAGGCGAATCCGGCACGGGAAAAGATGTTTGCGCCGAAGCCATTCATAAATTTTCAAAACGGTCCCGTAAGCCTTTTATTGCGTTGAATTGCGCCGCCATCCCCAAAGAATTGTTTGAATCCGAACTGTTCGGTCATGAAAGAGGGGCCTTTACGGGTGCCTTTGCCCACAGGATCGGGGCCATCGAACAGGCCGAAGGCGGGACGCTGTTTTTGGATGAAGTCGCCGAAATGCCGCCGGAAGCGCAGGCAAAACTTTTACGGTTTTTGCAAAATTTCAAATACACGGGCGTGGGCGGGAGCAAAGAAAAGAAAGCAGACGTGCGCATCATCTGTGCAACAAACAAAAACCCGTTGGATGAAATCCGGAACGGAACATTGCGTGAAGATTTATACTACCGCTTAAATGTCATCCCCGTTCACATGCCACCGCTTCGATGCCGGCCAGCGGACATCATCGACCTTGCGGATTATTTTTTAAAGACCTATGCCCGCGAAGAACAAAAAAACTTTTCTTCCTTTTCACCCGAAGCCGAACGATTTCTAACCCATCATGACTGGCCCGGAAACGTCCGACAGTTACAAAACGCAATTCGGGGAATTGTCGTCCTTTACACCGGCCTTACGGTTGATATTGGGATGCTGCGCGGCATCTTCGCGCAGACCGGCACGCAAAAGACACAAGCGACGAAAAGCTGGGATGACACAGATGTTCCCCTGCGCCCGCTCCGCGACATTGAACGGGACATCATTGAATCGGCTATCGCCCATTGCCGCGGCAATATTCCAAAGGCAGCCGCCCTTTTGGAAATATCCGCCTCCACCATTTACCGTAAAAAACTGGACTGGGCCCGCGGGACATCCAATCTACCCAACGCCTTCTAACCCTCCCTATATTGGGGCTTGACCATGCATAGGGTCGCTCCTAGGGTATTCTCCATACTTCAACTCAGGAGAGATCAATGCTTAAGGAATTCAAAGATTTTATTGCGCGCGGCAATGTTTTCGATATGGCCGTGGGTATCGTGATGGGGGCGGCCTTTACCGCCATCGTCAATTCGGCCGTGGCCGATCTGGTCATGCCGCTTGTCGGCGTTCTAACCAGCGGCGTGGATTTTAGCGATAAGTTCATCGCCCTGAACGGGGAGACCTATGCAACTCTGGCCGCCGCCAAGGACGCAGGTGCGCCGGTCATGACCTATGGCGTTTTCGTCAATGCCGTTATTAACTTTCTGATTGTGGCCGCCGTGATCTTCATGCTGATCAAGCAGGTCAACCGTTTGAAGAAAAAAGAAGCCGCCGCCCCGGCCGAGCCACCGGCAGACGTTGTTCTGTTGCGTGAAATCCGCGATCTTTTAAAGAAATAGGCGGACAGGACAATCCGAAAAGCGGCCCCCTTGGCGGGGCCGTTTTTTTACTTGATAAACGAAGGAGACTTCCCTATTTTCCCCGCTACCAGCATTTCCTTGACGTGTGGGGGTATAGCTCAGCTGGGAGAGCGCTTGCATGGCATGCAAGAGGTCGGCGGTTCGATCCCGCTTACCTCCACCAATTTGAGGATTTCTGCGGGTTTCTGACTTAAAACTGACTGCTCCGATAACTTTTGTTACGGAGATTGATACAGTGAAGGTCAAATACCCATATATTGTTCAACGTCACAGTTACTTCTATTTCCGTATTACGGTACCTAGAAGGCTGGTTCAGCTCTTTCAGAGGAAGGAGCTTGTATATACCCTTTCAACTCAATCACTTGTGGAAGCGCAGGCTAGAAGCCTGATCTTTCATCAAGCTGCATTGTTGTTGTTCGGCAGAGTATCAAACATGTCTCAGGTTTCGCCGGAGGCTTTTCAAAAAGGCATCAAACAATATTTTTATAACGTTATTAAAAGACAAAAAATTATGGTTCAGGCCATAGAAGACCGCATGAAGGTCGGGTCATCACCTTGCGGATTTAACCTAGAAGCAGAGCTTTTAAGGCAGGACTATTTTTTTAAGGATCAGTTTCTATTTGAGGGGACTTCGGAGGATTTAGCTTCCACAAGCATTTTCTTGGATAAAGAAGGCATACCGTGGCTTTACGTCACCACGTCTCTATTTTCTCACGTCAGCGGTTGTCTTAAGGCCGTCTGCAGCGCGGAAACCCAATCAAGAAAGTCTTGTCGTCTATAACGTGGGGATTTACCCAAATAGACCGGATCGACGCAAAATACATGCTCTTCATTCCGAAGTCGCTTGTATCTCTGTAGTCTCACCCAAGGCTTGGACATGCTCAACGCATCTGCGATGGCTTTGTCGTTAAGAAGTTCTGGAAGGTTTGGCATTTGTTCATGCTCTTTTTACTTGAGATTATTTTACACAAAACACCCTTATTACGCAATATGACAAAAATAATATTCTTTGCACGGGGTTGTTGCACTTTCAAAAAGAAATCCTAATAACAGATTGTTTTAAAATAATTTTTTTCCTTTGAATAAAATTCTGTTTTTTTGTGATATCAAATCAGAATATAAAAAGTACTGATAAAAAAAGAAAATTTATGAGGTAGGCAGATGAAACTTGCAAAGGTCAAAATTCATAACTTCCGGTCCATATAGGCTCATAAAATTTCTTATCTGAGTAAGGCAAATTTTTAGGACTAAACAATGTTTGAATGGCCTTTAATTGATTGAGACGTACCATAAAGGCATTTGGATTTTTCGTAGTTGATAGGTCTGCCAAAATGTCATCGAAACGATCAAGTTGAGGTTCACCATTTTCGTTTATAATAAGGTTTCGTGCAGATCCCGCTTACCTCCACCAACTTTTCAAACGACGCTAATTTTCCAAAACAGGCG
>CAYRDI010000006.1:0-61064 GCA_964423095.1 uncultured Micavibrio sp.
GGGAACGCGCAGCAGAGGCCTTGCACGCGCTTCAGGATTTGGAAAAACCCGATCGAAAATAAAACTGCCGTTGCTGGCAAGCCCCCATCGCCCTGCCATACCACCCGTGGAAGGAATGGGTGAAAGAACGTGAGCGGGGCGGCAGATCATTGCAAACAAATAGGATATTTTGATGTTCGATATAACCTTTACGGATATAGCGGGGTGCAAACGTGCGCCCGGTGAAGATGTGGCGATTGTCCATGCGTGCAAGGAACCGTGCCACCGGTGTGCGGCGGGGTATAGGGAAAAATCCTTGCCGTCCACGCACCCGCATTATTTGTCTTTGGAACGTGAGCTTGATTTATACCTGAATCTGATCGATCCGCCCGTGCCGTTGTTCAAGCCGGAAAGTTTTAAAATATTTTTTGATTTTGTGGATAGGCAGATTGCGGTGCGCCCCGTTCGTGTTCATTGCAACAAGGGGGAATCCCGCGCGCCGTCATTAGCATTATTGTATCGCGCGAAGAGAGGGTCGTTGCCCGATGAAAATTACGAAGCCGCGCGCGCCGTGTTTGAACGGGATAATCCATATAAGCCGGGGAAGGGGATCGAAATGTTCTTGAAAGAAAACTGGAAGATTCTGGGATAGGGGCTATTCCCCGTTGTCGCCATCGTTGCTGTCATCATCTTCAGGCGCGGCATCGTCACCTTGTTGTTCCTGCGCGCGGGCGCGACATCCTTCCACAAAGGAATTTGATTTCCCGCCGCATTCATCGGGGTTTGTAATATTATGCTTTTCCGCCCACGCATAGCCGGCCTTGTGCCCCGAGCAATCTTTTGTGCAAGGAAAGCCCATAAAATCTTCCGTCTTTGCAGGAAAGGGGAAAACAAACAGGAGCAAGACAAGCAACATTAACACAGGATTGATCCGCAAAAAAAAGCCGGTACTTTCTGTACCGGCTTCCTTTTGGAGTAAGGGTGGTTTTACGCCGCCCCGATTTCCCGATTCATCCTGAATCCGGGCCCTTCTAGCCCTAGAACGGGAAGAGGACGTCGTAAACTTGCTGGCCGTAACGCGGTTGCTGGACATCGGTAATTTGTCCCTTGCCGCCATATGAAACGCGCGCCTCGGCAATCTTGTCATAGGAAATGGAATTATCGATGCTGATGTCCTGCGGGCGGATCACACCGGCTAGTTCCAGAATGCGGTTTTCAAAATTCACGCGCACTTCCTGCCGGCCCTGAATGACCATGTTGCCGTTGGGCAGGATTTGCATGACAGTGGCGGCGAGCTTCATCTGGATTTTTTCCTGACGGTCGATGGAGCCGCTGCCTTTATGATCCGATGCCGATGTGGCGGAGGTCAAAGACGACGGGTTTACCGCTTCGGGCAAAACTTGCGAGAGTTTCGTTTCGACACCAAGCAGGGCGGGAAGCGCCGCATCTTCGGTCGCATCGCGCTTGCGTTCGGTTTCGTTGTCGAGTTGTGCCTTGTCCTTGATGTCGAGCGTGACGGTCAGGATGTCACCGATATTGGTGGCCCGTTGGTCTTCAAAGAACGCTTGGCGGTTACTGGCCCAGAGGGAGTTTTGCTGCTTCACCACCTTTTGCGGCGTCGGCATCGGCATGGAAACCGCGCGGTAATCCGATTTCGTTTGCGGATTTTCGATCGCGGTTAATTCCGGGGCCTTTCCAACGGTGGCCAGACGATCCGCAGCACCGCATCCGGACAGCAGCATCACGGAGGACGCGCAGGCCAGTGTGGAGATCATCCATCTTTTTTGTCGCTGTATTTTTGTCATCCTGTTCACTCCTTACTCTATGCCCTACCGCACGGTCACTTCACGGTGCCCCGTGACGATTCCTTGCAGGTTTTTATTGCTGTCGATATTGGCCACGCGGACGGTATCGCCCATGGCACCCGATTGCAGGGATTTCCCCTTGACCGTCAGCGTGATCGGCCCATCGGCGAAGACCAGGGTAATCAGATCGCCACGATCCACCATTTTCGGAGATTCCAGATCGTTCATCATCAACGGCTTTCCATCGGCGGCCACACGGCGCGGGGTCATGTTGACGATATTTTTTTCATCCAGAATGGTACCAGTGACGATTTTGGAGGCCGGCATTTCAATATAATCGATGTCCAGCGCGCCGATTTCATCGCCGTTGCGAAAAGCACGTTTGAGGACGGGAACGGAGATCAGGCGTTCGATGCGCCCCGATACCTGCAACTTGCGGATGGGATTGTCCGCGGACGGGGAGGCGATGACCGCATTGAACACGTCCTTTTGCGGATCAAATTGAAAGGCGGTGATATCCACGCCGGGTTCCGTTCCGGCGGGAAGGACGATGTCCTGCACCGTGTTTGTAAAGGAGAGCGAAAAATTGTCCGTTACGCCACTGTCTTTGATTTTGGCGGTCATGACATCGGAGATTTGAGAGGGTGCGATCACGGTGGCTTCGCGTCGAAGGATGATCTGTTCCGCCGAGGTTGCCGGTTGCCAGTCCACGTCAAGCGCGGAGGCGATGCGGTAAAGCGTACGGGCGTTCAGGATCATATCCTTTCCGGGTTGCGGGGCGGGGCCGAGCACGTAATCCGCGTTCTTTACATTGTCGAAAATATCGCCAAGGCGGATGTAATCACCCGTAATGCTGGCATCCGTGCGCAAGGAGGCGGCGTTGGCCGCCGTGGCCCCCACGATGATGACGAGCACGCCGAACGCAACCGAAACAATCAACATCGCGATCCGGATGGCGAGTTCGAATTCTTTGGCAAACTGTTCAATGGCGTATTGTACTTTTTTCATGGGCTACTACCTGAGTTGTGTCACGGTTTGAAGCATTTCATCGCTGGCCGTTATGACCTTTGAGTTCATTTCATAGGCGCGCTGTGCGCTGATCAGGTTGGTGATTTCTTCCACGATATTGACGTTGGAATTTTCCAGCGTGCCTTGGCGGACATCCCCGAAATTGTCTTCGGCGGGGTTGCCGACGGCGGCCGCACCGGATGCATCCGTTTCCAGGAACAACGTATCCCCGATCCCTTCAAGACCGGCCGGGTTGACGAAGGTGGCCAATTGAATTTGCCCGACATTCTGCATGGCGATCTGTCCAGGCACTTTGACCAGCACTTCGCCGGACGTGTTGACCACGATGTCTTCGGCATCATCGGGGACGGTGATCCCGGGTTGCAGTGTGTACCCTTGCGCATTCACGATTTCACCGTTTTCGTTCAACTGGAACACGCCGGAACGGGTATAGGCGGTATCACCGTTGGGAAGGTCGATCTGGAAATAGCCTTCGCCGGTGATGGCAAGGTCGAGCGGATTTTCCGTGACCTTGATCGTGCCTTGTTCATGAAGGCGGTAAACGGAACCGATGCTGACCCCCAAACCGAACTGCATGCCCGTCGGCACGGTGGTGCCGGAATCGGAGGAGGTGGCACCGGGACGCATGTCGTTTTGATATATCAGGTCGTGAAATTCCGCCCGCTGACGTTTAAAGCCCGAGGTGGTGGAGTTGGCGATGTTGTTGGAGATCACATCCACATTGAGCTGTTGGGCGAGCATGCCCGTTGCGCCGATATCCAGAGACCTGATCATGACTTATCCTTTACTTTCAGCTTGTTTCCAGAATTTTTTGTATGCCCGTGCGTTGACGGTCATGTTCGTTTTGCATCACGCGTTGCACGGCCTGATATTCGCGCATCACGTCAATCATCCTCGTCATTTCAAGAACGGGCTGCACGTTGGAGCCTTCGAGTTTGCCCTGAAACACGCGGGTATCTTTTGCCGGGGTGGGGGCTTCATCGGTTTTGTAAAGCCCGTTGCCGGTGGGGGAGAGCTTTTGGTAATCGGTAAATTCTGCGACCATCAGGTTGCCGACGACACCCTGATCCGTGGACACGACCCCTTTTTCATCGATGGTGACGTATTTGGCACTGGCGGGGATGCTGATAATGCCGCCGCCCTGATCCGCGACTTTGTACCCCGTAGAGGTTATCAATTCGCCATTGGCGTTAAGTGTGAAGTTACCCGCGCGGGTGAATTGCACACCATCGTTTGTGCCGACACCGAAATAGCCGGGGCCGACAAGGGCGACATCCAGCGGCGCGCCCGTTTGTTTGATGGGGCCGGGGGACGTAACCTGATATTGCCCGATGTCATAAACGAGCGAGACGTCTTCTTTCATCCGCGGCTGGTCGGAGATGAATTCCTTGAACACGGCATTCTGGCCGCGATAGCCCGGCGTGTTGATGTTCGCGACATTGTTCGCGATCAACGCCATGCGTTCTTCGAGGGCCACCTGGGCCGATAAGCCGACATAGAGTGAATTTTCCATGTGTCTTCACACCTCTTTTCACGCTGAACCGTTGCGAAAGCCGTGCCAGAAGCAAAAACCAAGGTAAACAAAGGTGTTATGGATTTATCCACAGCCGCGGGAATCCGCGCCCTGCGGCAAAATTGTCGCTAGATCCCGAGTCGGCGGGAAAAAATTGCCTGTCTGTTTTTGCCCGCGCTTTTGCCTTTGTATGCAGGGGGTTGTGGGCGGATTCCAGATTGCGCCTGTTGCCAGCGGGGGAATGCGGTTTATAATCACCACACCCGTTTGAATCGCAATGTCGCAAAGGCAGTTTCATGGCAGACGCAAAACACGAAGAAGTCAATGCATCGCTGGATGGTGAAGGTGCCCCGGCCGAAGGCGGTATGGAAGAAACGTCCGGCGGCGGTAAAAAGAAGATTATCATCATCGCGGTTGTGGTTTTGTTCGTTTTGATCGGTGCCGGGGCCGGGCTTTATTTTTCAGGCTTTCTCGACAAATTCCTGAAAAAAGGCGAAACAACCGAAGAAGCTGGGCACGAAGGGGCCGCCGAAGAAGAAAAGCTGGAATGCAAAAAGGACGAGCACGGCAAGGAGGTTTGTTCCAAGCCCGGTGCCGCCTTTTTGAAAATCCCCGATTTGATCGTCAACCTGAATACCGATGACGGCGCACCGCGTTATTTGCGCCTGTCCGTCCAACTGGAATTCAAGAACGAAACCGACTTGCACACGGTGGAGGCGTTGATGCCCCGCATCGTTGACCAGTTCCAGACATACCTGCGGGAATTACGGGTCAAGGATTTGCGTGGTTCGGCAGGGATTTACAGGCTCCAGATGGAATTGCTGGCCCGGGTGAATCAGGCGGCCTATCCGGTCGAGGTGCAGGATGTCCTGTTTCAGGAAATTCTGATACAATAGACGGGTACGGGGCTTTGGCACGGGCACCGATTTTCCCGGTTTTCGCGCTGCGTCCTGTGTGCATCTCAATAATGTCCCATGCCCCAGTATGGAAAACGGTTTACACTATAACGGCATGATTCTTGCGTAGCTGGTGATATGAGCGATACAGACGTCAATGAAAAGGAAATGAGCGCCGAAGAAAAGGCGATGATGGAGGAATGGGGTGCCATGGCCGACGGCGGCGATGCATCCGCCGATCCGATGGCCGAGGCGATGGGCATGTCCGGCGAGGCCGCCACCCGCATCCTGAACCAGGACGAGATCGACTCCCTTTTGGGTTTTGACGATGATTTATCCGGCGGGGCGGAAACATCGGGCGTGATGGCCCTGATCAATTCCGCGATGGTCAATTACGAGCGTCTGCCGATGCTCGACATCGTGTTCGACCGTCTGGTGCGGTTGATGTCCACGACTTTACGCAACCTGACATCCGACAACGTGGAGGTTAGCCTCGACAACGTGTCCACCGTCCGGTTTGGCGATTATATGAACTCTATCCCCTTGCCGGCGATGTTGTCCGTTTTCAAGGCGCAGGAATGGGACAACCACGGCTTGATGGTCACCGATTCCGCGCTGATCTATTCCATCGTCGATGTGTTGCTGGGTGGCCGGAAAGGCACGCCCGCCATCCGCGTGGAGGGCCGCCCCTATACCACCATTGAAACGAAGCTGGTCGAACGTATGGTCACGGTGACCTTGTCCGATTTGTCTTCGGCGTTCGATCCGCTCTCTCCCGTATCGTTCAGTCTGGAACGCATGGAAACCAACCCGCGTTTTGCCACCATTTCCCAATCCGGCAATGCTTGCGTTCTGGCCCGTCTTCGTGTGGACATGGGGGATCGCGGCGGACGCATTGAAATCGTGATCCCGTATGCGACGCTGGAGCCGATCCGCGAATTGCTGCTCCAGATGTTCATGGGGGAAAAGTTCGGCCGCGATTCCATCTGGGAAACCCACCTGACCAAAGAGCTTTACCAAACCGAAGTGCAGCTTCAGGCCGTTTTGGGGGAAAAGACCATCCCGCTTCGCGATATGTTGAACTGGAAGGTTGGGACGAAGGTTGTTTTCACGACCCGGCCGGAGGACGAGTTGGAATTGCGCTGCGGCCAGTTCCCGATGTTCAGGGGGCCGGTCGGCCAGAAACAGGATTTTATCGCCGTGCGCGTTGAAAAATACATTCCGCCCAAACAGGTTGAGGAAGATTGATGCCCATGAATTTTGGATTCCTGATGGATGTTGCCATTTTGGTGCTGCTGGCCGGTACAGTGTTCTTTGCCTTCCGCCTCAACCTGAATTTGAAACACTTCAAGGATAGCCGGTCGCAGATGGAAGGGTTGGTGAACCGTCTGGCCGTCAACATCGAACGGGCGGAAAAGGCGATTGCGGGCCTTCAGGTGTCCGCCCGTAATTCCGGTGCCGATCTTGATAAAAAAATAAAAGAATCCAAATTCTTGTCTGATGAACTTAAGTTTATGTCCGAAGCCGGAAACAATCTGGCAACGCGGCTTGAAAAACTCGCCGACCGTAACCGCGAGCTAATCGAAAAAATCGAGGCAGGCGGGGGGCTTGGTATCGCGCCTTCAAGTGTTGGTGCGCCGATCGTCGTCCGTGACGTTCCAAGGGAAGCAAAAGCATCCAACCCGTTGCGCGATCTGGAAGAAGAACCGTTGGGCTTTATGATTCAAGACCGCGAATTCGAAGAAGACGATGTGTTTGACGAACTGGATGCTTTGGATGCCGAACTGGAAGGGGCGACCTCCGGGTTGCAGAGCCAGGCCGAGCGGGAGTTTTTCGAAGCCTTCCATAAAAGGAAAACCGTCGGCGGGAGAAATTAACCCATGCCGGGTGGATCCAGACTTCTTACCGTTTTGATGGTCGTCGCCGCCCTTTGTTTTGGTGTGCGGTTCGGTGACCTGATCCGCGAGGTCAGCCGGGCGGGCTCGATCAAGGCCTATGCCGCGCAAAACGATGCCGCCGTCCTGAATGCCATGCAAACGGCGGCCGGCGATGCGGCCCCGCCCGCCACCGAATTAAAAAGCACGAACGAGGCCCCCCCAAAGCCGGCGATGCCCGTGGTGAAAGACGGGGAGAAGGTGCCCACGCCGGGGGATGCCGAAAAAGTGGCGCGCCCCGATATTGAACCGCCCGCTATGAGCACAGAGCCCAAGGACAAAAAAGACTGGCGCGCGGCCGAGGATCTGGATGACGAATATTCGGATGTGAAGATTGAAATGTTTGCCGATCTGGCCAAACGCCGAAAAGATCTGGAGGCCAAGGAAAAAGAACTGGCCATGCGTGAAGCCCTGTTGAAGGCCGCGCAAGCCGAGCTTCAGCAAAAGACGGATGAATTGAACAACATCAAATCCGACATCCAGAGTCTGTTGAAACAACAGACCGATCAGGAAAACGAACGGGTCGCCAGCCTTGTAAAAATATACGAAGGTATGAAGGCCAAGGACGCCGCAAAAATTTTCAATGCGCTGGATATGGATGTACTGCTTCAGGTCATGACCAAGATGTCGGAGCGTAAAACCGGCCCGATTCTGGCCGCTATGGACCCTGACAAGGCCCGTCAGGTGACGACGCTGATGGCCGAACAAAACAAGCTCCCCGATCTTCCCACGCTCCCGCTGCCATAGAAAGGGCTAGGCGGAAAAAGCGTTTTGGCGTTAAAATTCGTTTAACCAATTTACGCCATACTGGTGCAAGATATTCTCGCGTACAATTTTCGATTTCTTTACACACATAGGAGAAGACTGTGGCTGTTGATAAAAACATGAATGTTCTGGTCGTGGACGATTACCAGACCATGATCCGCATTATCAAAAATCTTTTGAAACAGCTGGGTTTTAACAACGTGGACGAAGCCACGGACGGTACCGCCGCCTATGAATTGTTGAGCGGAAAGAAATACGGGTTGGTCATTTCCGATTGGAACATGGAGCCGATGTCGGGGCTGGATCTTTTGAAAAAAGTACGCGCTACGCAAGGCAACGATAATATCAGCAAGGTGCCGTTCATCATGATTACCGCCGAAAGTAAGACGGAAAACGTCATTGCCGCCAAACAGGCCGGCGTCAACAATTACATCGTCAAGCCGTTCAATGCCGAGACATTGAAAACCAAAATCACGGCCGTGATCGGCGAGTTTTAGGAATAAACCGGAAAGCCAGAAAAATTATGCCGAATTCACAAAAATACGGTCGCGGGCAAGTGATCGAGATCATCAATTCGGTGATCACGAAGATTGACACCACGCACGCAAACCGTGATGTTTTCGCGCATATTGCCGAACTGGCCGAAATTATCGATGCGCTTCGCAAAGACATCACCGCACACAGCCCGCAACATGTCAAAAATTCCCATGTTCCCGATGCAACGGACGAATTGGGCGAGGTGGTTCGTGCCACCGCCGATGCCACACACAAAATCATGTCGATTTGCGAAGAGATCGAAACCTTCGCCGGTGGATTGGAAGCGGATCAGCACGAAGCATTGAGCGCAAAGGTCACGCAAATCTATGAAGCCTGTACTTTTCAGGATGTCACCGGACAGCGGATCAAAAATGTGGTCACGACGCTCCAGTTGATCGAAGAAAAGGTTGACCGGATTATGGACACGCTGGGTGACAAGGTAGGTCTGAAAGTCGGCGAAGGAAAATACGAAAAGGAAGTTTCCATCGATGATGCCAAAAGCCTGATGAACGGGCCGCAGATGGCCGACAAGGCGATCTCGCAGGACGAGATTGACAGGCTGCTTGCCGAATTCGACAACCCTGCCGGTTGACCGCCGCCGGATTATGGAAGATTGTGGACTTCCTTGCTAAAAGCATTTGATATGATTGGAGCTTCTATTGTTCTTTGAACCCTGCTGTGGCAGGGTTTTTTTATGCGTTTCGTAAGATTCCCGCTGCTCCTTTTGACTGTCTGCGGTGCTGCATTTGCGGTGCCGTCCTTGGCGCAGGAAAAAGTCGGCGTGCGCGGTGGTGACCACGAGGCCTATTCCCGCATCGTGTTCGAATGGGCGGACAAACCCGGCTATTCGCTCTCCAAGGATGGAAACCGCGTGCTGATCCGTTTTGCGAAGGCGGGGGCCCTTGATCTTGGCGGATTTGAAACGGAAAAAAATATCGAAGGTGTGAAAGTTCTTTCTTCTGCGGCTGAACCGTTGCAGGTGGGGATCGACATTCCGAAGGGCAGCCGGTTCCGGGATTTTGTGGTCGGCAATAAATTGATCGTCGATGTGTATGACAATAGCTTCGATGAAACGGCACAGGCACCGGATGTCCCGAAAAAGGAGCCGGACATAAAGGTCGTGCCCGAAGAAAAGAAACCCGAAGAGAAAAAGGCCGAACCAGCCAAAGCGGATTTTACGAGAAAGCCGGCCGAAAATGCGAAACCCGTCCCCGTAGAAACGGTGGAGGCAGAAAAAATGACAGCCCCCGCGTTCGATCCGCATGTTATTACCATTCGACATATTACGAGCTCCGGTATCGCGGCGTTCGAACGGTTCGGGCGGCTGTGGATTGCGCTAGACAGCGAAGAAGAGAATGTCGCTCCGGTTTTGGAAGGGCCGCAAACGGCGCATCTGGGTGATCTGAAAAAACTGGATGGGTCGGATGGCGGGTCGGTTTATTACATCGATCTTCCCGAAGGCGTGAAGGCCTATGGTCAGGGCGGCGGACTTTCGTGGCGTGTACTGCTTAGCGATAAGGACAAGGAAATACCGTTCGCCGCACCGGCGGTTGTCAACGAAAACGGTGCATCGGCCCTGTCATGGCCGCTGAAAAACATGCGCAAAAAAATTACATTTACCGATCCTATGACGGGGGATGAAATTACGGCGATCACCGCGAGCGACAGTTCCCAGCGCGCTGGTGCCGCACGGCGTTTTATCAATCTGGACATGCTGGAATCCGATGTCGGTCTGGCCTATGCCGCAAAAACGGACGGGGTAGAACCCAAGATTTTAAAAGACGAGGTCAGGATTGAAAAATCCGGCGGTCTTGTGGTGTCATCCTCTTTGCCTTCGGCAACGGTGCCAACGCCCAAAGAATCCGCCCCAACGTCTGAAGAAAAGCAGGTTCCCCCGCCGGCGGAAGAAGTGCATGTGGACGCGGCGCATGATGAAGGGGAGAAAAAGGAAGACGCGCACAAGGATGATCTTGCGTTGACCGAACCGCCACCCGCCGTGGAAGAAAAACACGACGAAGAAACCACACATGATGCCGATAGCGAAAAACTGCATGAGGCGGAAGCTGCTGCCACATCCCAGGAAATGGCCAAGGCCGCTGAAGAAAAACCCAAGGGCAACAACATTTACAATTTCCCGCGCTGGGAAATGGGCGGCCTTCATGCGTTGGAAAAAAACATTCACGTCCTGATGGTTGAAGCCGCCGGAAAACCGGATGAGGCAAGGCCCGAAGACGTAGTAACCATGGCCAAGTTGTTGATTGCCAACAATCGCGGGCCCGAAGCGCTCGGTATGCTCAGGATTGCGCTGCAAAAAGTTCCCGATCTGGACGAGGACAAGGAGTTTCAGGCGTTGCGTGGCGCGGCATTGGCAATTTCCGGCAAATTCGATGAAGCCTTTGCCGACCTGACCAATGAAAACCTGAACGGTTATGACGATATCAAATTGTGGCGGGCTTTCGTGCTCGGCGGGCTTGAAGACTGGAAACAGGCGGGGGAGGTTCTGCCATCCGATCTTTCGGCGATCCAGAACTACCCAAAGGCCATTCGTGCGCAAATGGCGTTGATGTTTGCGGAAATTGATTTGCGGAACGCACGTGTTCCGGATGCCCAAAAGAATCTGGATATGTTGAAACCGGAATTGAAAACACTGCGCCCCGGTTATATCGCGGCGTGGAATTATCTGGTGGGTGAACTGGAACGGCAAAAGGGGCACGCGGACAAGGCAACCGAATATTGGGACCCGCTGGTCAAAAACGGCAAGGATGATTTGTTCCGCGCAAAAGCGGGGCTATCGCTGACCAAACTACAGATCGAACAAAAGAAATTGTCATCCGAACAGGCGATCAACCGGCTAGAAGGTTTGCGTTATGCCTGGCGTGGGGACGAACTGGAAACATTGATCAATTACCGTCTGGGCCAGCTTTACATTGAAAACAAGGACTATTTGAAAGGGCTGACGGTCTTGCGCAATGCCGCAACCCTGACGCCTGAATTGCAGGTAGGGCAAGATGTCCAGACCTATATGACCAAATCGTTCCGCGATATTTTTGTGAAAAACGAAATTGCGCAAGTCTCCCCGCTTGATGCCATCGGTATTTATGAAGAATTCAAGGATTTGTTCCCGCCGGGGGCGGAGGCTGATGAATATATCGAAAAGCTGTCCGAACGGTTGGTCAATGCCGATCTTTTGGGGCGGGCGGCATCGTTGCTGGAATATCAGGTGAACAACCGCCTGACCGGTAACAAGAAGGTTGAAACGGCCATCCGTCTGGCGGCTATTCGCTTGCTGGATGGCAATCCGCAAGGGGCGTTGCGTGCGCTGGAAGTGGCGCAGGATACCTATAACAAGGTCGCGAACGGTACGTTGGAAACGGTGCCAGCCAACCCCGCCTTGCCGGACATTGTGCCGCAGGCGGGGGATGATGCGGTGGCACCTACGCCCGTGGCCGCCAAGGAAAAAGCCGATCCGGAATTGGAGCGGCAAATCTTCCTTCTCAAGGCCCGCGCGCTTTCCATGCAAAAGAAACCTGATGAGGCACTGGCCATTTTGAATGCCATGCCGCCCGATACGGATGTCAGCCGCCTTCGCACCGATGTCGCATGGTTCGCCGGAAACTGGGAAGAGGCGGCCATGTCGCTCAACGATCTGATCGTGTACGAGGATATATCTCCCAAACGTCCGCTTACCGACTATCAACGTGATCTGGTTTTAAACCGCGCGATTGCGCTCAACCTGTCCGGTAACCGCGTGGCACTGGCCAATTTGCGCGAACGCTACAAAACGCAAATGAAAGACACGGCCAAGGGCGAAATGTTCGAAGTGGTCACGCGTCCGCGCCGACCGGATATGATCGGCAGCCGCGAGGCGATTGATTCCATGATCTCCGAAATCGATTTGTTCAAAGGATTTTTGGACAATTACAAAACAATGACGAGCAAAAAGGCGGCGGTTCCTGCACCTGCCACCGCGAAGGCACCGGAAAAGGCTGATGCGCCTGCAACACCGGAGAAAAAAGCGGAAACAGCGCATTGATGAAATGCCCGACAGGGAGGCGTTAAAGGTGCTTTAGTCAGGATCCCGTGCATCGACATAGGCCCAGGCCTTTACGCCGGATGCCAACGTGATGGCGGCCCGTTTATAGGCGCTCACTTCGTATTTATCGGCGTTCATCAATTCCTGATGGCTGATTTTAAGAACCGTACCATTGACACCGCCGCCAGCCGCCGATGATTTACGGATGATGGGGTGGTGCGATTTTCCGCTGAGTCTGACAACATCAGGATCGTCAATCGCCACCATGGCGTGTTCATAACCGGTCAGCGTGTCTTTTGCACCTTCCAGTTTTCGGCCAAAGGTCGCAATCTGCACCTCTTCTTGTTGCAAGGTGCCGTAGGAGAAGAGATTTTCTGTGTATTCGTTGTCCATTTTTACCCCGCCGGTGTCACGGGGACGCCGTTAAAGCTCTGGATCAGCGATCCGCAGATCAGGTACCAGCCATCGACCAGCACGAAAAAGATGATCTTGAACGGCAGGGAGATCATGACCGGCGGCAACATCATCATCCCCATGGACATCAGGATGGAGGCCGTGACCATATCGATGATGACGAAGGGTAGGAACAGCATAAAGCCGATTTCAAAGGCCCGGCGCAATTCCGAAATCATGAAGGCGGGGATCAGGATGTGCAGCGGCACGTCTGCCTGTTTTTCAAACGGGCCTTCCTTGGAAAGGTCGATAAACAGCTTCAAATCCTGTTCGCGCACATGTTTCATCATAAAATCATGAAACGGCGCGGTGGTGCGGTCAAACGCCTGTTCTTCGTCGATTTCGGCGTTGATGAGCGGCTGTACGCCGTTGTCATACGCGGCCTTTAACGTGGGCGACATAATGAAAAAGGTCAGGAACAGCGCGAGGCTGATCATGACGGTGTTCGGCGGCGTTTGTTGAATGCCCATGGCGGTACGCAGGAACGACAGCACCACCACGATCCGCGTAAACGAGGTCATCATGATAAGGATGGACGGTGCCAGCGAAAGAACGGTAAGCAGGGCCACCATCTGGATCAACCGCCCCGCGACCGTGCCGTTTTCTTCGTTGCCGAGATTGAGCGAAATGGTTTGCGCCAAAGCCGGATGCGAAAAGAGCAGGGTGAGTAGGCCTGTCAGGCCAAGCACAAGCCCGTATCCAATCCAATGGTTGGATGGTTTTGTCTTAACGGCAATAACGGCGTTGCTGTTTGTCATTGTTTTTTTTGAATATTGGTTTCGACCACAGTTTCGCTTGTTACGCCCAGAATGACAAGATGTTCGGCCCCGTCACGGGACAACAATACCGCTTTTCTGCGTGCATCGAGGGGGAGGATTTCCAAAACTTTGAGGCGGCGTTTGTCCGCCGGCAGCATGGCGGCGGAGCCGAGACCAAAGCGTTTGAGCAGAAGGGCCAGACCGCCCATGAGGCCCAGCACGAACAGCAAGGCCGCCAGAAATTTCAGATAATCATGCCAATCCATGCGCGTATCCTGTCACCATGAATGCACGATGTCGAGCCTTGCGGGCGCGATTTCCTTATTTTTTCATCTGGTCTTTGAAGTCGTGCAAGGTGCGGCTGAGCTGTTCCAGATCACCGATCAACCCGGCCATCAGGGGTTGAATATCCCGCGCCTGATCGGGGGGCAGGGTCACGGCCTTTTGGCAAATTTGTGCGATTTCCTTATCGAGACCGGTCAGGTCCACCATCTTGCCATTGCGCACCGACGCTTCGGCCTCCTGAATATAGTTTTTCAAGGAATCCATTTTGTCGCGGATCTGGGCTGGGGTCACGGTTTCATCCTTCGTGTTATGCCTGCGGTGCGTTTTTCGGATCATCCATCGCTTCGCGCAGGGCGGCGTCAAACGGGTTGGGTTGCCCGTTGGCCCGGTAAACGTAATACAAAATTTCGGCGATGGCCATAAACGCCTCCGAAGGTATGGGGCTGTCGAGTTCGACGGCGGCCAGCATTTCGGCCAGCGGGGCGTCCTCCTTTACCCGGATGTTGTTTTCAAAGGCGAGCTGCAGGATTTTCTCGGCAATAGTTCCCCGTCCGGCAGCCACGACCTGAGGTACCTTTTTGTCCCATGTCCGGTCTTTCACCGCTACGGCGGTTTGACGGGGTTTTTTATCCTTTACATTCAAAGGCTTGAATGGGTCTTTGTCGGGTTTGGCGGGGCCGTCATCCATTGGCATGGTTCCTGCAAGGTTCTCCCTAGAGTTTTATAGTAAACGGGAAGGGTTAAGGAATGTCCATCACCAATTTGCCCCTGATGCGCGCTCTGGCCGCAAAAATGGATTATCTGGATCACCGCCAGCAGGTGTTATCGCAAAACATCGCCAATGCCGACACGCCAGGATACCAGTCCAAGGATTTGACCAAGGTCGATTTTGGTTCCGTTTTGAAAGATGTGGCCAGCGCGGGTTCGATCAAAGTGGAAACCACCAACCCGATGCACATGCCGTCCCCGAACGACGTGCAGACCGCCAAGAATTCCAAAGACCGCATGACGTACGAGGTCGCGCCCGACAAGAACGGCGTTATTCTGGAAGAACAGATGGTCAAGGCGTCGGAAACCCAAATGGATTACAACATGGTTACCAACCTGATGATCAAGCAGGTGGCGATGTACAAAATTGCCATCGGGCGGCAGGGATAATCGAACGGGAGTAGAATGATATGAGCGATCTGTGGAACACCATGACAATTTCGGCCTACGGGATGCGCGCGCAGGGCGAACGCACCCGCGTGATTTCCGAAAACATCGCGAACGCCGGCACGGCCGCGACCACGCCGGACGGCAAGCCCTATACCCGCAAGGTCATCACGTTCAAAAACACGATGGACAAGGTGAACGGTACCGATCTGGTCAAGGTCAAGGACATTACCGATGATAAAAAATCGGATTATGTCTTGAAATACATGCCGGATCATCCGGGCGCGAACGCCGAAGGTTATGTGAAAATGCCGAACGTCCAGATGATCGTGGAATTGAATGACATGCGCGAGGCCCAAAGGTCTTACGAGGCGAATCTGGGTATGTATAACCAGTCAAAAAGTATGGCGCTGCGCACCGTTGATATGCTCCGCTAGTTTTGTGGTATTCTTGATAAGAGGTAGATGAGTCCCATGGTCGATAAAATTGCAAATCCCGCTGCTGCCGCCAACGCCTATGCGAATATCGCCAAGGTCGGCACGAATGCGCCCGCCATGGACGGGGATGTTGCCCAGCCCAAATTCATGGATGTGTTGAAAAGCAGCGCGCTGGACGCCATCAAAACCATGAAAACCGGCGATCAGATGTCCGCCAAGGCAGTGACGGGCGATGCCAGCCTGCCCGATGTGGTGCAGGCGGTGAATGCCGCGGAAATGACACTCTCCACGGTTGTGGCGATTCGCGACCGTCTGGTGTCGGCCTATGAAGAAATCATGAGGATGCCGATCTGACGTCTCTTTCGCCCCGCGGGCAGGTGGAGTACAGTATAAGGCATGAATCAAACCGAAATCGTCGATCTGGCCCGTGAAGCCATTATGTTGACCATCGTTATCGGCGGGCCGGTGATGCTGGTCGGCCTTGTGGTCGGTGTTCTGGTCGCATTGGTACAGGCATTGACGCAGATTCAGGAAATGACGCTGGTCTTCGTCCCGAAAATCCTTGTGATTTTCCTGACCATCTTCTTGTTGTTTCCCGCGTTCATCAGCGTGATGAACGGTTTTATGAAGGAAATCGCGGACAAGATCGTCGGCATTGGATAGATGAGGAATCTTATGGGTTTCGTACCACCGTCGTTCCTTCCGTTTGTGCCAATCGTTCTGTTGTGTTTTTCCAACATCTTCATGACATTTGCGTGGTACGGACATTTGAAATTTCACAACACGCCCATGGTGATCGCCGTGATCGGCGCGTGGGCGATTGCGTTTTTTGAATATTGTCTGGCAGTTCCGGCCAACAGGATCGGATATCAATTTTATGATGCTGCCGAATTGAAAACGATACAGGAGGTTATTACCCTCATCGTTTTTGGATTCTTTTCCGTGTTTTATCTGGGGCAGAAAATCACGGTTTATCACGGTTTGGGATTTCTGTTGATCGCTGCGGGGGCGGCCCTTGTGTTCTTCGCGCCGAAACTGTCCGGCGGGGCATAAGATGCTTCAAAACTTTCTAACCACCGGAGTGTTTGCCTTTATCATCGTGTTCGTCCGGTTCGGGACGGCACTCATGATTATGCCGGGGATCGGGGATTCTTTCGTTCCGCAACGCATCCGGCTTTTGTTCGCGCTCGGCTTTTCGCTGGTGATGGCACCGGTGCTCCGCCATTACGTGCCCGATCCGTTGCCGGCCTTCGGGACGATGATCGCGTTGATCGTGGTGGAATTCATCACCGGATTGTTTATCGGCACCATCGCGCGGGTGTTGATGATGTCGCTGGATACGGCGGGGATGTTGGTGTCCTTGTCATCCGGTATTTCGAACGCGCAGATTTTCAACCCGCTGCTGTCCACACAAGGATCGGTGTTCGGGGCTTTCCTGTCTATCACCGGTGTGACTTTGCTGTTTGTGACAAACATGCACCATCTATTGATCCACGGTCTGGTCGAAAGTTACGAAATGTTCCCGATGGGAGGCGTTCTGGATACGGGCAGCATGGCTGAATTGATGGCCAAGGTTGTGTCGGCGAGCTTTTTAACCGGGTTCCAGATCGCCTTGCCGTTCATCGTCATTTCGATGGTGTTGTATGTGGGGATGGGTGTTCTGTCGCGCCTGATGCCCCAGATGCAGATTTTCATGATCGCCATTCCGGTGCAGATCATGTTGGCCCTTGTTATCATGAGCCTGTCTATTTCGGCGATTTTGATGTTCTTCTTGTCCCGATTCGAAGACGGGATGGTTTATTTCCTGACACAAAGCGGGGGATAGATGAGCGACGAAGACCAGGACGATTCCAGCAAGACAGAAGACCCCACGCCCAAAAAACTGGAAGAGGCGCGAAAGAAAGGGCAGGTGCCCTTATCCCGCGAGGTGAACAACTGGATCATGTTGCTTGCGGGGACACTGGTCGTGCTCGGCATGGGCCCGGGGATGATGGAAGATTTGCTGATCACGCTGCGGACATATCTGGCGCAGACCGCGGATTTGCCGTCCGTCCCGGGCGGGATGCAGTTTGTGGTGATCGAAGCCTTGCGCCAGATTTTAAAAATCCTCGCCGTGCCGTTGTTGTTTTTGATGGCCGCGGCGTTTGCGGGGCCCTTTCTTCAGATCGGCCCGATTTTCGCGCCCGAAATCATCAAGTTCGATCTGAGCAAAATATCGCCGTCCAAGGGTATGGCGCGGTTGTTTTCGCTGCGATCCATCGTTGAATTTTTCAAGGGCGTCTTGAAGATTGTCGTCATTTCGGTGGTCGGTCTGGTCATTCTCAAACCCTATTTCGGTACCATCGAACATATGGTGGGCTTGCCCGTGCCGCAGGCGTTGGATGAAATGAAAACGCTGGTCATGCAATTGTTGATCGGCGTTCTTATCGTGCTGGCCATCATCGCCGCGATTGATCTGCTCTATCAGCGGTTCGAACACATGAAAAAAATGCGGATGACAAAACAGGAATTGAAGGACGAATACCGCCAATCCGAAGGCGATCCGCATGTGAAGGCAAAACTGCGCCAGCTCCGTGCCGAGCGCGCCCGTGCGCGGATGATGCAGGCGGTTCCAAGTGCCGATGTCGTAATCACGAACCCGACCCACTATTCGATTGCGTTGAAATACGATCCGGACAAGGACGATGCGCCGATGGTCGTGGCCAAGGGGGTTAACGAGCTTGCCTTGCGGATCCGGGAAGTGGCGCGTGAAAACGGTGTCACTATTTTGCCCAACCCGCCGTTGGCGCGCATTTTGTTCGATACGGTAGAGGTGGACGAAGCCGTACCGCCCGCGCATTACAAGGCTGTGGCCGAAATTATCTCTTATGTCTTCCGGTTGAAGGGAAAACTGACGTAAAACCGCTTTATCGGCTGGTCAAGTCTTTGGAAATTATGGCATTATTGCAATCGTCATGACTTTAGACCATTCCGAATTCATCGCCCGCCAATCCCCCGGCCAAAAAGGACCGCCCCAGGGGCAGCGCCGCATGCGCAAAATTATCACATCGTTGATGGTGATCGTTTTGTATATGGGTGTATGCATTGCGCTTGGCATCATTTTGAACATCGACCAGAAAACCATGATCGCAGCCGGCATCGCGTTTGTCATTGCGTCCGTTCTGGCGTTCATGTTCCAGCAGTTTTTATACAATTACGGCACGCGGGAGCGCGAGCGGCAGTTGATCCGCGAGGTGATGGAAGGAAGCCGCGGCGCGCGTCTGATTACCGACGGGGCGGACAATACGGTTTATACCAACCACCGTTTCGATGAATTGTGCACGGGCGCGGAATTTCCATCGCTTCAGGCCCTGTCCGGTTTGTTCACAGACAATGACGAAGCCTATACCCATTTTCGCAATCTCGCCGAACAGGCGCAAAAAGGAATCCCGGATTCCATCGAACTAAAATCCCGTCAGGGCGATCATGAAAGCTGGTACGTCATCACGGCCCAACCTGTTGCCGGGTGGGCGGGGTATGTTCATTGGCGCATCGATGATGTCACCGAACAACGGGATCTGGACCGCAGCGTGCGCGAAGAACGCGAAAAGCTGATCGATTTCACGGACAACGCCCCTGTCGGATTTTTTTCCGTCGATGAAAAAGGCCGGTTCGTGTTCGTGAATGCGACCTTGGCAAGATGGCTGGGCGAAGGGATACAATATGTCCTGACCGAAGGCACCCTACACGCATTTATGGAAGCCGCACCGGAAGGGGCGGCCCCATACGACATCACGGAAAAAGGCGGCACGCGGCAGGTGGCAGAAGTCATGATGAAGGGTGCTGGCGGACGCACCTTTCTTGCATCCGTCAACCAGACGGTCGTGTTCGAAACAGAAGGGCGCGTGCGTACCCGCGGCGTCATACACGATTTAACATCCGAACGGGAAATGCGTCAGGCATTGCAAGCCTCCGAAGACCGTTTCCAGAGATTTTTCGAAGAAGCCCCGCTGGGCATTGCGCTGGTCGATGACAAGGGCGTTATCCAGGATTGCAACGCCGCGTTGGCCGCGATGCTAGGCAATGAAACCACGGCGGTGGAGGGCAAGGGCCTGAAAGCCATCCTGTCCGAAGAAGACCGTGATAAAACGCTGGGGGCACTCGCCAAAATCGGACAGGGGCAGCAGATGCCGGGGCCGATCGAAGTGATGTTGAAGGGCCGCAACAGCGTATCCGTTCAAATGCATGCCCGTAAAATCAAGGGCAGCGACAATATCGTTTTGCACTTCATCGACCTGACCGAACAAAAACGTCTGGAACAACAATTCGTCCAATCACAAAAGATGCAGGCGATCGGCCAGCTCGCCGGCGGTATTGCGCATGACTTCAACAACCTGCTCACGGCCATCATCGGGTTTTGTGATCTGTTGTTTCTGCGCCACAAACCGGGCGACCCGTCCTTTGCCGACATCATGCAGATCAAGCAAAACTCCAACCGCGCCGCCAACCTTGTGCGCCAGTTGTTGGCCTTTTCGCGCCAGCAAACCCTGCGCCCGCGCGTGCAGGACGTCACGGACATTCTGACCGAAGTTTCGCATCTGCTCCGCCGTCTGATCGGTGCGAACATCGAACTCGATTTGAACCACGGCAACAATCTGGGGCTGGTGAAGGTGGATGTGGGGCAGATGGAACAGGTGCTCATCAACCTCGCCGTCAACGCCCGCGATGCGATGGAGGGTGGCGGCAAGCTCAGCATCACCACCGAAAATTTTGACAACAGGGCACCTGTGAAATGCTGCGATGATGAAATGCCCGCGGGGCATTGGGTTGCCATTCACGTCAAGGACACAGGCACGGGGATTTCAAAAGAAAACCTGGGCCGCATTCTGGAACCGTTTTTTACCACGAAGGATGTGGGACAGGGGACGGGGCTGGGCCTTGCCACCGTGTATGGGATCATTCGGCAAACGGGCGGGTATCTGGCCATTGATTCCACGGTGGGAATCGGCACCACCTTTACCATCTATCTGCCGCGCCTGTCCGAAGTGGAAGCGCAGCGGGATATAGAAATCACGCGACCCGAAGAAGAAGTGGCAAAAGATTTGACCGGTACGGCGCGCATCTTGCTGGTCGAAGACGAAGATGCGGTGCGGACGTTCTCGACCCGCGCGCTCACCAACAAGGGATATTCCGTTCTGGGCGCCGAAAGTGGGGAAGCCGCGCTTGCGTTGCTGCAGGCCGAAGACATTAAAACGATCGATCTTTTGATCACCGATGTGATGATGCCCGGGATGGACGGGCCGACGATGGCGAACAAAATCCGGGAACGCAGCCCGGATTTGAAAATCATCTTTATTTCCGGTTATACCGAAGACAAGCTCAAAGACCATATGGGCAAGGGTATTTTCTTCCTGCCCAAGCCTTTCACGCTCAAACAACTCGCCGAAAAGGTTAAAGAGGCGATGGAGGGGTAATCTATTCCTCTGGAAGAAACCCACCCACTTTAATGTTTGACATATCTCCCCGTGTTGCTATGAATGCCTCATTATGTTGAGTTCTTCTGAGGGTCTGTTACGGGTTGCTTATCGCGAGGTCGCTGCGACCTTGTCTGCGCCGGCTGTTCCTTCTGATTTTTTCCCTACAAATGTTTTTGATGATTTGGCCGTTCAGCGTGGCTTTCTGGATCTGAGAGGTCTTGCCCTACGTGCCTATGATGGCAAATCTCTCGCCAAAATGGCACCAGAATGGAGTGATGATAAAACGGCCTGGCTTAGTGCACTGGATGCCTTTGCCACGGTTTTTTCGGACATTCCAGACAATATGCCAGGGGCGTTAAACAACATAGGCGCATTTCATGCGTATGTTTCGTCAGGTGATTACAGGCACGAACCTGGCTTTGACAAGGCTGCCTATATTGTTACACATGACTTTTTGAAAAAAATATTTCCTGAACGTCACGACTTCAAAACACAAATTGTCTATAGCGCGGAAGAGTTGGAGCGTGCGCAGGCAACGCGTGGTTTGTATGCGGAGCGACTTGAGCGGAATGCATCCCTTATAAAAGCGGTTATTGAGGAAGTCCCTGATCCGCAGGCACTGGCACATATCTTGGCCGGTTCCGTCGGGAATGTCCGTCGCATGGATGAATCCAAAGACATCTTTGAAAAAATGCTCGCAGATATAACAAGCGCGGGTTTGGTGGTGCCCAAGGAACTCTTACTGCTTCTGGCGGCAGATGACTTTAAAGATGAAAATCTAAAAGCTCTTCGTAGACTTTTTTCGTTGGATCATAGCAACGATGAAGTCGTATCCGCGGAACGACGTTTGAAGACAGAAGAGTTCCATTTAAAAAAGCAGGAAAAAAAGATAGCCCTATATCAACGGTCTTTGCGACGGGCGACAAATACCAGGAAGAAAAAGAAAATCCACCAACGGCTTGATGGTCTTCGGCATGATTTTGCAATCAGGGAGAGCAAGGTCGCCGCGCTTCGGACGCTCGCACAAAGTGAGGAGAAGGATAGACAGGCTTTAGGGGACATTTTAAAAGGCTATAAACATTTTTTTATGACGCATATCGAACCGCAAAGACAGGTGCGTCAGCTTCAGGACGAGACGCTGGATGATCTTTACGTTAAATATGCGCAAGATTTGAAAATGGCCAACCGGATCGGGCGGCAAATGGCACAATATATTCTCTCACCCGTTTCAACGCGGCTGGAGCGGTTTCAGTCAGAGGGCATTCTGGACAGCGGTTTGCTTCCCGGTATTGTGATTGATCCGTTCTCGGCGGCGGCGGCAAACCCATATTATCAAAGGCAGGAAAGTTTCGGGCAAAAGCTGGATACCTGTATCACACTGCTTGCCGACAAATCCGGTTCCATGAGGGGAGAAAAGATTGCGATGGCCTACATTGCGGCGGAACGTTTGGCATACTGGCTATCGACCGCAGGGGTGCAGATGGAAGTTTTGAGTTATACAGACACGGATTACAGGATTTACAAGGAATTTTCAGCACCGTTCAAACCAAATGAAACCAAAAAAATAATGGGGGGGCTTTTGACGGGGAGGATGTCTTCAACCCCGACAAAGGAAGCAACGGTCTGGGCCCATGACCGGTTGCTTCGCGGCCCGGCAAAACGGAAAATCATGATGGTGTTGACGGACGGTGAGCCAGATAATAAAGGCAGTCTGTTGCGCGTTCATCGCTGGATTGAAGGACGTAGCCCCATAGAGCTTGTCGGTGTGGGGATTATGCATGATGTGTCCGATTCTTATGAGCGCCACATCTATGTCGAAAAACCAAGTGATCTGATTGAAAGCATGGCCGCGCAAGTGCGCGCGATGATGGATCGCCCTCAAGAAAGTTATCAACGTTTGAAGCGGACACCCCAATCTGCGGCCGATTTTTTTGGTGTTCACGTCGACGAAAAGAAGCTCAGAAGCCGGAAAGTGCTTATGGAGCCCAAAATTTAAAGTGCTGCTTTTTTATGATCATCCCGTAAAAACCCGCCGGATTGTACAGGTGGTTAGCTTTTATACCTATCTATGGCGTCTTTTTGAGATAGGAAATAAGCGTCCTTTTAACAAAGGGGATAATTTTCAAAGTTTTTATTTCATCTGGTGAAAAAAATTGAAGATCCGTTCCTTCGTTGATTTGAAGTTCCATCAGGTTCTTGTCAATCTTGCCATAAAAAACAGAAACAAGTTCGTTGCGTCCATTTGAATCTATCGTGGTCGCGTATAATGTTAGGTGGCTTACGTCATACCCTATTTCTTCTTTTACCTCTCGCTGCGCAGCCTCTTCGGGTGTTTCTCCATGCTCTTTCATGCCACCCGGAACCGTCCAGTATCCGGGGTAGATGATATTGGGGATGTCGTCCCGCAAATGAAGAAGAACTTTATTTTCTGGATTTATAAGGATGACAATAGAGGCTTCACCCGCGTATAGCCGGTTTTTGATTTTGACTTCATCGTCTTCTTCTATGTGTATCACGATAGTCTCTATTAAACAGTACGCTGATGATCGTCATTTAAAAAACCGCCGGATTGCAGGTTCCAGAGACGGGCATACAAGCCGCCCTGATGGAGGAGGTCAATGTGCCGCCCGTCTTCGATGATCTTGCCATCCTGCAAGACGATCAAACGATCCAGATGCGCGATGGTGGACAGGCGGTGGGCGATGACCAGCACGGTGCGGTCCTTCATCACATCTTCCAATGCTTTTTGAATCAGTTTTTCGGATTCGGAATCGAGGCTCGCGGTGGCTTCGTCCAATATAAGGATCGGCGCATTCTTTAAAATCGCGCGGGCGATGGCAATACGTTGCCGCTGGCCGCCGGACAGTTTCACGCCGCGTTCGCCCACCGTGGAATCATACCCCGTATTGCCGCGCGCATCTTTCAATTCCATGATGAAATCATGCGCCTGCGCGCGTTTGGCGGCTTCGATAATCGCATCCTCGCTGGCCTCGGGCAGGCCATAGGCGATATTTTCGCGCACGGTGCGGTGGAGCATATCGGCCATTTGCGGAATGACCGCGATATTCCGGCGCAAAGAATCCTGTGTGACCTCCGCGATGTTTTGCCCGTCGATCAAGATTTCACCGCCCTGTACATCATGCAGGCGCAGGATGAGCTGCATCAGGGTTGATTTTCCCGCACCCGATGGGCCGACGAGTCCGACGCGTTGGTTTGCCTTAATCTCCAGATCGAAGTTTTTGAACATTGGCCGCGACGGATAGGAAAAATCGACATTCCTGAACTGTACCACCGGCGTTTTCACCATAAGGTCTTTAGCGTTCGGTTTGTCCGTGACTTCATGCGCATGAACAACAGCCTCCATGCCTTCCTGCACTTCGCCCAGCCGTTCAAAGAAACCCGTGTAGATTTCCGTGAGCCAGAAGGTGGCCGAAATCATGTTGAGCGCCATGGGCAGGATCATCGAAATTTGCGCGGTGGTCAGCGAATCCTTGTTCCACGCATCCACGGCCGCGACAATGAGTGCCAGCATGATGGAAGAGTTCAGGATGTGTTGCACACGGAACATCGCTGTGATGGTGACTTCCTGTTTGGCAACGGCACTTGCATTGTCATGCAGGCTTTCCTTGAAATACGAATCCTCGAAATCGCGCCGCGCAAAAATCTTGACCAGAAAGATATTGGTGACGATGTCCACAAACCGCCCGCGCATCACGCTGCGTTTTTGCGAGGCGGCGTGCGACATCCTTGTAATCTTCGGAATAAAATAGCGAAGGTTCAGAAGGTAAAGGCAGATATAGACAGCCGTAAACCCGACGAAATATTTTCCGATCCAGGAAAATACCGCAAGCGTGGTCAGGAATGTCGTCGCGGCGTAAATGAACGGCCCCGTGATGTCGTTGACGATCTGCCGCATCGCATAGGGCATCTCAAGCACTTTACCGGCAAGACGTCCGGCAAAATCATCCTGAAAATAACGATAGGAATGTTGATGCAGGTAAAGCGCGAGTTGACGGCGCACCATTGCTGCATAATAGGGCAGGGTCACGGAATTCAAATATCCCTGGCTGTTGTACAGAACCGGCACGGCCACAAGAATGAGCGTTGTGTATAACACCAGCGGCGATTGCAGATGGTCCCAGATCATCGTTTTGTCCGTTGTCTCGACAAACACCGCGATGATTTTGCCAAAGAAAAAGGCGGAGAGGGAGCCAAGGCATCCCGCGATGACCCCCATGCCGGCGAGAATCGCGAGCCGCCCTTTGATTTGCCGCATGAAAAACCACAAAAACCCCGGCACCGTATTGGGAAGGGTCTGCAGGCCGCTGGCGGGAAGTTTTTCAATAATATTGCCGTGTTGCATGGGACGCCGACTATAGGCACGGAAATCCGCCATTTCAAGTGGTTAAAATTTTTTGTTCTATTTTCGTTCTTTTGTGTTGACCATGAGAACAAACCATGTACGATAAGGATCACAAGATCGTTGTGAGTACCTCTCCCCGTTTCGTTGAAACACCCCGTTCACCTATGCCAGAAAAGGATAAAGTCATGTCAGTAACCCCGTTCAAAAAGGATGAATTTATGGACAGCAAAAGTGCCGCCGACAAAAGCAAGGCCCTCGAAGCCGCGTTGACGCAGATCGAACGGGCGTTCGGCAAAGGTTCCGTGATGAAGCTGAATGGCGAAAACAATGCGCTGAACGTGGAGGCAATTTCCACGGGGTCGCTGGGCCTTGATATTGCGCTTGGTATCGGCGGTCTGCCGCGTGGACGGATCACGGAAATTTACGGACCGGAATCTTCGGGGAAAACCACGCTGGCATTACAGGTGATTGCCGAAGCGCAAAAGGCGGGCGGCACCTGTGCCATCGTTGATGCGGAACACGCGCTCGACCCGTCCTATGCCAAAAAACTGGGCGTTGATCTGGACAATCTTCTGATCTCCCAACCCGATGCGGGCGAACAGGCCCTGGAAATTGCCGATACGCTGGTGCGTTCCAACGCGATCGATGTTCTGGTGGTGGATTCGGTGGCGGCCCTTGTGCCACGTGCCGAACTGGAAGGGGAAATGGGTGATACGCATGTGGGATTACAGGCCCGTTTGATGTCGCAAGCGTTGCGCAAACTCACGGGTTCCATTTCCAAATCCCGTTGCGTCGTTATTTTCATCAACCAGATCCGGATGAAGATCGGCGTGATGTTCGGCTCCCCCGAAACGACGACGGGCGGGAATGCGTTGAAATTCTACGCATCTGTCCGGCTTGATATTCGCCGGATCGGTTCGATCAAGGAACGCGAAACGGTGGTTGGAAACCAGACACGGATCAAGGTGGTCAAAAACAAGATGGCTCCGCCGTTCCGTCAGGTGGAATTCGACATCATGTACGGCGAAGGTATTTCCAAAACCGGTGAAATTATCGATCTGGGCGTCAATGCAAACCTTGTTGAAAAATCCGGCGCATGGTTTGCGGCGGAAGGGGAGCGCATCGGTCAGGGCCGTGAAAACGCCAAACAATATCTGCGCGACAATCCTTCGATGATGCTAACGCTCGAAAACAAGATCCGCGCCAATGCCGGACTGGTGGCCGAAGCGATGCTGGTGGGGCCGGATGCGGAAAACACAGCCGAATCATCCAGCGACGATGTGGCACCGGAAATGGATGGCGGTGAAGACGATGCCGCACCCGTTGCCAAAGGCCGGGGAAAAAAGGCCGCCGGGTGATCACCATAAAATTTAGAGGGTTTTGAAGACTTACACATTTTCATCGTTCCCGATCATCGACCCCCGCACCGAACCGGTTTGCGGGGGTTTTTGATGGGATATGGCGGTGAAGGCCGTTTTTGGATGCCAGCCGTTACTAGCATGCTCCATTTGATGATGAAAAAGCTATTCCCGCTCGTTGCGCAGGACGCGGGATTTCTGGCGGTTCCAGTCGCGCTCCTTGATGGTTTCGCGCTTGTCGTACTCCTTCTTCCCGCGGGCCAGCGCGATTTCGAGTTTTGCCAGCCCCTTGGCGTTAAAGTAAATCCGCGTCGGCACGATGGTATAACCATCACGCTGGACGGCCCCCATCATCCGGTCCCGTTGCCGTGCGGCGAGGAGGAGTTTGCGCGGACGGCGCGGCGCATGTTGAAGATGCGGGCCCGCCTGCGGGTATTCCGGGATGTGGGCGTTCAAAAGCCAAAGCTCGCCCTTCTTCGCGGCGATGTGGGATTCCTGTAAACCGCACTGCCCATGGCGCAGGGATTTAACCTCCGTCCCCGTTAAAACGAGGCCGGCCTCCATTTTGTCTTCGAGAAAATAGTTATAGTTTGCCTTCCGGTTGTCCGCGATCGTGACATCCGTGGAAAGCAGGCCTGATTTTTTGTTTTTCTTTTTGCTAGCCATGGGCCCGCAATGTGGCCTTTTGTCCGCCGGAAATCAAGCCGGCAAAGACCAAAGCCTCATCCACCGCGGCGCGGGCGGATTTCGAGGCCGGAACCAGCGGCAGCCGGACCTCATCCGTGCCATAGCCAAGACAGGCAGCGGCATATTTGACGGGCGCAGGAGACGTTTCGCAGAACAACGCCTTGTGTAGCGGGGCCAGTTTGTCCCGGCACGCGGCCATGGTTTTGAGATCACCCGCCGCCCACGCATCCTGCATTTGTGCACAAAGCGCGGGCGCAACATTCGAGGTGACGGAAATGCAGCCATCACCGCCCTGTGCCAAAAATCCGGTCGCGGTATCGTCATTCCCGGATAGCTGGCAGAAGGAATCACCCAGGCGGTTTTTCATCAAAAGCGGACGACCCAGATCGCCCGTGGCATCTTTGACCCCGACAATACGGGGCAGTTCGGCGAGTTTGCACATCGTATCCATGGACATGTCGATCACGCTCCGCCCCGGAATATTGTAGATGATGATGGGAATATTGGTAGCGTCATGCAGGGCTTTGTAATGTTGATACAGGCCTTCCTGTGAAGGTTTGTTGTAATAGGGCGTGACCACCAGCGCGGCATCCGCCCCGGCTTTTTGCGCCTGAGTCGTCAGCCACAAGGCCTCACGCGTGGAATTCGAGCCTGTTCCTGCAATCACGGGAATGCGTCCCGCGACGATGCGGATGCAGCGTTCCACAACCTTGTCGTGCTCTTCATGCGAAAGGGTGGGGGATTCCCCCGTCGTGCCGCAGGGGACGAGCCCGTCCGTGCCGCAGTCGATCTGGTTTTCCACCAGCTTTTCAAAGGCGGCCCAGTCGATTTCACCGTTGGAAAAAGGGGTTATCAACGCCGTAATGGAACCTTTGAACATTTTTCACTCGTCTGGTTTAAGGGTTTGGATATAGACTAGAGTATAATTTCCGATGACCACTGGCAAGGTATAGTCCATGCAAGCCCGGCACTTGTTTTTGTTCGTTTTTCTGGCGTTTTTAACGATTGCGCCGTCAAGGGCCGGTGCGGAAAGCCAGAATTTTGCCGCATCGAGCCGTGCAGACACCGAAGGCCGCCATGATGCGCCTGATCCAAGCGCGGCCGCGCAATGGCTGGATTACTACCAAAACGAAACGCCATCCGCGAGCTTTCAAACCATCGCATCTTTCGTGCAAAAGCACCCCGATTTTCCCGTGATGAACAAGTTGCGCGCGCTTGCGGAAAAAGCCATGCCTTCGTCGTTGCCCGATGAGCAAACATTGTCGTGGTTTTCAACGAACCCGCCGCAAACGACCTTTGGCATGAAGATGTATGCCGCGGCCCTGTCCCGCGCCGGGCAACAGGCAAAGGCCAAAGAGGAAATCCGCACATGGTGGAAAGAGGCGGGCGTGAAACCCGATGAACAAAAGGCGGGCTATCAGGCGTTTTCCAATCTTTTGGATGGTGCAACGAATGCCAAACGGTTGAACGTGTTGTTGCACAAGGGGCAATACACAAACGCGCGGGCCTTGGCTTCATGGATGGGCACGGGATATGTGGCGTTGACCGATGCGCGTATCGCCCTGCAAACAGGAAGGGGAAATGTGGATGGTTTGGTTGCGCGCGTGCCCACATCTCTTCAAAACGATGAAGGATTGTTGTTCGACCGCCTTCGCTGGCGGCGCAAGGCGGATTTCGATCAGGGTGCCGTGGACGTTTTAAAGCAGCAACCCGCATACGAAAATCTTTATGACGCCGATGATTGGGGCAAGGAGCGCACGATCATCGCGCGCCGGTATTTTGAAAACGGGAAATTTCAATCCGCCTATGTCATTTCCGCCAACCATAAAATCAAAAAAGGAACAGGGTTTGCCGCCAATGAATGGTTCGCCGGATGGCTGGCCACGGATTATCTCAACAAACCGATGGAAGGATTTCAGCATTTCGAGAAACTCTACCACAATGTCGAAACGCCGATCAGCAAATCCCGCGCCGCCTATTGGGCGGGGGTGGCCAGCGAACGGTTGAACCATCCGGAAGTCGCCATCAAATGGTACAGGGAGGCGGCAAAATACCCCGCGACGTTCTATGGGCAGCTTTCAGCAAAAAAGGCGGGAACTGGAGGAAAAGTTATAAGGACGTCCGTTGCGCCGGATGCTTACGCGACATCGTCTTTGGGCAAGGCAGCACGATGGTTGAAATCCAACGGTTATAAAACCGAGGCCGGATTCTTTTTAACAAAGATGATCGATGCCGCGAAAACACCGCAGGATTATGCCGCTGTGGCAAAGCTGGCGCGTGATCTTTCCATGCAGAATTATGCGATCAAGGCGGCGCAGGAGTGTGAGACAAAAACCGGCACATTGATGGTCGATGATGCTTTCCCGCGCGTGGAAAAATATATGAAGGGGACGGACGTTGAATGGGCGTTGGTTCATGGATTGATCCGTCAGGAAAGCCGGTATGATGCGGTGGCGATCAGTTCCGCTGGCGCGCGGGGGCTCATGCAGCTAATGCCGCGCACGGCAAGCGAGGTTGCCAGAAAAGCGGGCCTGTCCCACGATGTGGGGTGGCTGACATCAAAACCCGCGCACAATGTTTCACTGGGTACGAAATATCTTCAAAAACTTCTGACCAAATATGACGGGAACTATGCCTTAACGCTCGCGGCCTATAATGCGGGGCCTGCTCGCGTTGACAGGTGGGTAGAAGAATTTGGCGATCCGCGCGACCCGAAGGTGGACTTGGTCAACTGGATCGAAAGCATTCCGATTTATGAAACCAGAAACTATGTCCAGCGTGTTCTGGAAGGGGTGAATGTGTATCGTCAGACATTGTCTTCCAATCCCGGCAGGGCCAATGGCGGCATAACGCACATTGCCCTGCAATAGCGCTTTCATTCGCGTTTTGCGGATTTTTTTTCAAAATGCAAATAATCCATCATTGATTTAAAAGGATATTTTCCGGCAAGGCTTTTGCAGTGTCATGGGTCAGGAGGTATTTGCCATGACCGATATTTTGATTGCCGACCCGCACCCCGTTTATTGCGAGGCACTGCGTTCGTATCTTTTGGGGATCAATGATGAACTATTGATCGAAACGGTTTCGGACCGGGGCGGCATAGAACGGGCGATAGAAGAATCCGGGCCCGCCTTTACAGTAATCGGCGGTGATTTTTATGACCCGCATTATTTTGAAAACCGCAAGGATATGCGGATTGTTGTTTTGGTGGATGATCCCGAAGAGGTGCGGGCCCATCAAATGGAGCATGCCGATCATGTTTTTTTACGGACGATGCCGGGCCGGGAATGGTCGTCCGCGCTGGCGTATCTTTCCGGTGGGACGGGAGCACACGTATCTATGGTGCCACCACGTGAAGATCCGCCAATCCATGTAGTGTCTTTGACGAAGAGGGAGAAGGAGGTCCTTTCCTTTCTGGCGCAGGGCGCATCGAACAAGGAAATTGCACGGGCGTTGGGCGTGCAGGAGGTTACGGTCAAATTGCATGTGCGCGGCGTTTGCCGGAAGTTAGGGGCCAAAAACAGGACCCAAGCCGCCCTGCGCGCACGGGAATATGGCCGGTAACGGCAACGGGTTTGTGTGGATTTGTATCCGCTTTGGCGGTATCGTTGGCCATCATGGTTCCCGCACGGCAAATTATCCCCGCAGACTGGATGACGGATTATAAAACCGTCAAGGTCATGCAGGTTTTGGGCGGATACGGCCTTCCGGCGGAATCCATGTTTGTGGGTGGGTGCGTGCGCAACATGCTGCTGGCCCGTCCGGTCAAGGACATCGACATTGCCACCATTCATCATCCGCAAGCGGTGATGGACAAGTTGTCTGCAAACGGCATCCGGTTCGTTCCGACGGGTCTGGAACACGGCACGGTCACGGCGATTGTCGAAGACGCCACGTTCGAAATCACCACGCTCCGCAAGGACGTGGAAACGGACGGGCGTCATGCCGTTATTGCCTTTACCGAAGTGTGGGGTGAAGACGCGCAGAGGCGCGATTTTACGATGAACACCTTGCTGGCCACGCCGGATGGCATGATTTACGACCCATTGGGAAGCGGTCTTGCCGATCTTGATGACCGCAAGGTACGGTTTGTGGGTGTTCCGGATGACCGCGTGGCCGAAGATTATTTGCGGATATTGCGGTTTTTCCGGTTTCATGCGCTGTACGGGGAAGGGGCCGCGGATGAAGAGGCACTGAGCGTATGCAAGGATCACGCGGACAGTTTGACCAAATTGTCGAAAGAGCGGGTGACGCAGGAACTTTTAAAGATTCTGATGGTGCCAAAACCATCCGCAATTTTAAACCTGATGTTTTCGCATGTCGTTCTTGCGCCTTTTTCAAAAGGGTACAACGAAGACGTTTTTGCAAGGCTTTGCGATATGCAGGAACGCCATGATGCGGGCGATGTTCTGACGCGGCTGGTGGTGTTGAACGGATTGAAGAAGCCGCATATTTATGACCGGCTTTCTTTGTCGAATGCGCAGATGCGGGACATTGAAAATATTGTGGCTGCCAGCGTTTTGTTGAAGTCCATATCGAAAAAGAAAACACGCGAAGCGGTTTACCGGTTCGGCAACCGCATCGCCGTGCAGGGATATTTGTTGCGGCTAGCGGTCAAGGATGATTTTCCCGATCTGGATGTGCTCGATGTGGCGCGGTACTGGCAGGCACCCGTATTTCCAGTGTCCGGCAACGATCTGATCGCCGCCGGCATGATTCCCGGGCCGGCGCTTGGCGAAAAGCTCGCCAAGCTGGAATCCAAATGGATAAAAAAAGATTTTCCGTCTGACGTTACATACAGGAAATAAAAAGGCCCCGAAGCGGAGCCTTTTGGAATTATGCCTGCGGCGGTTGCGGGGTCGGTAATGTCTGCGCTTGTTGTTGCGAAGATCGGGCCTCCCATGCGGCCTTTCTTTTTGCAATGTCGGCATCTTCGTAGTCTTTGCATAGTTGGCTTGTCGGATCCAGCTTTTCGCGGCGGGCGGCATAATCTGCGGCTGTAATTCTTGGCATAGTTTCCCTCTTGGATAGGTTTCTGACTGGCGGATTTATACAGTCATTTTAGGAAAACAGGCAATATTTTTATGTGAATAAATGCTGTGAGTTAGCTATAAAATTGCCTTGCGATTGAGAAAATACAAACTTACGGCCATTTTACCTCTGGTGGCATGGACATCAGGATGGCCTCGGTATTGCCCCCGGTTTTGAGCCCGAACTGGGTTCCCCGGTCATAGAGCAGATTGAATTCCACATAGCGGCCGCGGCGGACGAGTTGGTGTTCCCGCTGTGCGGGCGTCCAGTCCCTGTTCATATGTTTGCGGACAATCGCGGGATAAGTCTGTGCAAAGGTTTTTCCGACATCCTGTGTAAAGGCAAAATCCGCCGCCCAGTCCTTCGTATCCAGATAATCATAGAATATCCCGCCAATCCCGCGCGGTTCGTTCCGGTGCGGCAGGAAAAAGTATTCATCGCACCATTGTTTGAATTTCGGGTGATAGGCCGGATCATGCCGATCACAGCAATCCTTGAACGCGGCGTGCCATTGCGCGGTGTCGTCATCGTCCGGAGTCATCGGCGTTAAATCCGCGCCGCCGCCAAACCATGATTGCGATGTGCAAACCATGCGCGTGTTCATGTGTACGGCGGGGACGAGCGGGGATTGCATATGCGCGACCAGAGAAATGCCGGCGGCCCAGAAGGCCCCGTTGCTTTCCTTTGCACCGGGCATTTGCGCCGCGAATTGTTCCGAAAATGTGCCATGGACACAGGAGATGTTCACGCCGACCTTTTCAAATAGGCGGCCACGCATGATGGACATTTCACCGCCGCCGTTCAAAATACTGCCCGATATGTTTGGCTGTTCGGATTCTTCACGGTTCCACGGCGTGCGCGTAAAACGGCCCGCGGGCAGGGCGGCCTTCGCCGTGCCGGAAAGGCCATCTTCCAGCGTTTCAAACGCGGTGCAGATTTGGTTCCGCAGATCCGTAAACCATGCGAAGGCCTGTTGTTTGCGGTCTTCCATATAATCGGATTTTTCTTTTGTATTTAAACTCATTGCGCTGCTTTTTTAATGTTTGTTTGGGCGTGGGTCAATTGTCGCATCGCTTCGCCCACCACCATGGCGCAGGCATTCACCACATTCATGGACCGCACCCCACCCGGCATGGGGATGGTCAGGCGGGCATCAACCTGCGCATGGACGTATTCCGGTGCCCCCGCGCTTTCCTGTCCGGCCAGAAGAATGTCCCCGTCCTGAAAGGCGAAATCCAGATAGGATTGGTCCGATTTTGTGGTGAGCAGCAGCACGCGGTTTTGCGCGTAATCAGCACGAAATGAGTCCCAGTTTGCGTGTTTATGCAAGGTCACATGATCGATGTAATCCATCGCGGAACGGCGGATTTTCGCCTCGTCCCACAGGAATCCCGTTGGTTCGATGATGTCCAGCGGAATGCCCATGCAGGCACACAGCCGCATGGCCGCACCCGTGTTTTGCGGAATCTCCGGCTGGAACAGCGCGAGATGGATGGGGCGGTTGCGGTTTTGCATGGCGCACTGTATGATCTTTTTTTGCGGAAATCCACAAATCCTCTCTTGTTTTCAGGGGGTTTTTGGTGATACTCCAAAGCAGAAATTCGATCTCTAACACTTCTATATACGGCATCAAAAAAATGAGTGCAGACAACCCCATGAACAATCCCGGACACCATGCTGAGGACGGCGAAACACGCCGCGATTTCCTGTTTTTGACGGCGGCGGCCTTTGGCGCGGTCGGGGCGGGGTCTGTCGCATGGCCTTTCGTCAATCAGATGAACCCGGCGGCCGATACGGTGGCGTTGTCCACGACAGAGGTAAACCTCGCACCGATCGAAGTGGGGCAGGCCATCACCGTGATGTGGCAGGGCAAACCCGTGTTCGTCCGCCGCCGCACGCCGCAGGAAATTAAAGACGCCGAAGACGCCAAAATGTCCGATTTGAAAGATCCGGAATCCGATACCGCGCGGGTGCAAAAACCTGAATGGCTGGTCGTGGTTGGAATCTGCACGCACCTTGGTTGCGTGCCGCAGGGGCAAAAGCCGACCGACGCGCGCGGTGAATATGGCGGCTGGTTTTGCCCATGTCACGGGTCGCAATACGATACATCGGGCCGTATCCGCAAAGGCCCGGCACCGAAAAACCTGTTGGTGCCGAAATATACATTCGTCAACGATACGACCATTCGCATCGGATAAGTTTGAGCATAAGAGAGAAGAGACATGGGTTCCCAAGAACGTACGAAATTTGAAAATCCGGTTGTTGAATGGATCGATTCCCGTCTGCCGGTCTTCACGCTGATGCAAAAGGAATACGGTGTTTTTCCGACGCCGCGGAATTTCAATTATTTCTGGAATTTCGGAGCCATCGCCATGGTGATGCTGGTCACGATGATTTTGACCGGCGTGACATTGGCCATGCATTACAACCCGAGCACGGGCGGCGCGTTCGATTCCGTTGAACGTATTATGCGCGATGTGAACTTTGGTTGGCTGATCCGTTATATGCACGCCAACGGCGCATCGTTCTTCTTCATCGCCGTTTATATTCACATCTTCCGCGGCCTTTTTTACGGATCGTATAAGGCGCCACGGGAATTGCTCTGGATTCTCGGCATGGTTATCTTCCTTTTGATGATGGCAACCGCGTTCATGGGCTATGTTTTGCCGTGGGGTCAGATGTCTTTCTGGGGCGCAACGGTGATTACGAACCTGTTTTCGGCCATTCCGTTGGTGGGGGATTCCATCGTGACGTTGTTGTGGGGCGGTTTTTCCGTCGATAACCCGACCCTGAACCGTTTCTTCGCGCTTCACTACCTGCTGCCCTTCGTTATTTTCGCCGTGGTCTTCCTCCATGTCTGGGCGTTGCATGTGACAGGCTCCAACAATCCGCTCGGCATCGATGTGAAGGGGCCGCAGGACACGCTGCCCTTCCATCCGTACTACACGATGAAGGATACGGCGGGCGTTCTCTTCTTCCTGATGATCTACGCCATGTTCACGTTCTTCATGCCGAATGCGCTGGGTCACCCGGACAACTACATTCCGGCCAATCCGTTGGTAACACCGCCGCACATTGTTCCCGAATGGTACTTCCTGCCGTTCTACGCCATCCTGAGGGCTTTCACGTTTGATGTCAGCCTGTACATGGCGGCCACGCTCGTTCTGATCGGGTTTCTTGTCTATGATTTCTGCTGGACGAAAACGCCGGGCAATACGCTGGGCCGTATCCTGGGCAAGGTGAAAGGCTCCATCGGTCTTGGCGATGCGCCGGTAAAGGTTGGCTATGGCGTGATGGTGGCTGGTGTTGTCGTTCTCGGTATTCCGACCTTCCTTCTGGCCTTCTGCCGCGAAATCGAAAGCCTGAAACCCTTGATCGAACAGATTCCGCTTGAAAAGGTCAGCCTGATGCCGGCCAAACTCGGCGGCGTTCTGTCCATGTTCGGTTCGATCGCGTTGCTGTTCCTGCTGCCGTTTATCGACAGACATCCAGTGCGCAGTGCCGTTTTCCGCCCCTGGTTCCGCATGGCCGTTCTGGCTTTGCTGGTGGTGTTCGTGATACTCGGAATTTGCGGGTCCAAACCGGCCGAGGGTCTGTGGGTGCCGCTGGCGCAAAGCATGATGCTGGCGTATTTCTCATTCTTCCTCGTCTTTGTGCCGTTCTTCAACAACAACGAACCGGTTCAAAAGCTGCCGAGCAGCATTTATGAATCCGTTATCGCGGGACACAAATCCGTCGTGCTGGCACTGGTGCTGGCGGGGCTGGTGGCTTTTGCGCCGACAGCTTCGATGGCCGCAGAAGGAGAGGGGCATGAGTCTTCTTCCTCCGCGCACGAAAAAATTGTGTTGCCGAATATCGACTGGTCTTTTTCCGGGCCGTTCGGGACGTATGACCGTGCCGCGCTTCAACGTGGGTTCCAGGTCTACAAGCAGGTTTGTTCGGCTTGCCATTCGATGAAACGTGTGGCGTACCGTAACCTTTCCGCCCTTGGCTATTCCGAAGACCAGATCAAATCCGTGGCCGGCGAATATACCGTGACGGACGGGCCGGATGACGAAGGCGAAATGTTCGAACGTCCAGCACGCCCAAGCGATCATTTCAAATCTCCGTACGCCAACGACAATGTGGCCAAGGCATCCAACAACGGTGCGCTGCCGCCCGATCTGTCCCTGATCGTCAAAGCGCGTCAGGGCGGGCCAAACTATGTTTACGGCATTCTCACAGGTTATCGTGAACCGCCGGCCGGGTTTGAACTGGCAAACGGTCAACATTACAATAAGGTGATGGCCGGCCATAAAATCGCCATGCCCGCACCTTTGGCCGACGGTGCCGTGACCTATGATGACGGCACGCCCGGCACTGTGGATCAGTATGCCCGCGATGTTGTTCAGTTTTTGAACTGGGCTTCGGAGCCGGAAATGGAGGCCCGCAAGCAAATGGGAATCAAGGTTTTGATTTTCTTGGGTATTTTCTTTGTCCTGATGTACAAGGTGAAGAAGAAAATCTGGGCAAAAGTTCATTAGTTCAGTAAATATTCATATTAAGGCGTTTACTATAATCCTTTGATGGAATAGAGACGGGATCAGGTTTTTGTCGGTATCGAAGCAACAGATACGAAACCTTTTGATTCAAGCAAAGGTGATGCAATTCTTTGCTGATATTTTTGCTGTCTTCGGGATATTCCTGTTTGTTTACATCTATCTGTCACGGTTCCAGAACAACCCGATGGCGGCCCTTCACGACCCGTTTTTCATTGTGACCGTGTTGCTTCCCTTCATTCCCGCCGCCGTCATGGCCTATATCGCGGCAAAGAAACGGCGCGAAATCCGCACCCTCCTTGAAGAAACCCAAAAGTCGGCCTAATATCCTTTTTATGAAAGATATTCAAAAGGATGTGCTTGATTTCTGGTTTGAACAGACCCAGCCCGCCCAGTGGTTTCAGGTCAATCCCGCGTTTGACCAGGAGATTCTGGAAAGATACGCCGACGGGTATGATCTGGCCTCCCGCGGTGTTTATGACGACTGGAAAAATTCTTCCGATGGTTGCCTTGCGCTTTGTCTTCTGCTCGACCAGTTTCCACGCAATATGTTTCGCGGCACGCCAAAGGCCTTCGCGACGGACGGCAAGGCGTTGGTGATGGCCAAGTACGCGTTGGCCAAGGGGTTCGATCAAGTATTAACCCCGATCAAACGCCGCTTTTTGTACTTGCCGTTCGAACACAGCGAAAACCTGAACGACCAGCGCAAATGCGTCGAGTTGTTCGATAAAATGAAAAAGGACGATCCGTTGGGATATGATTATGCGATGCGCCACCTGAAAGTCATCGAACAGTTCGGCAGGTTCCCGCACCGCAATAAAATTCTATCCCGTACGAATACGCCCGAAGAGGAAGACTACCTTGCCCAATCGGGTGCAGGCTTCTAACATGGATGAATCGTTAAGGAGATTCATCCCATTACACCTTCGCTTGTCCTTTTAAACATCATTGCCGGCGTCTGCCTCCTCTTATGGGGTGTGGCGTTGTTGCGCCTTGGTGTGACGCGCGGTTTCGGGGCGGAGCTGCGCCGGTTTTTATCTGTTTGCGCGGGGAATCGCTTAAAGGCGTTTTTTGCGGGGCTCGGAATGACCACGCTCTTGCAAAGTTCGATGGCGACGACCTTGATCGTGACGGCGTTCGCGGGGCAGGGGCTGGTGAATGCCAGTACGGGGCTCGCGATCATCCTTGGGGCCGATGTCGGCACCACGTTGGTGGCACAGGCTTTCTCGATGGACCTTTCCAGGCTGATGCCCATTTTAATGGTCATGGGATATATCGCTTACAGCATGGAGCATTCCGGGCGTATCAAGAATGTCGGACGCATTTTGATCGGCATTGCGCTGATGTTGCTGGCACTGGGATTGATCCGGAACGGCGCTGCCCCGTTGAAAGAATCCGAGACGTTGCCCTTGATTTTGGGGCCGGTTTCCAAAGATCCGTTTTTTGCCGTTTTACTCGCCTGTCTTTTGACATGGATTGCGCATTCGTCCCTGGCCATTGTCTTGTTGTTGATGTCATTGGTCGCGGGCGGTGTTTTACCTTTGGTGGTCGGGATCTACATGGTGTTGGGGGCCAATATCGGCGGTACGATCGCGCCGTTGATCGCCACCTTGCGTGACAATCCTGATGCCATGCGTATTCCTTTGGGGAATATGTTGATCCGGATTGTGGGGGTTTTGACCGTAATACCGTTTATTGGATTTGCATTGCCCCATCTTGAAAATCTTCATGCGGACCATGCGCGGCAGATTGTCAATTTTCACACTGGTTTTAATATTCTGCTCGCGGTTGTGGCACTACCACTGACGGGGGTATTGAACAAGCTGCTCAAGGCGGCATTGCCCGACCGGCCCGTGGTGGATGATCCAGGCCGCCCGAAATATCTGAACGACAAGGATCTGGATATGCCTTCCGTCGCGCTGGCCTCTGCCGCCCGCGAAACGCTTCGCATGGGCGACGTTATCCAGAAAATGCTCGAAGATACATTGATCGTTCTCAAAAAGAACGATGAAAAGCTGCTCGCCAAAATCAAAGAAGAAGACAACACGGTCGATAAAATCTATTACAACGTCAAAAATTATATGGCGCGGCTGAGCCAAGAATTCATGTCGCCCGAAGAGGCACAGCGTTACGTGCAGATTTTGACGTTTTCAACGAACATCGAACATGTGGGCGATGTGATCGATAAAAACCTTATGCCGCTCGCGCAAAAGAAGATCAAGAACCAGAACCACTTTTCCGATGCGGGCTTTCAGGAAATTGAAGCCATGCACCGCCTTGTCCTTGAGAGCGTACAGCTCGCACAATCCTTGTTTATTTCCGGCGACATTGATTCCGCGCGGCGTTTGATCGAAGGCAAGGAAATCATCCGACAGGCGGAAATCGATGGCATGGCCACGCACATCCAGCGTCTGCGCGGCGGAGTTCCCGAAACCATTGCCACCAGTTCATTGCACCTTGATATTATCCGCGATTACCGCCGTATCAACACCTATATCTGTACGGTGGCGTTCCCGTTGCTCGAAGAAAAGGGCGAAATCCGTAAATCAAGACTGCGCAAACCCAAAAAGGATGATGCCAAGAATACGGGAGGCAGCGATGACAACCTATCAAAAGATAATTAAGGACAACGGATTGTCCGGCCTGACCAAGGGCGATTTGCCGGTTTACACGCCGATTGATGGCAGCCTGATCGGCAAGGTTCAAACGCACAAGGTTTCGGATGTCAATGTGATGGTCAAGCGCGCGGCGAAAGCCTTTTCCGCATGGCGAACCGTTCCGGCACCGGTGCGCGGGGAATTGGTGCGGTTGCTGGGCGAAGAACTACGCGCGAACAAGGATGCGTTGGGGAAACTGGTCACGCTGGAGGCCGGAAAAATCCTGTCCGAAGGTTTGGGCGAAGTGCAGGAAATGATCGATATTTGCGATTATGCCACGGGATTGTCGCGCCAGCTTTACGGTTTGACCATCGCCTCCGAACGTCCGGGTCACCATATGCGCGAAAGCTGGCAACCGCTGGGCCCTGTCGGTGTCATATCGGCATTCAACTTTCCTGTGGCGGTATGGTCGTGGAATGCGGCGATTGCGTTTGTGTGCGGCGATCCGGTGATCTGGAAGCCATCGGAAAAAACACCTTTGACGGCAATGGCGTGCGCGAAGATTTTTGAGACCGCTGTTAAAAAATTCAAAAAGGCGGGACACGAATGCCCGGATCACCTGTTACAGGTTTTGATCGGGAAAGGCGATGTGGGGCAGGCCTTGTCCGCCCATAATGGCGTGCCGTTGATCAGCGCGACGGGCAGCACGCGCATGGGCCGTGCGGTGGCGCAAACCGTGTCTGCGCGGCTTGGTCGTTCCTTACTGGAACTTGGTGGAAACAATGCCATGATCGTGTGCCCGTCCGCGGATATTGATATGGCCGTGCGCGCAATTTTGTTCGGGGCCGTTGGCACGGCGGGACAGCGTTGCACGTCCTTGCGCCGTTTGATCGTGCATGAGGATGTAAAGGCAAGACTGTTAAAGCCTTTGAAGAAGGCCTATGAATCTGTCCGGATCGGCAATCCGTTGGAAAGTAAAACACTGGTTGGCCCGTTGATCGACGGGGCCGCGTATGAAGGCATGCAGGCGGCCTTGAACGATGCAAAGCTGGCGGGTGGAAAAATCCTGACCGGTGGCGTGCGTAAAAAAACGAAGGGCGGATTTTATGTATCACCCGCGATTGTCGAAATGAACGCCCAGACGGATGTAGTGATGCATGAAACCTTCGCGCCTATTTTATATGTGATGACGTATAAGAAATTCGAAGACGCCATCGCCCTGCAAAACGATGTCCCGCAAGGATTGTCTTCGTGCATTTTCACAAAGGATGTGTGCGAAGCCGAAAGATTTTTATCCGCGAGCGGAAGCGATTGCGGCATTGCCAATGTCAATATCGGGCCGAGCGGGGCGGAGATCGGCGGCGCATTCGGCGGCGAAAAGGAAACGGGCGGCGGCCGCGAAAGCGGATCGGATTCATGGAAATCCTATATGCGCCGGCAAACCCAGACAGTGAATTATTCCACGCACCTGCCGCTCGCGCAGGGGGTCGTTTTCGACGTGTAGGTGCGTTTGTAAGGGGCCGAGTCCCGCATCTTAACGTATGCTTAACGCATCTTATGGTAACTTTAAGAAATGTGGGCCGGAAGATTCCGGGCGGCGTTCTTGTGTTCAAAGGGTTTGAAAAGACAGACAAAAACACGTTTTGATTTCCTGACGGGTTTTTGTAATTAAATTTCCTTCCAATGACAGTTTGCGCAAGCCTGTTTCCTGTGCCTATAATTTAAAGACACCAAACATTCAAACCTGTCGTTCGAAAGGAGATCGCCTATGCCTAACACATCTGCGTCCCATCTTGAGGCTTTGCAATCGAGACATCGCGCTCTGGCTCACAAGATCGAGCTGGAACAATCAAGACCGGGATCCAGCGAATGGTATATCAAGGCTCTGAAGCGGCAAAAGCTCCACCTGAAGGAGCAAATAGAAGGGGTTGGATAACAACCGTTCATTCCCGAAACGGAATGAAAAAAGCGGCCCTTTTCGGGGCCGCTGTTTTTTTGAAAAGATAGACGCTTATTCGCCTTTGCTTCCACCCGTGTTGGACAGGAAGTTTGAAAAATCGAACCCGCTGAAAATACCTTCTTTCGGGTTTCTTTCTTCGGGTTCTGGTTGTGCGTTCTGTTGTTGCTGGGCGGCGCGTTCGGCCTTGACCTGGGCCGGGTCTTTTCCTTGCGCGCGCAGGCCTTTTTCCGATGCTTTTTCCAGTTCCATATAGGTGCAAAGACCAAGATCCGCCGGATGGCGCGGCTTGATGTTCGCGCTGTTCGGGTGCGTGCGGTCGCGCACGGACTGGATGGTTGGCTTCGTGGTCCCGACCAGCTTGGTGATCTGCGCATCCGAAATTTCCGGATGGTTTTTGATGATCCAGGCAATGGCATCCGGTTTGTCGGAGCGTTTGGATACAGGCGTGTATTTCGGGCCTTTGGCGCGAACCTTTACGGCGGGGAGGTCTTTGCGCGGGCGCAGGACTTTCATTTTGTATGTCGGATCGGCTTTTGCCTTTTCCAGTTCGGCGGCATCCAGTTCATGATGTTTAACCGGATCGCGGCCGACGATACCACGGCCAACTTCTTCATCGGCAATCGCCTTGATTTCAATGACGTGCAGGCCGGTAAAATCCGCGATCTGTTCGAATTCCAGGGCGGTGTTGTCAATAAACCATACGGCCGTTGCCATCGGCATGACCAGCACGGGTGCATCTTGTGTTTTGCTCATTCTTTTCTCCACTCGCAAGACATAGGGGATCGGTGCCGAAACGCCCCATTCGTTTCAACCTGTTTGACATCCAAAAATGTCGGGGAACGCAGTCACTATAATGGCCGAGGCTTAAAAAGCAAGGAAATTTCCACTCTTGGCGAAAAAGTCCGGTTTTGCTAGGGTTCGCCTATGTTTGACGATGATTTGGACCCAAAAACCAAGACCCCGAAAAAGAAAAACCTCGAACCCATGTCGGTGGACGAGATTGCCGCCTATATCGAGGCTTTAAAAGCTGAAATCATTCGTGCCGAGGCTGAAATGGCAAAGAAAAAAGCCTATGCCAGCGCGGCTTCGTCCTTCTTCAAAAGCTGATTTTTGATATTCTCCAAGACCCTTGCCATGGCCATGGGGCGGCGGTAAGGTATGCAGCTGTTTTTAAACCGTAACGAAAGGCCTGTGTGATGGAAGATATTGAACAAAGACTGCGCGAAAGCACGGATGCCTGTATCAAAGCGCTGGAACACTGGATCAAACAGGAAAAGAGTTTGGAGAGCCGCGAATCCCTGATGGAGGCGATGCACGAAGTGCGTAAGGTCGTTTCCCGTATGGAAATCGAAATCGCGATCAGTGAACGCGACCGCCTCGGGTCTCGCCCCATTCCGATTCCTCCGCACAGATCGTCCCGCAAAGGACCCGGTGAGGAGATGGATGGCGGCGACATGGATATGGGTGATGCCCAACCGCGTCAGGGTGGGGGCGGCGGTGGCCGCAACAATAACCGTCCGCGCCGTCCGATGAACCGCGGGAACAATGATGGTAACGGGAATTCCAACCCCGGCAATCAGGCGCAATAAACCCGCCAGTCTTAAAAGGAATCCTTGCGGGCCCGAAGGCCCGCAAATTCTTTTGGGCTTTGTGTTTTTAAAAACGGATTGGTTTTCAGTTCCGCAGATAAAGATACGGGCAGGGTGGGCTTACCGGTGCGGCGTAGCGTCTCGACTTCATCCATCCTCGCTTTTAAATCCGCGTTGTCCCTATCTTCGGTGATGGCAAAACGCCCGTTGCTTTGCGTGTATTCATGGCCGCAATAAATCATCGTATCGGCGGGCAAGGTTTTTATTTTTTGCAGGCTTGTAAACATATCATCCGCGTGGCCTTCCATCAAACGGCCGCAGCCGAGCGAAAAAAGCGTATCGCCGGTAAAAAGAGCCTTTTCGCGCGGAGCATAAAAAACCACATGGCCCATCGTATGCCCCGACGTTGCGATTACAAAAAGATCAATGCCGCAAATAGTGAGCGTATCGCCATCCTTTACGCCCCGATCCATCCCTGAAATTTTTGATCGTTCCGCATCCGGCCCGATGACAGGAATGTTATAGCGTTTTTTTAAATTCGCGTTTCCCGCAACATGGTCGCCATGATGGTGGGTGTTCAGGACGGCAACGGGGCGTAAGGTGTAACGGTCAATAAATTTTGTAACGGGATCGGATTCACCGGGATCAATGATTACGCAGTCCTTGTTCGTTCCTTCCAGAATATAGGCGTAATTGTCTTTAAGGATGGGGATGATATGGATCAATGGGTGTTTTCCCCCGCGCCGATTTCAACCGTACCCAAAGCATCCGCAAGCCGGGATTGGGCCGCGCCGGGACGCAAGGGTTTTTGTTGTGATTCATGCGGCGCCCAGCCCAGAAGAAATATGATTTCGAAACTGGCGAAAATGCGTCCATCGGGTTCCGCAAATTTTTGGGCGTAGAGTTCGGCGGCCCGCAAAAACAGGCGGCGCGGTGTAAATGTTTTTTTTCGGTTTTGAATGGCGTTTCCTTCGCCCATCCACCGCAAATCATGCATCAGGTTGAATATGGAGCCGTAGGTCACGGTCACGATTTCGGAATCGACGACAGGCAGGGAAAATCCGGCCCGTTGCAACAACGCCCCCATTTGCGGTTTGTCGGCAAACGGGGCCACGCGCGGCGATATTCCGCCCATGAGTTCCAGTTCAGCCTCTTGCAGGCAGGTACGGAGTTCATGAAGCGTTTCACCACCCAGAATTCCCGCCACAAACAATCCGTCTGGTTTTAAGGCTTTACGGATTTGTAACAGTGCGCCGGGAAGATCATTGACCGTATGCAGATTGAGCGCACTGACCACAAGATCCAGCGAGGATTCTTTGAACGGAAGGAAGTCTTCTTCGCAAAGAACGAGATTTTCTTTTTTCCGCATTGAAACGGAATCGCAAATGATCAGGTTTTCCACGCCTGCAGCAGTTTTTTCAAAAGGTTTTCCGCGTGCGCCGATTTGCAAGGCGATCGGAAAGGTACGTTTGACCACATTCATCCGTTCGACGATTTGATCCATGGTCCAGTCGATGAGGAAGGTATGGTTCGCGGGGGCTTGCAGGGAGCGGTTTCGTTGGCGGGCGATTTGTGCGCGATCAAAGACCGTGATCATCCTAATTATCCCGTGATAGCCTGCGTTCCGGTGCTTCAAGTTGTGCGGAAATGGTTGTACCGCGCAAACCCACCGGAACGGCCTTGGCATCGGCGAGCTTGCGGGCAAAGGTGGCAGAGGGTGTCATTTCGCTGTTTTTGCCGACGGTCGCGGCAATGGCATATCCCGCGACCTTTAAAAAGCTGTCGTAGTTGTCCCAATAAAGCATCTTCCAGAGATTTTTCAGCGGCGTGAAGCTGGTGGTGCCATGGCCGCGGCCTTTGGCGCGCCAACCTGTTACTTTTCCCGTGGTCACGGCAAAGGGATAGATGCGTTGCGGTGTCAGGCCGATATGGCTGTAGTAACTTTCGCCCATACGCGAAACACATTCAATCGGCACTTCGAATTTTTCGGCAATGTATTTGCGCGCCAGTTCAAAATTCGTGATTTCCTTGGGCAACGGCATGCTGGGGCAGGTCAGGATATATCCGTTGCCTTTGTATCGTTGCGGAACGGGCAGATAATCTTCGATAAAACCGGCCATTACTTCGCCGTTGATGCGTCTTGTCAACGGCAAGATCACGGCAGTGTTTTGCGATTGGTCTTCTTGCAGGATGAATTCCATTTCACGGGAGGCAAGGCCGGTGATGCTGCCTTTGTTCTGCCCTTCATCGACAAATATGGAATGTGTGGTGCGGATTTGCCCCGCCGTTCCGCGGATTTCCTTGAACCGGTGATCGTGCTGCGCGAGTTTATCGACAATGTCTTTTAACCGCGAAATATGCTCCGGCTCTTCGGTTTGCAGGTTCAAGGGGCAATCGGCCCAGGCTTCGTAGGGTATTTCAAGTTTTTCGTAGAGCGCGAGGATCTGCATTTCCAGTCGGCTGCTCGGGATCAATCCGATGCCGATCGCGTTCAGGATGCGTTGCGCGTCCACTTCGCGGATTTTTCCGGTGGTTGAAAATCCCGTGATGTCGGCCAGAACGTGGCGCGGCGTGATGGGCCCATCGGGAGCTTGCACTTGCAAATATTTTGTTTGTATCCGTTCGTCGATATGGTCGGGCGCGGGGTAGAATCCGGGGCCGTCTTCAACTTCTTTTCCCGGAATGATTTTCAGGCCGAGAAAATCCCGTGCGAAATTGAACGTGGATTTTGTATCGCCGGGTTTCAGGCTTTCAAAAACATCATACGGCATGGCAACGGCTTCGGTCATGTGTCCGGACCAGCGTTTACCATCGATATTGGGGCCGCTGCGCGGTACGGCGTTGACCAGGCCGCGGGGCAGTCCGTCATGGATAAAAATGTGCAGCTTGTTCCCTTCGGCAATCCGGTAGGGGAGGATTTCGACGATTTCCTGATCCCGGCTGACGACATCATGGATCCGGCCTTCAAGTTCATCGCGCATGGCGGAAATGCGCAAGGTGCGTTTGGCGTTCCGTGAAGGACGCCGTTCCAGAAGATTGAGTGATTTTTTTTCGCCGACCTTTTGCGCCAGCGTGATAAAGCTGGTTGGCGGGTTTCCAAGCATTTTGCCGCTTTCGTCGAACAGCTTGAATTTTTTATCGAAGCGGGCCTTTAAAATTTGTTGGTCCCAGTGCGGTGCGGTGTAAAGAAGACGCGCATCATATGCCTTGATCAGGCGGCGCATATCGCGTTCGGTCAGGAAGGCGTACTCCTTATGCAGTTCTTCTTCCCAATATTCGCGGTCGTCTTTGCGTAGGATGAATTCATACGCCCATTTGTAGGGAAGGCGGAATAGCCGCGTTTGCGGAAAGCGTGGTGGTAATTCTTCCAGATAGAATCCGCGATAGGTCATGTCTTCGCGCGGGCGGGCTTTTTCCGAATACTGGATCAACAATTCCGGTTCCGAAAGGCCGAAAATCCCATTCGATGTATCCGATCTTTCATCGGGCATTTCCAGCAAAACATAGGAGCTTTCCGGCAGCGAAAAGTCGCGGATAAACAAAAGACCGTCCGGTTTTAGAATACGAAAATGGTTTTCGATGATTTCTTCGACGATCCGTTCATTGCAATGCGTATGGGAATAGACTTCATGCAGGATGAAGGAATTGATGATGGCATCCACGGAATTGTCGGGCAGGACATCATGACTGCCGACATCGCCGCAAATGAATTCAAGGTTGGGTAATTGATAGAGATCGCGCGCCTGACGCACCAGATTGCGGTCATGGTCGATACCGATAAATTTATAATCGGGGTTCATAACGGCCATAGCAAAAACGGTGGAACCGTCCGCGCTGCCCATATCCACGATTTTCGATCCGGGTGCCAGCACAAGGTGGGACATGGTGAACCATGCCTTGCGGATCACGGCGTCTGGTACGGCGTTCAACAGGGCCTTATATTCGGCCATGGCTTCTTCGGGGTTTTTCGGTGCGGCAGCGGGAGTCAAAGGCGGGCCGTTTTCGGGTCCGCTGATAATCTTGATCTGGTTTTTTAACGTCCTTGTCTGGCCCATTTTTTCCCGAATATGCTTCGTGGGGTCAGCAGCTTTTCGGTGGTGGTCCACCGTTATAAGTTGTATTTCCGCCGATCCTGAAACTTGTAGGGACGTTTATGCAAAAAGTAAAGAAAATTGTTGAAAACGGGGTTGTTAACAATATGAAATTATTATTTTATTCCATATAGTTGCAGAGATGTATTCACTTAAGAAAATAATGGATTACGTCCTGCCACCCAGATGCCCGATTTCAGGGGAAATCGTGGATTCGCAAGGCGCGGTTTCGCCGCAGGCATGGGCGGGGCTTTCGTTTATCGCAGCGCCTTATTGTGACGCGTGCGGCTTTCCGTTCGAATTTGCGATGCCCCAAAATGCCGGTCCGGCCCTGTGTCCGGCCTGTCAGGGAGATCCGCCGCCCTTTGCCAAGGCACGCGCGGCCCTACGCTATGATGATGCCAGCCGGCCGTTCATTTTGGGGTTCAAACATGGCGACCAGACTCAATCTGTGGTTTCGATGGTGCCGTGGCTGCGCGCGGCGGGCGCGGATTTCTGGGGACAGGCCGATCTGGTGATGCCCGTGCCGCTCCACCGCTGGCGGCTTTTACGGCGGCGGTACAATCAGGCGGTGCTGATGGGGGCGGCGATTGCCAAGGACCGGTCGTTGAAATTTATACCGGATGGATTGATCCGTTCGCGGGCAACGCCGACGCAAGGGCATTTGAATGCGGGGGAACGGGAAAAGAATGTGCGTAAAGCCTTCGCCATCAATCCCGTTCGAAAAAAGAACATACAGGGCGCGAAAATAGTTCTGGTCGATGATGTATTCACCACCGGTGCGACGGTGAAGGAATGCACGAAAGAATTGTTGAAAGAAGGTGCGGCCGAGGTGTTTGTGTTGTCGTTGGCGCGGGTTGTTCGGCCCACGCGGTTATAACGGTTTTCCGGTAACCAGCCGCCCGTCGTCCATGGACGGGACGAGCCCCTGAGTCATCACGAGATGTTTGAGGGGCGGGATTTTTTCCAGAGTCTTTAATCCGATGCGACGCAAATCCTTGATGGCGGCAATGTCATTGGCCACTGCGCGGTTAAGCCCGTCAATGCCGATCACATGGGACTGAATGTCCAGGGACCGCCGCCTTTCATACCGGTCCAGCACGCCTTTCGCGCCGATGTCTTCGCCCATCCGCGCGGCATCGGTGATGGTTTCGGCCAAAGCCGCGACATCACGCAAGGAAAGGTTCAGGCCTTGCGCGCCGATCGGACTCATTACATGCGCGGCTTCGGCTGCCAGTGCCGCGCGTTCTCCCGTCAAACGCCGTGCGTTGAGCAACATCAATGGCCAGCTTTCAGGGCTGGATTTCAAGGTGATGGTGCCGAGTAAACCGCGGCTGCGATCCTGTATGGCCCGTTGGTATTCATCGCGTTTCATGGCGAGGAATTTTTTGGCGTCCTCTGTTTTTTCAACCCACACAACACTGCTTTGCTGGCCGGGCATGGGAACCAGCGTGAAGGGGCCGCCGGAGCGGTGGAATTCCGTCGATGTAAAATGGTGCGGTTTCGTATGTTCGATCAGGCACGTCATCGCCATTTGCGTGTAGTCGTGTTTTTTTGCATCGATCCCTGCAACACTGCGGACGATGGAGCCGCGTCCGTCCGTGCCGATCATCATTTTTGCCGTGATGGTTTTTCCATCTTCGGTTTTGGCCGCAACCGTTTGCCCGTTGATGTCGTAATTTTGTAGCCGCGCAGGGGCGAGGTGGTGGATGTTTTTGGTTTTACGAACCTTTTCAGACAGAACCGATTTTAACAGCGCGTTGGGTATGTTGAATCCAAACTGGTCTTCGCCGGCCTCTACCGCGTGAAAGGCAACTGTAATGCGGTCCTTTTCCTGCGCGGCGTCATCGACGATCCGCATGGTTTTGAGCGGTGTAACTTTCCCCTCAAGCGCGGGCCAGATTCCCGTGGCTTTGAGGATGTTGACCGAACTGTTCAAAAGGGCGAGGGTGCGGCCCGAAGGGCGGGATGTGTCCACGGGGGCGGGTGCTTCCGCATCGACCAGAACTACATCAAAGCCCGCGCCGGCCAGCAGCAGGGAAAGCGTCATTCCCGCCGGCCCCGCGCCGGAAACCACAATATCCGCATTCAGGTCTTTTGTTTCCATGGAAAATACCTATATTGCTATTTTGTCGTTCGGGAAAGGAAAAGCAATGGCCAAAGTCGAGATTTATACCACCAAAGTCTGCCCTTATTGCGTGCGGGCCAAAAACCTGCTGAACGCCAAGGACGTGGATTTCGCCGAACATGATCTTACGGGCGATGATGCGGGCCGCGAAGCCTTGCTGAAAAGAAGCAACGGAATGCGTACCGTGCCGCAAATTTTTATCAATGACCGCCATATCGGCGGGTGTGATAATTTGTACGAACTGGAAGAAAAAGGCGAACTGGACGCGCTTCTGGCCCAATGAAAATAAAAGCAGCCATTATCCAAACGAATGTCGGCCCCGCGATCGAAGACAATCTTCGTGACGTGGGCGCATTGATCCGTGCGGCAGCGGGAGAGGGAGCCACGTTCATTGCAACACCGGAAAATACGTGCCGGATGCGGGCAAAACTTGAAGACAAGCTGGCCACGTCTTACCAAGAACAAGACCATCCGGCGATCCCGTATTACGCGGCACTGGCAAAAGAATTGTCGGTGACACTCCTGATCGGGTCGGTTTCTTCGATCCGCGTGGAAGGCGGCAAGCTCGCCAACCGGTCGTTCCTGTTCGGTAAAGACGGCAACGTGGTGGCCACCTATGACAAAATCCACATGTTCGATGTCGATTTGCCCAATGGCGATCAATACCGAGAAAGCGAATCCAACCGCGCGGGGACCAAAATCGTTCTGGCGGAGGTCGATGGTACGAAGATCGGGATGAGCATTTGTTACGATGTCCGCTTTCCGGCCCTGTACCGGACACTGGCCCAAAAGGGGGCGCAGATTTTGACCATCCCGGCCGCCTTTACGGTCCCGACCGGGCAGGCGCATTGGGAGGTTTTGCTCCGTGCCCGCGCCATTGAAAACGGTGCGTTTGTTCTGGCTCCTGCCCAGGTTGGGGTGCATGAGGGCGGGCGGGCCACGTACGGCCATTCCATGATAATATCCCCATGGGGGCAAATTTTAGCGGAAATTCAAGGGGATAGACCGGGATATGTCTGTGCGCAACTGGATATGGGGGATGTGGATAAGGCAAGAGCAGCGATTCCCAGCCTGCGCCACGACACAAAAATGGTGAATTAACCATTGGTTCTGGAATTTTAACGCTTTGGGCGTTATAATAGCACTATGTCAGATATAGGAAATTATCTGGGAGCAAGTTTGCTCGAAACAGGCAGAAACGCCTTCCAATCCAGCAAGTATGGCCGGATCGGTCTTTCTTCGTCTTCCCGCCAGCAGCTTGAGAGCTTTTTTAACAACGCCACCACGTTGTTCAATACGCTCTACACCAATGCCGAAACGCAGGAAGCCAACAATATCAAGCAAATTCTGGCCCTGCGCTCCAAATACAAATATCTGGTGTCTGAAAATGTGACCGCAACGGCGGCGTCAACGACCACTGGAACTAAGGTCGATACTGCGGCATAATGCCGTCCCATGAGCAGCAATGATATTTTTATCGGTGCCGAAAACGGCAACACCGAATTCAAACAATACGTTCCATTGAAATACGCAAACCGCCACGGTTTGATCGCGGGGGCAACCGGTACGGGAAAGACCGTGACGTTGCAGGCCATGGCCGAAGGTTTTTCCAAGGCAGGCGTACCCGTGTTCATGGCGGATGTGAAGGGGGATCTGGGTGGCGTGTGCCAACCATCTGCGGGGCAGGATTTTATTGCCAAACGGAATGAGTTGATCGGTTTTACCGATTACAGGACGCAGGCCTTTCCGGTCGCGTTTTGGGATTTGTATGCGGAAAAAGGCCATGCCGTCCGCACGACGATTTCGGAAATCGGCCCCGTTCTTCTGGCCCGCATGCTGGAATTAAACGATACGCAAGAAGGGGTTTTGAACATCGCCTTCCGCCACGCGGATGAAGAGGGCCTGCTGTTGATGGATTTGAAAGACCTGCGCGCTCTTTTAAATTTAATCCACGAAAATGCATCGGAAATATCCAAAGAATACGGACAAGTCAGCAAGCCATCGATTGCGACCATCCAGCGCGCGCTGCTGCGTCTGGAAGATCAGGGGGCCGATCAGTTTTTCGGGGAGCCGGCGTTACAATTGTCAGATCTGATGCGCACGGACATGGACGGGAAGGGGTATGTGAATATTCTGGCTGCGGAAAAGCTGATGAACGCGCCGCGTCTTTATTCCACGTTTCTGCTGTGGTTGTTGTCGGAATTGTTCGAAGATTTGCCCGAAGCGGGGGATCTGGAAAAACCCAAGCTGGTATTTTTCTTTGATGAAGCGCACCTGCTCTTTACCGATGCGCCCAAATCCCTGCTTGAAAAAATTGAACAGGTCGTGCGTTTGATCCGGTCAAAAGGCGTCGGGATATATTTTGTAACGCAAAATCCGCAAGATATTCCCGATAGCGTTCTGGGTCAGCTCGGCAACCGTGTGCAGCACGCGCTCCGTGCCTTTACTCCTCAGCAACAGACCTTCATCAAAAAAGCGGCGCAGACCTATCGCGCCAACCCTGCTTTTTCCGTGGACGCCGTCATTCCAGAACTCGGCGTGGGGGAGGCTTTGGTGTCCACGTTGGAGGAAAAAGGTGCGCCTTCCATGGTGCGGCGTATTTACATTCGCCCGCCGGAATCAAAGGTCGGCCCCTGTTCGCCGGATGCCGCGCAGATGGCGATGAGGGCCGATGGGATCGGCGGGAGGTACGACAAGGCCCAAGACCGTGAAAGCGCGTATGAAATACTGACCCGTAAGGCTGAGGCCGCCACCAAACAGGCACAAAGCGCGCAGGAAGAGGCGGCAAATGCCAAGACGGCGAAACCCGGACGTGCGCGCGAAGGGCTTGGTGAAGCCGCCATGAAATCCGTGATCCGTGCCGCAAGCTCTTCGGTCGGGCGGACCATCGCGCGTGAATTGCTCCGCGGTGTGATGGGGTCGCTTTCGCGGCGATAGGGTCAGGCCAGCCGTTCCAGCGGCACGCCCAATGCTTTGGCAATCGATTTCAAGGAACGGATGGAACCTTCCTTCCGGCCCGTTTCGATTTCGGTCAGATAGGGGCGCGATAACCCGGACGCCGCCGCAAGGTCTTCTTGCGTCATGCCGCGATGTTTGCGGATCGTTTTGATCGGATGTTCTTTCGCCAGCGCTATTTTTTGCAGGATCTCGGCGGGCAGGCCGTCATCGCCTTCGCCGTTTTTTAATTGCGTGTAATCATGAAGCGGCACCAGAACATGGGGTTTTCCGGCAATGTGGATGATGTCGTACTGCATGGGCATTGTCTCCTGCAGCGACAATCCTATCACCGAATGGCGGGCATTAAAAGCGGGTGGTGAGGGTGAGGGAGCCGAAGATGGAATCTTTGTCCTGCCCGTCGAATTCCTTGGTGCGGTAGTTGGCGGTATAGGACAGGCGGTAATCGTGGAAGGTAAAGGCCACACCCGCGACCGCATCGCCGACCAGCAGCTTTTTATCCACGGACGGGGAATCTTTGAACGTGTTACCATCCAAAAAAATATTCCGCGCCATCAGACGGGCATCGGCACCGGTGAACAAATACCAGCTCCAGTCGTTCTCCGGCACATCGAAATATCCGGTCCCGGACATGGCGGGGCGCACGCGGGGCGGCGTATCCTGTAAAACATCCTGATGGGGGCCGAAGGTCAGCATCACCCCCGTACCGGCATAGGTGTAAACATTTCCCAGACTGACATTGACATTGGGTTCGGCGTTCAGGCGGAGATCATTCCCGAAATCCAGCGTCCACGCATTGTGAAATCCGCGCGGCCATCTGCGTTCCCATGACAAAATCACGCCTGGTTCAAACCCGATCTGGTGCGACCATCCTTGCGGTTTTGGGGAATCGGTAATGTGTTTGTGAATGAAGGTCTGGGTCTGTTTTCCCAGAGCCTCCGGCCCCACCACGCCGAGCGTGATCTCCAGTTGGTCGATATGGTCTTTGGTGAGGGTGGCAAGCCCGACGGATCCGTATAACCACGCCGCATAGGGGCGGTCATCGGGGTCCGGCGTGGTTTCGATGATGGAGGAGGGGGTGTAGAGATTCTGGCCCAGCGAGAAGAATGTGCTGGTGGTGGCATTGAGTTTGAATTCGGGAACGGCATCGGCCAGTTCATCGATGATCGGCGGGACGGTGCTGTTGACGTTGTAATAGGTCGCGCGCACACCGCTGGTGTAATAGCGGTCTTTGCCATCGCCGATCAGATCATTCTCGTACGAAAGGCTGAGGTAATTATCATACGGGGATTTAACAATGTGCCGCGTGGCTTCTTTTTCCGCTGCATCCGGTGCAGGTGCCGGAGCCGTGACTTCCTGTGCGGCGGCGTTAAGCGGCAACATCAAAAATAATCCCGCCGCGATGAGCGGCAGGATGGCTGTTGCCTTATTCAGCGGCCGCCGGAAATTTCGGTTGAACATATCGATCCCATGCATAGGAGTACACTAACCACAGACACGGGACTGCCAACAAGGCAAAAGTGATTAGGTTCCCGATGGGCTCTCCCGGTTCAAAGGGTTCGCTCAAGGTATGCCATTTGAAATTGTCGATGAAAGGGACAGCCCCGACCTCGGTCAGTTCGTGGAACCCGTACATGAACAGGTGAACGCAGAACATAATCAGGAATATGCCCGTTGCCTGCATGAAGAGTTTCAGGTTGATGCGGTGGCTTTGCTTGATCCAGATGTAGCCGATCATCCCTACGGCGGCAAAACCGAGCAGGGCCCCGACAATCAGGTTACCGCGGTTCATCGTGCCGGACATGGCACCCAGCATCATCGCCGTTTCCATACCTTCGCGCGCGATCATCAGGACGGTAAAGCCGAACACGCCCCATTGGGCGGCCGAGCCTTCTTTTTGGGCGTTGTTTTCCAGCTTGTTGTTGATGCTTGTGCGGATATTGGCCGAGGCGCGCATGACCGTATAGGTCATGGTGGCGACGAGAATACCCGCCGCAATGGCAAGCCCGCCTTCCATGTGCGGATCTTCGGCCAGTTCGGCGATGTGCCATCCGGTGGTAATGCTGATGAGGGCCGCCGTTGCCACGCCCCAGTAAACAGGCTCTTTCAAATGCGCACGCCCCGTTTTGACCAGATAGGCCAGCATGATGGCGACGATCAGGAACATTTCCAGCCCTTCGCGGAAGGTGATGATGGCGGTTTCGAGCATGGTGCAGGGACTCCTATTAAATGATAGTGATTATCATTAATGGCGGGTGCAACAACGCGCAAGCGGATTTTTCGGGTGTGAAAGCATTTGCCCTCAAACCTTTCCTTGCCTATGGTTTCTACAGTTTTGTCAGGAGGTTGTATGCCGCTTAAAACCTATATCCATTCCCCGGCCTCAGGCAATCCGCCAAAAAGCATGGTTGTTTTGCTTCATGGGCTGGGCGCGAACGGGGCGGATTTGATCGGTCTGGCGCGATATTGGGAGCAAGCGTTGCCCGATACGATTTTCATTTCCCCCGATGCGCCGTTCCCGTGTGATATGGCCCCTGTCGGGTTCCAATGGTTTTCCTTGCAGGACTGGTCGCCCGAATCCGTTCAAAAGGGTGTGGAGCAGGCGGCACCCATCCTGAATGAATTCATTCATACCATGCTGGAAAAATACGATGTGGCTGCGGACAGGCTCGTTCTCGGCGGCTTTTCACAAGGCACGATGATGAGCCTTTATGAAGGCCCGCGTTACCCCGAAAAGATTGCTGGTATCCTTGGTTATTCGGGCGCGCTGATCGGCGGGGAAGGGTTGTCCGGGGCGGGCGTTCACAAGGTTCCGGTACATTTGATCCATGGCGATGTCGATATGGTGGTGCCGTTGCAGATGTATAAGGACGCCAAGGCGATTCTCGAATCGAACGGTTTTTCCGTGACGGGCGGCATCACGCGGGGGCTTTCCCACGGTATCGACGAAGACGGGATTGAATCCGGCGCGGCATTTTTGCAAACCGTGCTGGGCACCATATAATTCGCATTTTTCATTGATTTTAAATGACTTCTGTCAATTTGCTGCACTGTTACTAAAGCAGCCGCACAAATCAAAGCCGCTTTGTAACATCCTGTAATGTTTCGGTGAATGAATGTTTTGCGGGGGTGCAATCGCATTGCACCATTTTGCCGTCGAGAACAGTTGGTAACAGCCGAGTTTTCCTATACAATTTAAGTATCAATGTTGCGCGAGGCCTTCATATTTTACCCTCCCGCCTGAAGGCCTCCCCCGGGAGCCGCTCGGGCTATGACAAAGGAGAAGATATGGAAGCGACGCGAAGTTTGGAACAATGTCCGGCCCTGGTGCTGAACGCGGATTTTAGGCCCTTGAGCTACTTTCCGTTATCGGTCTGGCCATGGCAAGAAGCTGTAAAAGCCATGTTCCGTGAGAGTGTGACCGTTTTGTCCGAATATGACCGTGTGGTCCGCTCCCCATCCTTCGAGTTTAAACTTCCCAGTGTTTTGGTATTGAAAGAATATGTACCCGCGGCGCGAAAGCCCGCGTTTACGAGATTTAATGTTTTTCTGCGTGATGAATGGCATTGCCAGTATTGCGGGGAGGGGCACAAGACGAACGATTTGACGTTCGATCATGTCATCCCCAAATCACGCGGAGGCAGGACTTCCTGGACGAACATCGTCACGGCCTGCCGGCCCTGTAACACCATGAAGGGACATAAGTTGCCCGGTGAATGCAGGATGTATCCGATCGAGGAGCCGGTGCAGCCGACGATATTCGAACTCCAGGATAAAGGACGGAAGTTCCCCCCGAACTTTCTGCACAAAAGCTGGGGTGACTTCTTGTACTGGGACAGCGAACTCGACTCAGAAGAAGGAGGAAGCGGTTCCGGTTTCTAAAGACGACCCAAAAATAACAACGTTGAACAAAGGAGGTTTGCTATGTTTGGGAAGATACTTGATGTGACGCACCACAGAACGACTTGGGATGCCGTGGTATTCTATTTCCTGTCGTTGACGCTGATGGTCGGGATTTCGACGACGCTGGTTCATTTCCTCGGAATGGCCGGTGTGGTAGATGGTTCCGGTTCTTTCTTCGGTGGTGGCGGAATCTATTCCCTGATCGGAACGGTTATGACGCTGATGATCGGCGGTCTGATCCTTTCGGGACGGAATCTGACCAGTGACCTGTTTTCGGTTCTGGTGGTGGGCGTTGGTGTTTACCTCGCCTATACGTCGAGCGTGATGATCGGCCTTGTACCGATTGCCGTTCTGACGACGCTGAAAAAATAAATACCTAAGGACACTCGGATAAACCGATATAGCCGTGCGGGGTGTTTTCCCGCCCGGTTTTTTTGCGTGTTCATGCCGGTTTTAACCAAATTTGCATTCCGGCTTTTATTTGTGAGACACTGAAATCAGAATTAGATGAAAGGACATGATCATGGGCATTTTAGGAACGATATTTGAAGGTGCGGCCGTCGGCGCGCTGGTCAATGCCGGGATGGATCAAACCCCGCAAGGTCCCATTGAACGTGTTGTTAGTCATGTTTCCAAGTTAGGTATGTAACGGTTTTTCCTCCCTATGGTTCTTACGGGCGATTTTAGATCGCCCGTTTTTTTTTGCAGAAAACCGCAGAAAACCTTGACTTATTGGCGTTCCAGCGTGTATTGCTTTGCGATAATTCAACGCTGGAGCCCGCTATGTTTAACGACCTGTTCAATTTTAAAAAGCAACGCACACCCAAAGAAGCGGTCGGCTTCTTTTTGTTTTACGCCATGTTAATCATGGGAATTCAGGGTTTTGCTATGATGCTCGGTGCTTGAGGGCGTAGAGCGCGGCCATCCCTAAAATCAGGCAAAACTGCACGTTATAATTTGCCATCGATAATCCGATGACCGGATCTGTCCAGGGAATCTCATCGCACCGGCCGACCGGATTGGCGACGATTTGTGCAAGGACATCGGTGATGTTTCCTTTCATCGGCGGTACGGTGCAGCCTTCGGAAAACGATGTCCACCAATGCCGTTCGACGCCAGTGTGAAAGAAGGCGAGGGCGGAATTTCCGAAAAAGGCGAGGGCGATCAGGCCGAGTAGAACCCCGCCGCTTTTGGGGTGTTTGCGACCATAGGCAAGACCGATAAAGGACAAAAGGATAACCGCCACAAAAGGCGCACGTTGCATCAGGCAAAGCTCGCACGGGGAAAGGTCATAGCCGAATTGCGCCACCAGAGCCCCCGCCAGCGCGAGGGCCGAGAGCGCAGCGAAGACAAAAAAGGCCGGACGGTCGTGGGAAAGGATATTTTTCACAAGTGATAACATAGGGATAGATGATACGCCTTTTTGAGGTCAAGAAAAGGCCCCGCGCGAATTTCCCATGGATTTTTGCATTCCTATCGTGTAAGGAAACTCATCAACCACGAAATCCTGTTTGCGGGTGTGGTGAAATTGGTAGACGCGCCAGACTCAAAATCTGGTATCTTAACAGATGTGTCGGTTCGAGTCCGACCACCCGCACCACAATCAAGAAATATTGAAAATCCGCCACAGTGTGATTGTTTTGTGACATTTCGCAAGGCCACGAAGGATTCCGGTTAATCCTTCGTAAAAATTTCATGGAACCCGCGAAAAAGGAGGAAATTCCATGGAACGTAAAATAAAAACGATCTTGATGGGTATTGGTCTTGTGATCGGTGCGGCGGCCGTTGCGCCCGCACCGGCGCAGGCCGGCGATTATTGCCGCGAATATACAAGAACGGTGTATATCGGCAACCGTGCGCAAGACGCGTATGGAACGGCCTGTATGCAACCGGACGGCAGTTGGATGATTGTGGGCGAAGGGTTGGGAAATGACATTCCCGATTACGCAACAGACGTGGACTATGTCATCCATGACAACAGGCGGGAGATCGTGCCCACGCGTGTTGTTTATTACAACGCCCGCCCGACCTATCGATACAGGTCAAATCCTGTTTTCGTGTGGAACCATAACGGGTTTTACAGGAACGGGATCTACATTTCCTATAACGACAACCATTACAGATACAAAAGACACAAGCATAGAGATTACGATCGTTATGATCGTGACGATGACTGGGACCATGACCGCGGCAATCATTACGGCCACAGGCATCATTAAAGGTTAAGTACGAGACGTATTTCTGTTCCCTTTGATCTCCTGATGAAAGAAACCCCCTCCGGCAAAACCGGAGGGGGCGTTTCTTGCAGGAGGATCATTCTTTTAAACCGCCTTTTTCGTGGGTGCGGGGGATACGTTCGATGCCGTGCGTGTGCCAAGCGGCGGCCGTTTGACCACAAAGGCGCGTTCGCCGTGTTGCGTGACATCAAGCCCTGCATCTTCGTCCTGTTTGGACACGCGGACTTTCATGACTTTTCCAACGACGTAGAAAATGAAGGCCGTCATGGCGATGGTGTAGGACAATACCGCCAGCGCGCCGATGACATTGGCGTATAAAAGATGCGTGCCGCCATAAAGCAAGCCATCCGCCCCGGCGGGGTTGATGGAGGTTGTGGCAAACACCGCCGTCAGGATGGTGCCGACCGTTCCGCCGATGCCGTGACAGGCGAACACATCCACCGTGTCATCGGTCTTCAGTTTTTGTTTGACGATCCGACATGCGTAGTTACAGGCCAGTGCGGCGATGGCACCGATGGCCAGCGAGGCCTGCATGGTGACAAATCCGGCGGCGGGTGTGATGGCGACCAGTCCCGCCACCGCGCCGACCATCGCGCCGACCGCGGTGGGTTTTCCGTTCAGAATCCAGTCCATGCACATCCACACCGTCATCGCCGTGGCGGCCGCGAACATGGTGGTGCCGGCGGCCTGTGCCGCAAGGCCGTTGGCGGCAAGGGCGGAACCTGCGTTAAACCCGAACCAGCCGAACCAGAGCAGTGTCCCGCCGAGCATAACGAGCAGCGCGGAAAAAGAGTTGTTGTCTTCTGGTTTGAAGCCGACACGGTTGCCGAGCATCAACGCGGCGATCAATGCGGCGTATCCCGATGTCATGTGGACGACCAGTCCGCCCGCAAAATCAAGCCCGCCCATTTTAAAAATCCACCCGCCAGGCCCCCAGACCCAGTGGGCGACAGGGACGTAGACGAGCAGGGACCACAGCGCCATGATGAACATCCACGCCTTGAACCGCACGCGTTCGGCCACCGCGCCGGTGATCAGTGCAGGCGTGATAATCGCAAAGGTGCATTGGAAAAACATGAACAGGACATGGGGGATGGTGGAACCATAGGCTTCATTCGGTTCCACACCGACACCGGCCAAAAATGCATGACCGAAACCGCCGATGAATCCGTAATCGGAATCAGAGCCTGTGAAAACGAGGCTATAACCGCATACCGCCCAGATCAGGGCGACAACGCCCATGGCGGCAAAGGATTGCAGTTTCGTGGAAATTACGGAACGGGCGGGCACCATCCCGCCGTAAAAGAAAGCGACCCCGGGGGTCATCAAAAGGACGAGGGCGGATGCCATCAGCATCCAGGCAATATCGGCACCAACCATAAGAAAACGCTCCATCGCAAGAATCATTCAGCTAGAACGTAATATAATGGCAGATATGCAGAAAACGCAAAGGTTTTGTTGCGATGCAAGATATGAGGTGGGGATTGTATTGGCTTTTAAATAACCTGTTGTAATAAAACATATTTAAATAAGGGTTGCGCCGGAAGCATGATTTTGTTGAATATGGGATTATGAATAGTAGAGGAGCTTTGTATTCTGTATGGGCGGATGGCAGTTATCGCGACAGCACGGCAAAAGTCGGTGCGGGGTGGCTGATCCGTCATGACGGTTTTGAACGTGATGGGTTCAAAAGTATCGACAAATTAGACAGACTTGATCGTCCACGTGGTTCCGACATCGCGGAAATGTTTGCAGTCTCCTGCTCCTTGCGCGAAATACCGTCGGGTTCAACGGTTCATCTGCACATGGATTGCAAGAATATTTTAGAATGGATCGTGCAGCGTCGTCTGGGAAGCAAAACGACGCCGACTCTTGGCCGGTTTTTCGAAGAGGTCATGCTTGGCACGGAAAAATTGGCACATCTGGATGTATCGTTTCATAACGGGCGAAACAATGCGGGCATAAACCGCGTCCACATATTATCCCGCCGCGCATCAAGCCCACAAAGTCCGCGTCTATAACGCTAAATAACTTTGCTGTGACCTTGAGGTTTTTTTGCAGAGGATCGCTATCTTTCGGCGGCCGCTTCTATATTGGTGAACCCCTGGTCCATGGTTTTTTTCATCATTTTATCGCAGTTCATGATCGTCCCCATCAGCTTGCCCATGAAATTGGTACGGCCATAATTAGACCATGTGATCTTCGTCTGACCCGCACCTTGCGGTTCCAGCGTGAAGGAGGCGTCCTGTTCGCCGCTGAGAGGTTTGATGAAGACAAGGTGCATAACGACTTTTTGGTCTGGTACGCTCTGCGTAATCGTCATCTTGCCTTTGCCAACTTTGGCATTGCCATCCCACGCCATAGAGGCACCCACGCCGGCATCCGGCCCGTTGAAGTTCGTTTTGGCGTTCGGGTCCATTTCTGCCCAAGGCGACCATCGATCCCATTGGCCAAGATTGTTTATCAAGGGAAAAATAGCGGATGGCGCAGCGTTTATGGTTGCGGTGCGCTCGTAGAGAAAGTCATCCGGTTTTTGTGAGGCAACAAACAATATTGACCCGATAGCGAGGATGATCAGAGTAAGGATAATGG
>CAYRDI010000007.1:0-11144 GCA_964423095.1 uncultured Micavibrio sp.
GCCGACTATATTGTTTCTGAATGCCAGGAGGCGCAAACGAATCCATCTCCTCAAGCAACCTCCAAATGTGTCGGCGCGGGTGTAACAGGTGCCTACACAATTGCAGAAGACATCACCCACTATTTTGACCTTTTGGCAACGCACCCTGATGAGCTTGCAAAAACCAAAACAGGCGCGTTTAGACTTGGCGTGCTCAATGGAGAATTTCATAGAAAATGCCAATACCCGCTTAAAGACCTAAGCGGTTTTTCAGGTTCACTCGAAACTCAGATTGATGAGTCAGTAAAGCGGGTTGATACCTGTTTCGATTACATTGAAAATCAAGTGACGGAAACTTTGGGGCAACGTCTCCTACCCACACCGCGAAATGTTGTTGCACAGCATTTGAACAGCATTCTTTCTTTGAAATAAACATAAAAAAAACCCGCTTCATGCGGGTTTTTTATTTTTATGCCGCGTCTTTTTGGTCGGCCAGCGTATAGCGTTTCAGGATTTTCCCGTCCTGCAATTCAAACACCACCGGTACGCCCGTTTCCATTTCGTCCTTGTTGATGCTTTCCGGTGTTTCGGCACCGATTATAATCAACAGCGCGAGTAGTGAATTTCCATGTGCCGCGACCAGAACATTCTTCCCGCCATCAAGTATAGGCTTGATGTTTGCTTCGTAATACGGGCGCACGCGCTTTTCGACCACATCCTGCAAACATTCCCCGCCCGGCGGGCGGACATCATAGGAACGCCGCCAGATATGAACCTGTTCTTCGCCGTATTTTTCGCGCGTTTCATCCTTGTTCAGGCCCGTCAAATCACCGTAATCACGTTCCCGTAAATCGTCGTGGGCAATCATGGTGTTGATCAAACCGGACTGTCCCGCATTTTCCAGCGCAATACGGGCGGTGTTGTTCGCACGTTTTAACGTGCTGGTAAAAACCTGATCGAATTTTACGCCAAGATTTTTCAACCGTGCACCCGCATCCGCCGCCTCTTTCCGGCCCAGATCGGAAAGATCGATGTCATGAAACCCCGTAAAACGGTTTTCAAGGTTCCATTGGGATTGGCCGTGGCGTAGCAGAACGAGATAATTCACTTTGTTTTCCTTTTTGTTGAACACGAAACGCGATTGAAGATACACGATAAAACCGGTGCAAAGAAAGAAAAACAGGCTGTAATACCAAATCTCGAAATACCATGGCACCGGGTTTTCGTGATACGAAATGGCAATGCCGACCAACAACAGGTTCGGCAACGGAATAATGGTGTCCGGGGTGGGTGCAATGGTCGGGGCCAACAGGAAAACCGTGAGCAAAAAGGCAAAGAAACGGGCCTGATCTTCCAGCATCCCTGCCCGTTCGAACAGTTTCGATACGGCCGGCAACATCAACCGGCCGAGCGGCACGATGTAAATCAACGAAATCGTAAAAACCAGAATGGCATACAGCATGGGATGATCTGTGCTTTGCTCAGGCTCTGCTCAACGCGCGCTGCACTTCTTCGCGTATATTGTCTTTCGTGACGCTGCGTCCGTGTTTGAAACTGTTAAATCCTGTGAAGATCAGCAACAACCCGCAAACCCGAAGCACGAAGGATATGGCAATGGCCAGCATGGGGGATGTGTACAGTGACGCGCCCACCACCGCCCCGATGACGAAGAACAGGGCAAATAATGCGCAAATATATAAAAAGTGCGCCTGCTCCAATGTCCCGAAATCTTCTTTGAAAACAAAAAAGGCCCAGCAAGGCCAAAATCAGCCCGCACAAACCGGCAAGTCCGAAAACGCCGCCAAGCGGAATGTTGATCCCGATCATGCCGAAAACATCCAGTGCCATACCGCCCGCGCTGGCGACCAGCAAGAGCATATAGGTCCATGTCAGGTATTTGTCTTTGGGTATGAAGCCGAGAATACTGCTTTTGTCCGACATATCCGCCTCCTCAAAAGGATTAAAGCCTTTTGAAAGTATGGCACATTGTCACACTCTGTAAATGCGCTCTGTTCAGCGGCTTATAGTATATGAAATATGTAAAGAAGTATGATCACGGGTATCGGTATCCCCACCAACCACAAAAGAATGCCTTTCATCTGTCGCCTCCTGCTTTAAGTGCTTGTTTTCATGGCGCAAACGGGCGGGACGTCATAGGGTTCCATCGGCAATAACACTTTGACAGATTTAAGAATTCCTAGTATGAAAGACCCCGGAATGAGGGCGTTTGCTTCCATTTCCGGGCCGAATAATCCGGTCGACTGTTGAGCACAGATGCCCACAGGGTCTGTTTTCGATTGTCCACCGAATTATCCCTAAACGATCAAACGTCCTTTCTCCCCTGCGTTGCGGATGGCCGGAACGCGGGTTGCAATCATTTAGAAAGGACTATCAATGTTTAACGTCTTCCGTAAGGAAATTGACTTCGCCGGCAAAACGCTGGTTTTCGAAACCGGCAAAATCGCACGTCAGGCTGACTCGGCTGTGATGTGTACGCTGGGCGGCACCACCGTTCTTTGTACCGTTGTCGGTGCAAAATCGGTGAAAGAAGGGCAGGATTTCTTCCCCCTCACCGTCAACTATCAGGAAAAATCCTATGCCGCCGGTAAAATTCCGGGTGGCTTCTTTAAACGCGAAGGTCGCCCTTCGGAAAAGGAAACGCTGGTTTCCCGTCTGATCGACCGTCCAATCCGCCCGCTCTTCCCCGAAAACTTCTATAACGAAGTTCAGGTTGTGGCGACCGTTGTGGCACACGACATGGAAAACGATCCGGATATCGTGGCGATGCTGGGTTGTTCTTGTGCGCTCACCCTCTCCGGTATTCCGTTCATGGGCCCCATCGGCGCCTGCCGCGTCGGGTACAAGGATGGCAAATACCTGCTGAACCCGACCGTTCAGGATGCCGAAGGCTCTGACCTCGACCTCGTCGTTGCCGGAACCAAAGAAGGCGTTCTGATGGTGGAATCCGAAGCGCAGGAACTCTCCGAGGATGTCATGCTGGGTGCCGTTATGGCCGGCTGGACTGAATTCCAGAAAGTCATCGACGCGATCATCGACATGGCCGAAATGGCCGCCAAAGACCCATGGGATGTCACCGAAAAAGACCCGGTTCTGGTTAAACTCTACAACGACATCAAGGCCAAATTCGGCAGCGACGTCGCCAAGGCTTACTCGATCACGGCGAAACAGGAACGCTATGCCGCTGTCGGTGAAGTCCGTAAGGCCGCCATCGCCGCCTTTGCTACCGAAGAACTGAACGAACAAAAAGTCGGCAATGAATTCCACCTGTTGGAAGCCGAAGTTGTTCGTGGTTCCATCCTGAAAACCGGCAAACGGATTGATGGACGCGATACGAAAACCATCCGTCCGATCATTGCCGAAGTCGGCGTTCTGCCCCGTGCACACGGTTCCGCCCTGTTCACACGCGGCGAAACGCAGGCACTGGTCGTCACCACGCTGGGGACGGGTCAGGATGAACAGATCATCGATGCGCTCGAAGGTGAATACCGCTCCCGCTTCATGCTCCACTACAACTTCCCGCCCTACTCGGTCGGTGAATGTGGCCGTATGGGCTCCCCCGGACGCCGCGAAATCGGCCACGGGAAACTGGCATGGCGCGCGATCAACCCGTTGTTGCCCGATGGGGAAAAATTCCCGTACACGGTACGCACGGTGTCTGAAATCACGGAATCCAACGGTTCCTCCTCCATGGCTACCGTCTGCGGAACGTCGCTGTCCATGATGGATGCCGGCGTGCCGCTGGAACGCCCGATCGCGGGGATCGCCATGGGTCTGATCAAGGAAGGCAAAGATTATGCCGTTCTGTCGGACATTCTGGGCGATGAAGACCACCTTGGCGATATGGACTTCAAAGTCGCCGGTACGGACAAAGGCGTGACCGCCCTCCAGATGGACATCAAGATTACCTCCATTACGGAAGAAATCATGAAGATCGCTCTGGCACAGGCGAAAGACGGACGCATTCACATCCTTGGCGAAATGGCAAAAGCCATGACCAAGGCCCGTGAAGGCGTCTCCGAATACGCCCCGCAAATGGTCGCCTTTAAAATCCCGACGGATAAAATCCGTGAAGTTATCGGCACCGGCGGAAAAGTCATCCGCCAGATCGTCGAAGAAACGGGCGCGAAGGTTGACATTGATGATGACGGCTCCGTCAAGGTGTCCTCCGTCAATCAGGCTTCGATCGACAAGGCCGTTGCGTGGATCAAAGGGATTACCGATGAACCCGAAGTCAACAAGATCTATTCCGGCAAAGTCGTGAAGATCATGGATTTCGGTGCCTTCGTAAACTTCATGGGCGGAAAAGATGGCCTCGTGCACATCTCCGAACTCGCCGATCAACGCGTGGCCAAAACCACGGATGTTGTTTCTGAAGGTCAGGAAGTGAAAGTCATGGTTGTCGGCTTCGATGACCGCGGCAAGATCAAGCTCTCCATGAAACGCGTGGACCAAGCCACCGGTGAGGCCCGCGAACCGGCCGAGCGGCCCAAAAAATCCCGCGACGAAGACGCCGCGTAATTTAAAAAAATCACAAAAAACCCCGCCTTGCGCGGGGTTTTTTAATTGTTACTTTCGCGTAACCATCTGTTTTTCCTGTTGTTAATCCTATATCTTTCCAAGAGGAAATATCATGACTCAAACAACAAAACCTATCGCCGACGGGGTACGGATCGGCCATGTCCATTTAAAGGTCGCCGATCTTGATCGCGCCATCGGTTTTTACAGCGGGGTACTAGGCTTTCACCTAACGCAACGATACGGGCGGCAAGCGGCCTTTCTGGCTTCGGGCGACTATCACCACCATATCGGATTGAACACATGGGAAAGCAAGGACGGTTCGCCCCCGCCCCCTGGTTCCACGGGCCTTTATCACACGGCCATTCTTTACCCCACCCGCGCGTTGCTGGCGGATGCCTTGCGCCGCGTGATCGATGCCGGCATACCGCTTGATGGCGCGGCCGATCATGGCGTGTCCGAGGCGCTTTACCTGCGTGATCCAGACCAAAACGGCGTGGAGCTATATTGGGACAAACCAAAAAACCAATGGCCCTTCGATACGAACGGCGAACTCCGGATGGTCTCCGAACCGCTTGATCTTCAAGCTCTATTGGCTGAAGGGCAATAACACTCGCAATCCAAGCGCGAGGATGGCCGGGACCGCCTGCACAAAGAAAATCTTACGGCCGACCGTGACCCCGCCCCAGATACCGGCCACAATCACACAGCCCAGCCCATAGATCATGAACCATGCGTTGACGCCGAAATCATTCGCAAAAAAACCAATCAGCAAGGCCGCGACCAGAAACAGGTTATAAAGCCCCTGATTGGAGGCGAGTGCCGCGCTCTGGTTCGCAAAATCTTGGCTTATACCAAAGACCCTTGGCCCCTTCGTTTTCCAAAGGGCCATTTCCAGCACGGCAAAATAAAGATGGAGCAGGATCACAATCCAGTACGCGATGTCGGCAAGCACATAAAGCATGGGGGCCTCCTTGGCCCCCACATCATACCCTATTCGCCGTCTTCTTCCCACCACAGCTCGTCGATATTGTAATCCCAGCAAAGCTCTTCGCCGGCCTTGATATCGCGGAGCGCGCGGGCAGTCATGGTATATTTGTCAAAATCCTGATCCAGCCAGATATTGGCTTCCGGCGAATGGTTGTACATCATGATATAGCCGAGCGGCATGCAGAATTCTTCGTCTTCGTAATGGCCGTCCCAGTCCAGAAGGTATCCATCCGGTGCGCCGCCGTCCTGTGTAATAGAATCCTTGGAGACGGGAATGACGGGGGCGATTTCGATCACCTCGTCCTTTTTGAAATCACGCAAGGCGAAAACGCCGCGGCCCTTCACTTCATCGATTTCGCGCCAGGCAATGTCCGCTCCCGCGATGGTTTCCGCCCGGTTGGCGGCCGTTTTGACCTGCCAATCCATCATTTTACGCGCCGCTGTTTTGGCCATTCGCCATCTCCCTGTGTGCTTGTTATGAAACTCCTACAACAGGCGGTGACAAAAACGCAAGACTTTCCTAAAATCCACCATGGTTAATCTTTTCCCGTTCAGGGCCGCCATGAAAAAGAACGTCAAACCCGCGCTGGTTCTGGCCTGCGTTCTTGCTGCCCTTGGCATCGGTTTTTATATCTTAAACGGCCCCTATCAAGATCACTTGAAAGAAACACGTTACGCCGCGCTTGTTGAAACACTGGCTAAAAAATCAGGAATGGATGAAAAGAACAACTTCCACGAAAAAATGGATACGGTGCGGCGTTTTGTGAACACCAACACACGCCATGCCGTGGATGAAGAATTCAGGGCCGTGTGGGATGACAAATTAAAACACCATCAACTCCTTCTAGCTTTTCTGGATGGCCGGCGTGCCACCCCGCCCCCGTATGAATGCTCCACACGCAGCGCACTGATGGGTGACATTTTAAAGTCACGCGGATATAAGGTTCATAGCGTGGTTGCCTACAGGCGGGACGGCGATGTTCTGGAATCGCATACCTTTATACGGGTTTACAATGATGCGACGGGCGACTGGGAAACACAGGACCCGGACTATGACCTATACTGGCTGAATCACAAAACAGGTAGCAGGGCCACGTTCTTTTCGCCCGGCTCTGCCGCCATCGTCCCTTGCAATGAAACGACCTGTGGCTGGGGGGTGGAAAGCCGTGAAGGGTTTCGTGCCGAATATCTCATTCCCCATGCTGATTTTGTTTCCTACATCTTCAAAAATCCCGAAAAACGCTACACCCATTATCAAACGCCCGCCCTTGAAAAACGGGTTCTTTCCCTGCCCGATGGCCAACGCGGCACGTTCTGTGAACTTGTTGAAAAAAACTGCACGGATGGGTTTTCGGTGGCCGAATAGACAAACGGTGACAGACGGGTCGGATTTTTCTATATTGCCCCTATGACAAACACCCTCAAACTCCCCAAAGTCATCGGCCATCGCGGCGCGAAGGCCTACGCCCCCGAAAACACGCTGGAAAGCATCGAAACCGCGGCGTCCCTTGGCGTGGCGTGGGTGGAACTCGACGTCAAACTCACGCGGGACAATGTGCCGATCATCTTTCATGATGAAGAACTGGAACGTACCACCAACGGGTCGGGACTGGTGGCCCATACCGATTACGAAGACATCAAACAACTGGAGGCCGGAAGCTGGTTTGCCGATTCCTTCGCCGGCATTAAAATTCCCACGCTCGAAGAGGCCGTGGATGTCATTTTGAAACACAATCTGGGTTTGAACCTTGAAATCAAACCCTGTCCGGGGCGGGAAAAGGAAACGGCGGAGATTGCGCTCGACCATCTTTCCCAATATTGGGACGATCCTTCGATGTTGCTGATCTCTTCTTTTCAGCACGTATCGCTGGAGGCCGCGTTAGATCTCGCGCCGGATTATGCACGCGGCCTTCTGATCGGCGGTGGCGAAATGCCGGAAAACTGGAAAGACCTTGCGGACTATCTGGATGTCACCACCATCAATCTCGGCTCCAGACTGGTGACACGCGAAGTGGCGGATGATGTGATGGATCTGGAAAAACCTTTGCTGGTTTACACCGTGAATGACCCCATGCAGGCGCGGCAGCTTCAAAAGCTCGGCGTGGACGGGTTCTTTTCCGATTGTCCGGATGTGATTTTAGAAAACCTTGCGGGTGGGTTGAATTAACCGCGCAAAGTCAAACGCGGTGTGCCATTCAGAGCATTTCTTTGCGCCAAAAGATTGGCATGACGCTCTTTGCACTGGTCGATAAAAACATCAAAACTTAACCCATTCGCAGACAGAGCCCGCGCCAGCGGCGTTTGCCTATCAGCATCCAGCACCAGTTCGAATTGGTGGCGTTCCATACCGTTCAATCCGCTGGACAGGGCTTCCTTGACCAGAACGGCGCAGGCGGCATCGCGGATATCATCGCGGGTCTTTGAAAAGGGGAAGGATTGATGAATCAACCAAACCGGATGCTTTCCTGTGACAGGGTTCCCCGTAACTGACCGCACATCGGAAAGATACTTCTTAACTTTTTTGCCGAAAAGGTCGGTTGCCTCGCCGCCCGTGGCATTCGTAAAATCTTCCATGAACACACCCTTTTTTGTATAAAAACACCCGCCGCTATAACGCGATTTGCGGGGCCTGTCGAACAAAAAAAGCGGCTAAGGTTTAATCCCCGTTGGTGAACAGGCCTTTGACCTGTTCGGGCATGGGCATGCCCACGGCGTTGAACCCGCAATCCACGTAATGCACCTCGCCGGTAACGGCGCCCGAAAGATCGGAGAGCAGGTAAAGGGCAGTGCCGCCGAGTTCTTCCAGCTCCACGGAACGGCGCAAGGGCGCGGTCATGACATTGTATTTGAACGTGGTGCGGGCGGACCCGATGACGGCCCCCGCGAGCGTCCGCATGGGGCCTGCGGAAATCGCATTCACACGGATAGAATCGGGGCCGAGGTCGGCGGCCAGATAACGGACGGAGGCTTCCAGAGCCGCCTTGGCCACACCCATCACGTTGTAATTGGGCATCGCCTTTTCCGCCCCGTAATATGAGAGCGTGACGGCAGAGCCGCCGTTTTTCATGAGCGGCGCAGCGCGGCGCATGACCGATGTAAACGAATAGCAGGAAATATGCATGGATGTCAGGAAGTTCGAAAGACTGGTATCGACGTACCGTCCCTTTAATTCTTCCTTGTCCGAATAGGCGATGGCGTGGATAACGAAATCAAGGCTGCCCCATTCCTTTTCCAGTTTCGCAAAAACCTTATCAAGGTCTTCCTCCTTTGATACATCGCAATCGATCAGCATGGTCGCGCCGATAGATTCCGCCAACGGTTTAACGCGCTTTCCAAACGCATCGCCCTGATACGTGAACGCCATTTCCGCGCCGTGGCGGTGCAATTCATGCGCCATGCCCCACGCAATGGATTTTTCGTTGGCGACGCCCATCACGAGGCCGCGCTTCCCTTTCATAATATCGGAGGCCGGAAGATTCATGATCTACGCCTCGTACCGTGATAAGGCCAGCGTCGCATTCGTTCCGCCGAAACCGAACGAATTGGACAGGATGGTGGAATGTTTGATCCCGTCGATCCGCTGCCGTGCGATGGGCAAATTCCCCGCCCCGTCATCCAGGTTTTCGATGTTGATGCTGGGGGCCACAAAATCGTTTTGCAGCATCAGCATGGAATAAATCGCTTCCTGCACGCCGGTTGCGCCAAGGCTGTGCCCCGTCATGGATTTGGTGGAACCGATATAGGGCATGTCCTGTTCCAGCTGCCCGAACACGGACCGGATGGCATCCAGCTCCGTGATATCGCCCGCCGGTGTGGATGTACCGTGCGTGTTGATATAGGTGATGGGGGAATTCAATCCCTTCAACGCCTGACGCATACAGCGCACCGCGCCCTCGCCGCTCGGCGCGACCATGTCGGCCCCGTCGGATGTGGCGGCATAACCCGTGATTTCAGCGTAAATTTTTGCCCCGCGCGCAAGCGCATGGGACAATTCTTCCACCACCACAACGCCTGCGCCGCCTGCAATCACAAATCCATCGCGGTTTGCATCATAGGCGCGGGATGCGCTGGAAGGCGTATCATTGTATTTGGAACTCATCGCGCCCATCGCATCGAACAGGCAGGAGAGAGTCCAGTGCAACTCTTCCGATCCGCCTGCGAATACGATGTCCTGCTTGCCAAGAAGGATTTGTTCGGCGGCATTGCCGATACAGTGCGCGGAGGTCGAACAAGCCGACGAAATGGAATAATTCACGCCCTTGATTTTAAAATTGGTGGCCGTTGTCGCGCTGGCCGTGGATGACATGCAGCGCGGCACGCGGAACGGGCCGACCCATTTGGTGGCCCCTTTTTCGCGGACGATGTCGGCGGCTTCCACCTGATTGCTCGTCGATGGCCCGCCAGACCCCATGATAATGCCTGTGCGATCGTTGGAAACCTCGTGCGGTTCCAGTCCGGCGTCCTTGATGGCTTGTTCCATGGCGATGTGGTTATACGCCGACCCCGCCCCCATGAAGCGCAGCACGCGCTTGTCGATGGAGGCTTCGAGGTCGATCTGCGGCCGTCCTTCGACTTGCGATCTGAATCCCCGCTCCGCCATCTCCGGCGAAAACGAAATACCCGACTTACCGGCCTTCAGCGCGGCCAGAACCGTATCCTTGTCATTGCCGATGCAGGACACGATGCCGATACCGGTGATGACGACGCGTTTTTGTGTATTCATCATGGGAAATATTTAAGGCACCAAGGGGTTAAAGTCACGCCCGTATATTGGTTTTCCAAGTCTCAAATTGTTATTGACATAACGCAATTTTACCTCTATTGGAAAATTAGGAGTTTATTATGTCGTATATCGGTCAAATCTTTTTAAATGCCATGCGGCACAACCCCAACTTCGAGATTACGGAGGTCGGGTATGTCGGGATTCATAACCTCCCGCTGGATTTTGACAGTGCCGTTTTTAACGGAGAATTGCAGGAAAGACTAAACTCCACGGGAACCATCGTGACCGTGGACGACCATGCGATGTATGCGGACAGAGGTTTTAAAGACGTTGAAGTCATGCTCAGCGATCCGGTAGATCTTCTTTTGTTTCAAACCCGCGTCCATGAATCCATCATCATGAGCGCCAAAAAATCGCGCGTCTGGCTCCCCGATACGATCGAGCTAACTTTTTAAGGCCTCTCCCAACCCCAGTCTTTCCTTCATACTGCCGCCGATCATCTTGATGGACAGCACATTCAGCGGCAGCTCCAACAAGACATGCGTCAGGCTTAAAAATGTCAGCACGAAAAACCCGCTCCGGAAATCGATCAGGTAGAGCGAAATGCTAGCCATATAAAGCACCGCAATCACCGCAAAGCGGCGTTTGGGAATCTTGTGCCATTTGATCACTTCGGTTTTCGAAAACCAGTTCAGGTAATGATAGGTGTAGGCAAACGAAAGAAAGGCGAGGACGTTGATGGAATTCACGCGCCCTTCCATGGATGTTTTGGCCACGATGAAATCCGTCAGATCATCGAATACGCCGAGATTGCGATCAACAAACGATGGAAACAACATCTGGTTCATCGGCTCGAAATAGATAAAAAAAGTGGAACAGGCCGATAGAACAGCCACAGAAACATAACCCCAAAGGC
>CAYRDI010000007.1:11154-27810 GCA_964423095.1 uncultured Micavibrio sp.
TCTTTAAGGCCCCGGCCAACATGAACAGCCCCGTGAACAAATAGATATGGATGACGGTGGGAAGCAACATCGCCCAACTAAGCTCAAACGCCGGAAAGAAAAAGCGGCACAAATAAAGCGCAAAGCCAATGGCCGCCATAACGCCGAACTGCGCGTGCCATGTTTTTGAAAGCGCAAAGCCCGCCGAAATGGCTGCGCAGGCCGTCAGCAAAAGAAACACTGTCGGCGGCGAGGCCGCGCCGAGATAACCCAACGCCGTCACCAAAACACCGAAGATGGCAAGCGGTGCCCACACCCATTTGCGGGCGGCGAAATATGACCTGTCATGCAGCCAGGATATTTCAGTCAGGTAATGGGCTGGCCCCAAAAAGGCATAGGAGAAAAGAAGAAGTTCAAACGGAATGACATACGCCACGCCGAGCGCAATGAGCATTAATAGGATATTGATCTGGTCAATGTTGAAACGGCGAATAGTTGAGATGATCCTCCTTCACCGAAAAAAAACGCTGTTACGCCATCGCGGCGGACGGGTTTTCAAACAGGCCGACCTTAAGGTCTTTGGCCTCGTATATCACTTGTCCATCCGCTTCCACGCGGCCATCTGCAATGCCGAGCACCAGCTTGCGGTTGATAACCCGTTTGATGTCGATGACATATTTGACGATCTTCGTGCTCGGTAAAATCTGGCCAGTGAATTTCAGTTCGCCAAGGCCCAGGGCGCGGCCCGATCCCGGTGCGCCCGTCCAGCCCAGATAAAAACCAAGCAACTGCCACATGGCATCGAGGCCGAGGCAGCCCGGCATCACGGGGTCACCCTTGAAATGGCAATCAAAAAACCACAGATCTTTTTTGACATCGAGTTCGGCAACAATCTCGCCCTTTTCGAACGCCCCGCCCTCGCTGGCGATTTTGACGATGCGGTCGAACATGAGCATCGGCGGCAGAGGCAATTGCGCATTGCCGGGGCCGAACAACTTACCCTTCCCGCATTCAATCAGATCTTCAAAGCTGTAGGAAGATTTTGGCACAAAATCCATGATTTTCTTAACTGTATCCTGTATCGACATAAGAATGACTCTTAGCCCGATACATAGGGGGAATCAAGCCATAAAGGCGTATTCCACACAGGCGGACTTATAGGCCTCCGTTATGGCCGCCATGGCAAGGGGCTTTGCGATCGCGGGTTCCAGTTCCGGCTTTTTGCCGCCGGCCGCGATGGCCAGCATCCGTCCTGCCGCCTTGGCTGTTGCAACGGCCTGATCGTTCTGGTCATGCATCCCGATCGTGTTAAAAAATCCTTCGCACACGGGGCGGATTTCACGGATCAACGCGGTGGGCGGATTGGCCGGCGTATCGTTCGCAGGAAGGCCAAACCTCCAGTCCGTGGTGGCACACAATCCATGGCGCACGGCTTCTTGCGTCATTACATAGGCGGTCTGGTCCAAAAGGTCCGGTAAATCCGATCCGCGGAACCAGCAGCACTGGTTGCGGCCGTCATGGGAACTGGCCAAGGTGTAACCGGAAAAGCCCGCAAGACCCGCCACGCTGTCGGATAATTTCCATTGCGCAATCCCTATTTTCTGTTCAATCACGGCATCGCACAGCTCCTGCGCGGCCAGTTCGAACGCCATCGCCTTATACGTCGCCTCCACCAGAAGGCGGAAAGATTCCCGTCTGTTTTGACCGAACATTTCCCACCGCGCGAGGCTTTGCTGGATTAAAAACAGGGTCATATCCTGAAATTCATAGGGACAATCGTCCCAGTCTTCGAAAAATTCACGGGCGAGGCTGCGCCCCTGCTCCGCATCGAAATCGATGATCGCGGAAGGTGGCAAGACGCGGTCGCCCAAATCACCGCTATACGGTTCGCATTCCAGCAATTCGGCAAGGCGGGCGAAGGCCCCCTCCAAAGCCTCCTCGCAATTGTCGAACAAAAACGCACATTCCATCAGCATCCCTGCATAGAGCATGAGCACTTTCATCGCGTCGGTTCCCATTTCGGGCTCCTCCGCGAGAGCCTGAATCGAAGTGTGAATCCGGATGGCCACATCGGCTTTTGCAGAATGTGTGAGCATTATGTCCTGTGATTTTTATTTAGAGAATCGAGAGGGTTGGAAAGCGTACTTAAAGTTTTTGTTGATTGTGGATAAGTGAACGAATCACCCTTATAAATTTAATCGAAGTCCTCGGAATCGTAAATACCCCACAAAGATTTTCTTTCCATCCAGCCGGAATAGCCGTCCGCCGTCACCTTGCACCAAGCCGCCGCACAGGCATCAAGAACGACCACAACATTGGGTTCCAGATAGGTTGTGGGGCCGGAATCGGCCTCCGGCTTCTTGCGCACGAACACATTCTCCGCACCCCGGACAATCCCGGTGCGGTCACCGGACAGCATGGACTGGTGGACCCAGCCGCCATCCCCGTCAACATCGCGAATTTTCCGCCATGTATCGAACTCCTGCGTGATCTCAACGGGCATACCCTCCCGCTGATAGACCCATTTGATGGGGTAGCGCAGTCCGGGGCCCGTCCGTACGAACACCTTTTCGGACGACAGCGACACAAAGCGCGGGATCGGCAGGCCGGACGAAGATTGAATGGACCGCCCGTCCTGTGCCGCCTCATCGGCCCCGGCGGCCTGTTCGGCGGCGGGTGAAAGACACGGGAAAAGGGCCAGAAAAAGGAAAAGAAGGACGATTTTTTTACCCATAATGTTAATTGGATATGCTAAAAGTGCGCGAAATTCAAGGGGATGAAACCGTGAACATGGGCCCAAAACCGCATATCAGCATCGCGCCGATGATGGACTGGACAGACCGGCATTGCCGGTTTTTCCATCGCCTGCTGTCGCCGAACGTGCGGCTTTTCACGGAAATGGTCACGACGGGCGCGCTGATCCACGGGGATCGTGACCGTCATTTGCGGTTCGATCCGTCCGAACACCCGCTGGTCTTGCAACTTGGCGGATCGGAACCGGATGATCTGGCCGAATGCGCCCGCATGGCGGCGGATTACGGGTATGATGAAATCAACTTAAATTGCGGCTGCCCGTCCGAACGGGTGCAAAAAGGGGCCTTTGGCGCCTGCTTGATGGCCGAACCGGATACCGTGGCGCGGTGCGTGGAATCGATGGTCAAGGCCGTGAATATTCCGGTGACCGTCAAATGCCGTATTGCCATTGACGATTACGAGCCGGCCCCTTTCTTACGCGCGTTCGTCGGAACCGTTGCCGGCGCGGGCTGCAAAACCTTTATCATTCACGCGCGCAAAGCGTGGCTCAAAGGTCTTTCACCCAAAGAAAACAGAACCAAACCGCCGATCGATTACGCCCTGCCTGCCGCGATCAAGGACGAAAACCCGCAACTGGACATCATCGTGAACGGCGAAATCAAAACAGTGGACGATGTGCGTGCGCATCTTCGCGTCTTTGACGGCGTGATGATCGGGCGCGAAGCCTATTACAACCCCGGCCTTTTGACCGATCTTGAAAGAGACATCTTTGCGAATCCCGCGCCGCGCTCTTCCCGCGAAGTGGTGATGGCGATGATTCCCTATATCGAACAACAGGCGCGCGACCACGGCACGCCCATGAAATCCATCACACGCCACATGATCGGGCTGTTTCAAGGGGAACGCGGATCAAAGGCATGGCGGCGCACCTTGAGCGTCGATACCCACCGCGACGATGCCACGCCGCAGGTGCTGGCCGAGGCGCTTTCGCTTGTCGAAGCCTGATCCTGCCTGATACCGCCCTTCTAACCCCTTCTATCAATTAGAATTTGCATTTTTTTCTGGCTCATTGATAATGTAGTGGATTTGATTTGTTCAGGAACCTTCCATGCAATGGCAACGCCTCGATAGAGACACGACGCTCAAGACGATCCAAAGCGTCCGCAGCCTGACCGACGCTGGCCTTTTCTCGCCGGTGACGAGCGAAGTGAAAAAAGCCATGCTCTCGTTTTATAACGGCGTGGAATTGTTCAAACTCACCAACTTCGCCTCTTTGCCCTCCTTTACCTTTGAATATCTGGGGGATGGACTTCGTTACCATTATCTTGATGGTACGGCGGAGCCGATCTACACCGTGAATGACAAGGGGCATTTGCTGCTCAATGAACGCTCGGTCGTGGATTATCTCGATTTCTTCATGTCGCACGTCATCAATGACGAAGACGAAACCGTGTTCATCAACAACCCGTATGACATGCCGTTGCTGCAATCGCTGGAACCCTCCAGCATCGACGCCCTGCTCCGCAACCATAAAATGCCGTCGGTTAGCTATGATGCCGGATTCGACAAACACACGGTGGAGGCCGATATTTACACCGAAGGCCACATCATGCGCGCGAAAATCGAAGTCAACGCCACGGGCCGTGTAACGATTCTGGACCGCGAAATGGTCCTGAATTCCATTGCACATTCCGCCCAATCGGGGATAATGGCCTAAGGATATGTATGATGACCGAAGATAAACAAACAGGGTTGGGCGGCACGTTTTCCGGCAAAACCAGCGGAAGCCAGATCGGTTACGGGCATCCTTACGGGAAAGAGATCCTCGAAGGGGCTAAGAAGACCATTTCTGAAACAGAAACAGGCCGGATGCTCCTGAAATCTTGCGAAATGGGCCGGATTCCGATCAATGTTATTAAAGGCATCGGTTATCCCGGGTTTTCCCCCGAATCGCGAGTAATTTACCTCCAGGTATCCGGAAAGGCTACCAAGGCTGAGCCCAAGCTGATTTTACAGTTAATTAAGGCTTTGAGAGAGGCCGATCAGGACCTTTTGGGCGTAAAAACACCTGATCCCCGCAAAGATGTTATGGAGTATGCCACTGTAATGCATGCAAAAAACATGGATTCCATCGTTCATGTTTGTAAATTTGTGAAAGACTTAATTAAAACTTCGTTATTTCCAGATTTTCTTGACGCCATGGATGAATTGGGGTATAAGAAAGTATACAAAGCATACGAAGCAAATGGCTCGAAAGAGGAAATATTTAAAGCGTATGCAAGTAGTTGAGTTTTTAACGAGGGAGACTTCAGAATGAACATAATTACAGATGCCATGGGCGCACAGATCACAGCAGCTATTACTGCTGATGCTATAGGGTTAGATGCAATGTCACCGACATATGATAAGCTTGCAGGCGCTACTTATCACAAGCAAGTTGGTTTGGATATCGGCGCACCCGCTCCTACAACTTTCTAATAAGCGTAGTAGAGCAAAAGGAAGAAAAAGGGCCTCTAGTGAGGCCCTTTGTTATTTCGGGGTATCGGATAACCCCTAAAAAATCTCTACCAACTTGGGCAACATTTACCCTTCCGTCATCCCGAGCGCAGTCGAGGGATCTAAAAAACCGAAGAATCTAAAGCAACTCAAGCAACATTAATCTTTGGGGCGTTCGACCGTAAAACTCTCCCCGCACCCGCAGCGGCCCGTTTCATTCGGATTCGTAAACGTAAATCCGCTGCCCATTTTTCCGTCCTCGTAGCCGATCTCCATGCCGAACAGCATCCAGCTATTGATCTTCGGAATAAACAGCACCGCGCCGTTCGCGGCTTCAATCCTATCGTCCGCCGCGTCTTCACCCATCGCGTGTTCCATATGATACGAATGGCCGGAACAACCCGTGGATTTGATGGTCAGGCGCAGGCCCTTCGCGCCGTCTTTCGCGGCAGTTTTTTCACGAATCGCGTTTGCGGCGTCATCTGTAATTTTTATCGGTTCCATACGTCTATCCTACACGAACATGTTTAATTGAAGCTTTGCGGTTTCCGCCATTTTTGATGGGTCCCACGCGGGGTCCCACACAATCTCCACATCGACATGGCGCACGCCATCGAGCGGGAAAATCGCGCCCTGCACCCAGCTCGGCATTTCCTGCGCCACCGGGCACGCGGGCGATGTCAACGTCATGATCACGGATACATCGAATTGCCCGTCCACATCCGCGGGCTTTATGTCGATCTTATAAATCAGGCCAAGTTCATAGACGTTCACAGGTATTTCGGGATCAAAAATTTTGCGGAGCGCGGCCACGGCTTCACGCGCCAGCGGATGGCCAGCAATTTCCACGCCCGGCGGTTCTGCCATTTCGTCGTATTCTTCGCCCACCGCGTTCTTCACCATATCTTCGTCGGCCACCTGTTCAAACTTTGTCATGTCAGCAAATCCTTCGCCTTTTTCAGGCCGCGCACCAGCGCGTCAATATCGCCTGCGTTTGAATAAAGCCCAAGGGACGCGCGGATCGTTCCGGCGATACCGAGCGTTTTCATCAGCGGCATACAGCAATGATGCCCGGTGCGGACGGCCACACCGCATTGATCGAGAATCATCGCAATATCGGATGTCTGCGCCCAGTCGGCGGTAAAAGAAACCACGCCGACCTTTTCCTGTGCCGTACCATAAAACGTCAAACCGTCCACGTCGGCCAGTTCACGGCTCAGAACATCCAGCAACGTCTTTTCATGCGCCATGATGTTGTTACGGCCGATGGTGTGGACGTAATCGATCGCGGCACCAAGACCGATGACATCGACGAAAGACGGTGTTCCGGCCTCGAACTTCGCCGCACCTTTTTTATACGTCGTGCCTTCGAACGATACGGTTTCGATCATATCGCCGCCGCCCTGATAGGGCGCCATAGCCTCTAACAGCTCTTGTTTCGCCCACAAGACGCCTGCGCCTGTGGGGCCGTATAGTTTGTGGCCGGTAAAGACCAGGAAATCGCACCCGATCTCCTTCACATCCACCACGCCGTGCACAACGCTTTGCGAAGCATCGACCAGAACGCGGATATCCGGGTTATACGCCTTCGCACGTGCCGTGATCCGCGCCACGGGATTGATGGTGCCAAGCGCGTTGGAAGCATGGACGATAGACACCAGCTTTGTTTTATCGGACAGCAGACTTTCAAACGCCGCAAAATCAAGCGATCCATCGGCAAGCAACGGAATGACCTTGATGGCAAATCCGCATTCTTGCTGGATCAGTTGCCACGGCACGATATTCGCGTGATGTTCCATGGCGGATATGATGATTTCATCATCTTTTTTGAGGTTCCGGCGCGCCCAGCTTGCGGCCACCAGATTGATCCCTTCGGTGGAATTGCGCGTAAACACAATCTCTTCGTCGCTGGCAGCGTTGATAAATTCGGATACTTTTTCGCGTACCAGTTCATATTCGCCTGTCGTTACTTGCGAAAACTGATACAGCCCGCGATGGATGTTGGCATAATGATAACTCATCACATCGCGCATGGTTTCGATGACGACGAGCGGCTTTTGCGCCGAGGACGCCGTATCGAGATATGCAAGCGTCCGGCCGTGCATCGTTTCCCGCATCACGGGAAAATCATCGCGGCAATAGCCTATGTCCTGAATATGCCCAGCCATTGGCCCGTCTTTTCACGTATGTGGTTTTGAAAATTCTCATCGCTAGCAGTTTCTAACGCCTGTCCGCAGAACGCTTCGATCAACAAGGCGCGGGCCTGTTGCTCCGGTATGCCGCGCGCACGCATATAAAATAACGGTGCGTCATCCAGCTTTCCGGTGGTGGCGCCGTGGCTGCATTTTACATCGTCGGCATATATTTCCAGTTCCGGTTTTGTGTCCATTTCGGCGGTCGGTGATAACAGCAACGCATTGGATAACTGATACCCGTCCGTTTTTTGGGCGATCCGGTGAACGTGGACTTTTCCCTGAAACACGCCATGCGCCGAATCATCCAGAACGGATTTATACGTCTGGTTCGATGTGCAGCGCGGGGCCTGATGTTCGATCGTGATCGTTGTATCCAAATGTTGTTTCCCGCGGAGCAGATTGATACCGGAAATTCCGCAATGCCCGTTTTCGCCCTGTAATTCGGCGTGGATCTGGTTGCGGATTACCCCCGCCCCATGGGTGAAATTAAATGATTCATAGGTGGAATCGCGGCCGATCAACGTGTGTGTGAAGACGGTGGAAACAGCCCCTTCGGCTTCATCGAAAATGCGGTAATGGCGCAGGCGCGCATTGTTTCCCATGCGGATTTCCACCACCGTGTTTTTCCAGTAGTTGCCCGCCCCATTCTGGCGTTCGAATACTGTTACGGCCTGATTGTCTCTTACATCAATAATAATACGCGGAGAAAGCCACTGGCCATCCTTTGCGGTCAGATCGATTTCTGCATCGTCCGTGATGATCCGGCAATCGCTCAGATGATCTGTGTTCAACGCCCAAAGATTGGTGTCGCTGTATTGCCTTTCCCCGGGGCCGGTTTTGGACATCGCGGCGCCCCCCTTTCCCCAACCCAAATCGGCGGGTGTAAGGGTCATGTTTTTCAAGGCCCTTGGCAGGTTGGTGTATTTCCACCGCTCGGCCTTGGATGTTGGGATTTGGTCGATTGGTAAAACCATTACGCCGCCTCGTCCAGAAATTCGGCGTAGCCCTTTTCTTCGAGTTCGAGCGCAAGCTCCGGCCCACCGCTTTTAACAATACGGCCTTTGGCCATGACATGGACAACATCCGGTTTGATGTAATCCAGAAGCCGTTGATAGTGTGTAATCACAAGGAAAGACCGATCCCCGCCGCGCATCGCGTTCACGCCATCAGCCACGATTTTCAGCGCATCGATATCAAGGCCGGAATCCGTTTCATCGAGTACGCAAAAGGTTGGTTCCAGCATCGCCATTTGTAAAACTTCGTTGCGTTTTTTCTCTCCACCGGAAAAGCCGACATTGACGGCGCGTTTCATCATCTCGTCCGAAATGCCCAATTCCTTGCATTTCGATTTCATCAATTTCAGGAAGTCGATGGCATCCAGCTCATTCTGCCCGCGTGCCTTGCGCACCGAATTAACCGCCGTCTTCATAAACGTGGTCATCTGCACACCCGGAATTTCCACGGGGTATTGGAACGCCAGAAATACGCCTTTGGCCGCGCGTTCTTCGGGCGACATTTCCATGATACTTTCACCGTTCAGGATGATGTCACCGCCAGTGACATCATACTCCTCGCGCCCGGCAAGGATATAGGAGAGCGTAGATTTTCCCGAACCGTTCGGCCCCATGATGGCGTGAACCTTGCCCTTTTCAATGGACAGGTTGAGGCCTTTCAAAATTTTCTTGCCGTCAATTTCGGCTTCAAGCTGTTTTATGTCGATCATTCTTTATCTCCGCCGCCAGTTTATAAAGTTCGGGATGAACGGCGCGGCGCTTTGCCTCATCCTCCTTGTTGTCAAAAATCTTTTCATCGTTATATCCGCCAATTCCGTGCCAGGCCATCATCAGATATTCACAACCAAAAACGGGGTCCTTTTGAATTTTTTCCTTTGCCGTTTCAAAAAAATCGACCCACATATCGTTGTTGCGCCGATGCAAAACAATCAGATCATCCAGTTTTTGCAACAGCGCGGCATAGCTCATGACCCGCCCCCTCCGGTCAAAATGCCGTATCCTTGCGTAGCCGCCCAGATGCCGAAGGTTGGCAAATAAATCCAGTTCAACGCGAACATGATGAATTTAATTTGCGAACGCAGGAAAAAGTAACCGAGCGTAATGGCCCCTGCATAAAAAATCATGCCGATCGACATGGTGTGAAAAAGATCAACCATATCACCCGCCTTTTTAGAATCCTCCATATCAGGAAGCAGCGGCAGAACCAGCAAGAAACCGATGCCGACACCAAAGCCATAGGCCGCCTTTTTAAAAACCCTGACGTTTTCTTTCTGGCCCAGAAGTTCTGTGTCCACATATTCCAGTTGTTTCTTTGGCCGCTTTTGCTCCGGTATCTGCTGCATTATCCGACGCTCCCCTCAAGTGAAATACTGACCAGCTTTTGTGCCTCCACGGCAAATTCCATGGGCAGGTTTTGCAAAACCTCGCGGCAAAAGCCATTGACGATTAACGCGAGTGCTTCTTCTTCGGAAATACCGCGCTGCTGGCAATAAAAGACCTGATCTTCGGAAATTTTTGACGTGGTCGCCTCGTGTTCCAACTGTGCCGATTTGTTCTTGCTTTCGATATAGGGCACCGTATGCGCGCCGCATTGATCCCCGATCAACAAGGAATCACACTGCGTAAAATTCCGCGCATTGTCGGCCCCGGCCATGATCTTGACAAGCCCGCGATAGGTGGAATCCGATTTCCCCGCCGAAATGGTTTTGGCGATGATACGCGAACGGGTATTGCTTCCCATGTGGATCATCTTTGTGCCCGTGTCGGCCTGCTGACGGTTGTTTGTAATGGCAACCGAATAAAATTCGCCCTGGCTATTATCACCCTTTAAAATGCAGGACGGATATTTCCATGTAATCGCCGATCCTGTTTCCACCTGTGTCCACGAAATCTTGGCATTGCGCCCTTCGCAAATTCCGCGCTTGGTCACGAAATTATATATGCCGCCCTTCCCGTCTTCATCCCCGGGGTACCAGTTCTGGACGGTGGAATATTTGATTTCAGCATCTTCATGGGCGATCAATTCGACCACCGCCGCGTGCATCTGGTTTTCATCGCGCATCGGCGCGGTGCAACCTTCCAGATAAGAAACATAGGCACCCTTATCGGCGATGATGAGCGTGCGTTCGAATTGCCCCGTGTTTTTCGCATTCATGCGGAAATAGGTGGATAGTTCCATGGGGCATCTCACACCGGGCGGAATATAAACGAATGAACCATCCGTAAACACCGCGCTGTTCAAACAGGCGTGTTTGTTGTCCGCAAACGGCACCACGGAACCCAGATATTTTTTAACCAGATCGGGGTGGTCGGCTACGGCCTCACTGATCGAACAAAAAATCACGCCGGCTTCTTTGAGCTTTTTGCGGAACGTCGTGCCGACAGAAACGGAATCGAATACGGCGTCCACGGCCACTTGCGGCGCGCCTTCCACGCCCAGCAATACTTCCTGTTCTTTTAACGGAATGCCGAGCTTTTTATAGGTTTCCAAAATCCGTGGGTCGACTTCGTCCAGGGATTTCAGCTTTTTCATGTTTTTGGGTGCGGCGTAATAATATGCGTCCTGATAGTCGATCTCAGGCAGGTCGAGCTTTGCCCAACCTGGCTCGGGCATCTTTTGCCAATGGCGATAGGCCTTTAAACGCCAGTCAAGCAGCCATTGCGGTTCGTTCTTCTTTTTGGAAATCAGGGCGACGATTTCTTCGTTCAATCCCTTGGGCGCATATTCCATTTCGATGTCGGTTTCAAAACCGGCTTCGTATTTGTTCAGCGATTTGACGGTATCGATTGTTTCTTCGGTGATGGAGCTCATACACGCCCTCCCTTGATCATCTGGGCCAGCGAGACAGCCTCTAGCGCCTGTTGCATGGCGGCGTTCACGGGGTTCCATTTTCCCTTCATCGAACAGGATCTGGAATGGGAACAGCAGCCATCGCTGCCATCCACACAGGACGTCAGCATGACGGGCCCTTCAAGGGCTTCGATCACGGCGGCCATGTGGATGTCGTCGGGGGACTGGGAGAGTTTATATCCGCCGTTCACCCCGCGCGTGGACACGATCAGCCCGCCCTTCGATAACAGCTTGAGCACCTTGGCCACCGTGGGTTCGGGCAGACCCGTTCCGGCGGAAAGGCCGGACGCAGTTTGCAGGCGATCCCGTTCATCGGCCATCCGGCCGAGGATCACAACGGCGTAATCCGTCAATTTTGATAATTTAATCAATAGCTTATAAATCCGTACCGTTAACGTACCAATTACATGTCATGATTTGCACCCGATTTCAAGAAGATTGGCGAAAATATTGTGGTCAAACGGTTGTTTGCCGCGTGCCCCAAATGGCCCCGTGCGGCCCTTCCATGATACGATTCCGCGCATGAACCACCGCTCCGTTCTGGCCGTGTTCGCGGCCACCTTGTTTACCAGTGCCTTCCTGATCTTCTCCGTCCAGCCGATGGTGAGCAAGATGCTCCTGCCGCTGCTGGGGGGCAGTCCCTCTGTCTGGAACACCGCCATGGTGTTTTTTCAGGCTATGCTGCTCGCAGGTTACGCCTATGCACATTTTGTCGCGCGTTATCTGCCGCTACGGGCACAGGCATTCTTACACATCGCCCTGCTGCTGCTCTTCACGGCCGTTTTACCTTTGGCCCTGCCGCCGGATGCCGCGCCGCCGGAAAGTAGCGGGCAAGCCTGGTGGCAACTTTCGGTTATGTTGACCTGCGTCGGCGGCCCTTTCTTCGTTCTGGCGGCCAGTGCGCCGTTGTTCCAGCACTGGTTTGCCGCCAGCGGGCATGAAGATTCGGAAAACCCCTATTTCCTGTATGCGGTCAGCAACACAGGCAGCCTTTTGTCCCTGCTCGGTTACCCCGTGCTCATAGAACCTCTGCTCGGCGTCAAACTACAGACCCAGAGCTGGTTTGCAGGCTATATCCTTTTGATCGTCCTGACGGCGGCCTGCGCCTGGCTGGTCCGCAACGGACGAAAACCGCTGCCCCCTTCGGATATTGAAAACGTCACCCATGTGACATGGACGAACCGCTTTGTGTGGATTGCCCTGTCGTTCGTTCCGTCCAGCCTGATGCTCGGCGTCACCACGCTGATCACAACGGATATGACATCCGCCCCATTTTTGTGGGTTTTGCCGCTCGCGCTGTACCTAGGCACTTTCATCATCGCCTTTTCACGAAATCCGGTCATATCGTTGTCGGTCACACGGATGCTGGCCCCCTATTTGATCGTTTTTACAATCTTATCCCTGATGATCACCAGCTTTGTAACGATCCAGATATCGCTGGCCTTCATCAACCTGCTGACCTTCTTTTTCTGCGCGTTGCTCTGCCATGGGGAACTGGCGGAAAGCAAACCCGCCCCATCGCATCTGACCGAATTCTTTTTGTTGATTTCTGTGGGCGGCGTTCTGGGCGGTATTTTCAATGCGCTGGTCGCGCCGCTCGTCTTTGCAGAACCGATCGAATATTCGCTCACGCTTGCCACCATCGGCTTTATTGTCTGGATCGGCCTTGCCAAACAACCGGTCGTTACGAACGCCTTTAACGACCTGCATGACAAAATGCGCCCGGTAAGAACAGTCAGTCTGGACCTGATTGTGATTGCCATGGCCCTCGGACTTTTCTTGTTTGTTCTTTTTTCAGACAACGGGGCCGTACAGGTTCTGGGCGTCGCAGGGACCTTCTTTTTCCTGCTCCTGATGGTGCCAAACCGTTTTATCTTTGCCGTTACCGCCTGCGCCGCATTGTTGATGTTCCAGCCATCCGTCTGGAACACCAATAAAAAACTTTTGGCTCTTGACCGTAACTATTTCGGCAGCATGAAGGTTTACACCATCGACAACATGAATTTCTTTTTTCACGGCACGACATTGCACGGGGCGCAGTTCCGCACACCGCAATACATGTATCACCCCGTGACATATTACAGCCCCGAAGGACCGGCTTCGAACGTGTTTTCCGTGCTGGACAAAAAGAAAGGCCCGCAAAAAATCGGTGTGATCGGCCTTGGTGTGGGTAGCGTCGCCTGTTACCCCGCGAAAGGACGCCATTTCGATTTCTATGAAATCGACAAGGATGTCGTAAAAATTGCCGAAAACCGTGATTACTTTTCTTATCTTTCCGATTGCGGCAGTCCTTACAACGTCATCCTCGGCGATGCGCGTCTGAAAATGGAAGAACAGCCGGACGGGCTTTACGACATGATTTTTTTAGATGCGTTCAGTTCCGACAACATCCCCACGCATCTTTTGACACGCGAAGCGATGGCGCTTTACATACGGCTTTTAAAGCCGCACGGCATTCTGGCCATGAATATTTCAAACCGTTTTATTGATCTTCGGCTGCCGCTGGATGCCACATTTAAGGAAATGGGCATGCCCTTTTATTATAAGTTCGGGCGTCCAAACAAAATCAAGGGCGATGTCAGCGAGCTATATACGGCAAGCATATTCGCCGTTGCGGCCCGCGAAGATAAGGATGTGGCGGCTTTTATCGAAGATTACGGCTGGGGCCCTTTGCAAACGCAAACCGGCGCGCGACCATGGACGGACGATTACGCCAATATCTTTTCAAACCTGTTTTTGTGGGAATAAACGGGATCAGTTCTGCAATCTTGCCTGCAAGTTGCGGTCTTCAATTTCGATGACCCACAAATCCGGATCACGGTCCCGCGCGCGGGCAATATAGGCATCGGCCTCTTTTTCCCCGATCACATCATCCTGCAACGCGTTGATCCAAACCAACCGGCCGAACAAATCCCTTTGCTGGCCCAACAAGATACATTGGCCTTCCATGTTGCTGATCTTTTGCAATACCATGCCGCCGGTCTTGTCGCCCTTTGATAGAACATAGACCCCATGGCCATGCGATGCCAAACGCCGAACCTCCGCCTCTACCCATACATGGGTTGGAAGCCTTGTGTCCTGCGCCTCGATGCTCATGGTTTAATTCGCTTGCCGTTGCGATGTTTCAAAAACCCAGCACTCAACCACCGTCTTTGCTTCGATGCTTGGGCTGGGATGATGGTGGCGCAAAACCCGTGTAGCGATCTGCACGGCTTCACGTTCATTGACGCCGCTCCGCCGTAATGTGCCGTAGGTGTTCATCACGATACCCTTGCATTTACAGGTATCGGGATCTTCGGCCTTGTCAAAAAACTGCAGGCAGTTGACGCTTTCAATCGGGAATTCTGACATTTACTTTTTGGGTTTGTTTTTCAGTTTGCGGCCATAGAGTTCCAGACGGTGATCCACCAGTTCGAACCCCATTTCACGCGCAATGCGCTCTTTCAATACTTCCAGTTCCTTGTTCTGGAATTCGATCACCCGCCCCGTTTCCAGATCGATCAGGTGGTGATGGTGTTCCATATTGGTTTCGTACCGCGAAAAACTTTCGTTAAATTCATGGCGCGTGACCAGATCCAGTTCGTCCAGCATGTTCAATGTCCGGTAAACGGTAGCAATGCTGATGGATGAATCCAGGGCCTTGGCCCGTTCGTAAACGGTTTCTACCGACGGATGATCGGCGGATTCACCCAAGACTTTCAGAATGGTTTTGCGCGGGCCGGTCATTTTCAGGCCGGCATTGATGCAGCGTTGTTCGAGTTCGGTCATAAGCCCTCTCGTCTGATTATTTTCCAAAAAATGTATCGGGATATTACTCTGCCGGACGGGCGATGTCCATGGTGACATTCCCATGGTTTTCAACGGGTTTCATGCGGACACGGCCACGCGGGAAACGGATGGTGACTTCGGTGCCTTCACCAGTGTCGGATTTCAGGCCGAGTTCGCCGCCATGCAATTCCGCCATGGCTTTGGTCAAAGGCAGCCCAAGACCCGTTCCCTGTTGCGTATTGCTGCGCGTGGGATCGTGAATCTGCCCGAAAGGCTCCATCGCCTCGCGGATGCGGTCCTTGGGGATACCCACGCCGTAATCACGCACAATTAAAAGCATGTTGTTCTGTTCGTCTAACTTGGCAACCACGTCGATGGTGCCGCTTTTGTGCGAATATTTGATGGCATTGGTAATAAGGTTGATCAAAATCTGGCGAACCAGGCGCGCATCGGCAAACAAAACCGGCAATTTTGGGTTTATGTCTTCCTTGATTTCCAGCCCGCTGTTGAACGCCCGGTTGGCCATGATCCGCACCACGGAATCGATCAACCCGCGGACATCGATTTCCTGTTCGTCCAGCTCCACCTTTCCGGCTTCGATCTTAGACATATCCAGCACTTCGTTGATAATCTCCAGAAGGTGCTTCGCGCTCATGTGAATATCATCCAGATATTCGCCGTATTTGTTGTGGCCGAGTGGCCCAAAGGTTTCCTTGATCATCATTTCCGAAAACCCGATAATGGCGTTGAGCGGCGTTCTGAGTTCATGGCTCATATTGGCCAGAAAGGCCGATTTCGCCTGGTTCGCCGCATCCGCCTGTTCCTTGGCAATCCGCAGGGAATATTCCATCTGTTTGCGCAGCGTAATATCCATGATGGTTGTGACCTGAAACCGCCTTTTTTGAGAGAGTTCAAGAGTCGCCGTCGTAAACAGGACGTTCGCAAGGCTGCTGTTTTTCCGGATCAATTTCATTTCACCCGATGACCGGATTCCGCCGCTGATAAACTCTTCGTGGTTTTTCAGGGCCGCTTCGCGTTCATCCTGCGCGATGATGTTAATGAAATCACTTCCTACCAGATCGTTCCGGTTCCAGCCGTAAATGCGGATGAAGCTGTCATTGACTTTGACGATCCGGCGGTTGTGATCGGTCACCAGAATGCCAACCTCGCTGACATCGAAGATAGAGGTCAAAAGCAGCAACGCATCGTCCCGTTCGCGTTGCAGGGCGGAATCGTCGCTCAAATTCGGCTGGGCGATGATGTCCAGAATAGTAACCTCGCCACGTTCATCCATGACCGGATTGATCCAGAACCCAGGTACCTGCGCATTGCCCGGAAAGGTTGGGAGGGATTGGATGGTCACGGGTTTTTTGCGTTTGACGCTGACAGCCAGCGAATGAAGGATATGGTCAGCATTTTCATGATCGAGCATAACGCCCAATCCCCTGCCAACCACTTCACTTTCGCGTTTGCCAAAAAATTCCTGCGCCTTCAGGTTAAGTGTCACAATCACAAAACCGTCCCCGTCCGGACGCACAAGAATGCGCGGCACCGGCATATGGTCGAAAAGCTGTTTGTGATCCGCGCCTTCGGGCATGGC
>CAYRDI010000007.1:27820-42457 GCA_964423095.1 uncultured Micavibrio sp.
TCCTTATGTTTTGTGGGTCCCCTATCATCATACTAGCCTTGGGCGGTTAAGATAAAATTAACCACACAGCGCCAGAAATTTATATAATGATAACAATGCGTTAAAATAGATTACAAAGTGCCGAACAAACGGTCTCCGGCATCGCCCAGCCCGGGCAAAATGTAAGCCCGATCGTTCAGCCGGTCATCGAGTGCCGCGGTAAAGACAGGCACATCCGCATAGCGTTCCTGTAAAACCTTTACGCCCTCCGGTGCCGCCACCAAACACATCAACACGATATGGCTGGCCGGTATGCCGTTTTTGACCAGGACATCAAACACATGCTCCGCAGAATGACCCGTGGCCAGCATCGGATCGGTGACAATATAGAGATTGTTTTTAAATTTCGGCAGCCGCACAAGATATTCCACAGGGCGGTGGGTATTTTCATCACGATACACGCCGACATGCCCCACGGCACAATCGGGAATCAATTCCATCAATCCTTCGGCCATACCGAGCCCGGCACGCAAAATCGGAACAACCACTGGCAACGGGCCATCCAGGACGGGTGCATCCATTTCCTGCATCGGTGTTTTGATTTTTATGGATTTTATACCAAGGGACCGGGTCGCCTCATATCCGAGCAACAGCGAAATTTCTTTAAGAAGGCGACGGAATTCACCCGTTGGGCACCCCTCGTCGCGCATACGGGATAATTTGTGCCGCACCAGAGGGTGATCGACAATGTGAAGATTTTTGAAGGCTGATTGTGTGGTCATGAAGGGGACTATACCCCTTATTTCTTGTCCATGGAATTCAGATAACGCTGCAACGGGCTCATTTCGTTGTATTGAAGCACGGTGCCTTTCTGATCGATCCCTTCCAGATCCTTTTTCATGTTGAGCACCAAATCTTCCAGACGATCCCCTTTGGCAGGTTCACAAATGACGCTGGAAACGGAAACCTCAACCAACGGATCATCCGGTGAAGGAATATGGGCTGCTGTTACAAATTGGTTGATCCGCGCAAGCGCCGCCTGCCCGCCCATCAGATCGGCGTGCTTCAAGGACAGCAGAAAATATTCATCCCCCAGATAATAGGCATCATCAAAGGAACGCAGGGATTGTTTGATGGAATCGGAAATACGCAACACCATGGAAGCGCAGAGGTCTTTTTTTCCGCGCCAGTCTTCCTTGTAATTGTTGATTTTTAGAAGCGCGAGCGAGAACGGATTTCCACGTCTGGCCCGCCGTTCCATTTCCCGTACAATGTCCGTTTCCATGACCTTCACGGAACGAAGGCCTGTTTTTTCGTCATAACCGCTGTTTTCAATGGCCTGATCCAATTCGATCTGGCGCATGGCCTGAATGAATTCTTCGTAATAACGGCTAAGCTCGTTATATTCCGATAATGGCGGCCTTTCGCTGGTCTTGAATTTGGCCATGAAATCATTGGCCGCGTCCACCATCCCGTCATGAATGTTCGTAATACGCTCCGCAGTCACAACCTGAATGCCCTTTTCGGCCTTCGCCTTTTCCAGCCAGTCTTCAAAAACCGATGGCGGCGGATCGTTCAATGCCTGACCTTCGAAATAAGAACGGACGATTTTGCCATACCAGACGACATGTTCGTCCAGCACGGGCATAATCGCCTCAAGACCAATTTGTGATTTATATTCTAAGACCATGAAAACAAACCAATTCTTCCGATATTATACATGGATCGGTTTGCAAGGGGTTAATTTTTTTATAAAAATCCCTTAATCCGGCAGATATTCTTTTTCCAGTTGATCCAGCGTGCCGTTCGCAATCGCGGCCCGCACTTCGCGCATCAGGCGATTGATGACCGCCACGTTGTGCTGGGACAATATCTGGAAAGCCAGCAACTCCCCCGCCTTTAACAGGTGGTGGATATACGCCTTTGAGAAGTTCCGCGAGGACGCTAAATCCAGCGTTTCATCCAGAGGACTGGAATCTTCACGGTATTTGGCATTGAACAGGTTGATCTTTTCGCCCGGCACGCCCTTCATCAACGCCGCGCCGTGGCGCGCAATCCTTGTGGGCATCACACAATCGAACGTATCGATCCCGTAACGCACGGATTGGAACACATCCTTGATCCGGCCAATGCCAAGAAAGTGAATCGGGCGGTCCGGGTGGTTGTGGGGGCGCGTGAATTCCAGAATTCCGTACATTTCTTCGTCCGAACCGCCAAGGCATCCGCCTACGGCCGTACCAAAGAATGGACGTGAGCGCACGTAATCTGCACTTTCTTTGCGTAAATCTTCATACACACCGCCCTGCACCACACCGTACAGGGCCTGCTTGCCGTCATGCATCGTATTGAAGGCGTGCAAGGAGCGATCGCCCCAGCGCATCGACATTTCCATCGATTTTGCCGTGTAGTCCTTCGTCACCTGATACGCCGTGCATTCATCCATTTGAACAATCAAATCCGCGCCGAGCTTCCGTTGTATCTCCATCGAGATTTCGGGATTGAGACAGAGCTTTTGCCCATCGAGATAAGACCGGAAGTATGCCCCGTCTTCATTGATTTTCAGCAGGTTTTCACGTTGATGGCGGTTGCGTCCCTTAATTTCATCGGCGCAGGAACCATTCCCCATGGAAAAAACCTGAAAGCCGCCAGAATCGGTGAGCATCGGCCCATCCCACCCGGTAAATTTATGAAGGCCGCCCATTTTTTCAATCAAATCTGCGCCGGGCTGGATCATCAAATGATACGTGTTGGCGAGAATAATGTCGGTCTTTGCCTCTCGCATTTGCACGGGCGAAAGATTTTTGATCGACGCCTTGGTACCGCAGAAAATATAATTCGGCGTTTCGATTGTGCCGTGCGGTGTGGTGAGTTTGCCCAGCCGCGCATGACTGTTCGGATCTTTATACGTCACCTCGAATTTATGGTTCGGATAATCGATCTTCGTATCGAAGGTCGGGGCGAGCACGGGGAGCGGCAGCTTTTTCTTTTTGCTTCTGGTCATGGTTTTCTCCATTGGGCCGGATGTTCGCGCTGCCCCGCTTCATCCGGCTTATTTCAAAAAGAACCCCGCACGATGGCGGGGCACTTTAAATTCCTATAAAAGGCCCTTATGCCTTTTTCTTTTCGATCGCTTTTTCGATCAGTGCCTTGTAAGGACGCAAAGCCGGGTTCAGCTTCGTCTTGGCCGTACCTTGAATAAACGCATCGAACCCGCCTTTGTGGTCCAGCGTGCGCAGGCCCGACGGCGTCACGCGAATCGAAATTTTGCGTTTCAGGATTTCCGAATAAACGGTCGTGTCCTGAAGGTTCACTTCGAACGTGCGTTTGGTTTTGTTTTCAGCGTGGGAACGGTTGTTTCCAACAGTGCGTTTTTTCCCGGTAATCTGGCATGTGCGGCTCATGGCGCTCTTCCTTATAGGCAAATTCTTAAAATCGAGCCGGACAATAGGCGAATCTGCCCTGTTAAGTCAAGGGTTCGTTACACGAAAAAACCGCGCCCGTTCAGGACAATCCCCATCAAAAGGGCCGCCAGAAGCAGTAAATGTGCCATGACCACAATATAAAGGCCGCGTTTGAGGTGATGCGCCTCCAGCTTGGCGGTGGCGCCATCCGGCCCCGCCCAGCCGCGTTTGATGGCCGATCCGTCGAGGTCTTGGGTCGCCCCGCCAAGGGAAACCTTCAACGCCCACGCCATGGCCGTAACCGGCGCGCCGCCCTGTTCATAGGGAGCCACGCCCTTCGTAAAGTGAAAAAGACCGATAAAAGAGCGCGTCATGCCCGCCGTCGGGGTCAAAAGCCCCGCGCAGGAGACCAGAATTCCGGCAAAAACATTGGGAACAAACCCCATCAGGCGTTCCAAGGCCAACGCGGAGGCCCCGAATCCCTTCGTAAACCCCTCTTTGCCAAACCGCCAGGACAACGCCGCCAGCCCTGCATACAAATAGGCCAGCGGCAAACCGCCGATCAGGTACCACAAAACCGGCCCCACGACGCCCTTATCCAGCAATCTTGCTACCATCCCTATTCCCGTGCGGGTGATGGTATATTCATCCGCCATGGCGAGATTGTTCCGCGTGGTGGTGGCCAGTGTGAAAAAAGCCCCTTTGACCGACCCCGTAGAAACAAGGGCCCTATGAAGTCGGGCGAGCGCATACCACCCAGCCCCCGCCGACATGATGATGCTTAAGGCAACAATGTCGATAATAAGATAGTTGGGATATTCCAACGACAACACCGAAAACGCCCGCCCAACCAAAAACGCCAGCACCATGCCGGTGATTGTGATGATTGTCCCGCGGGTGATAAGATCTTTGGCCTTTCGTTCGGTTTTATCGAGCTTGCTGCCCAACGGGCCGAACAGAAAATCGACTGTGCGCCAGAAAAACGGATTGGCATTTCCCATCACCGGCCCGGTCAAAACGCCGATGAAAGATACGACCACCAACGCCGCGGCCGCCACCGGCAACCGATCCGGATCAAAGATATGGGAATGCAACGCCCTGAAAAAATTTAAAACCTGATCCATACTGGCGAACCCTCTCTTAACGGCGGCCTGTTTTCGTGTATAATTAACCTATATTACTGCTCATGAACGGGTTTTCATAGGCCATACACCATGCTCTACCAACTTTACGATCTCCAGCACGCCCTCTTGACCCCCGCCCGTATCGCGGCGGAATTGACGCGCACCGCGTTCCAGAATCCCTGGAATCCGGTCTCTCATACGCAGGTTGGGCGGACAATCGCCGCAGGCGCGGAGGTGTTCGAGCGCGTGACACGACGGTTTGGCGAGCCGGCCTGGGATTTGCCCACCACCACGATTGACGGGAAAAAGGTCGATGTAACCGAAGAAACCATCGTCGAAAAGCCGTTTTGCCAGCTCATGCACTTTAAACGTGCCACCAAGCGCAAGGACCCGCAGGTTCTGGTCGTGGCCCCGATGTCCGGCCATTATGCCACGCTTTTGCGCGGGACGGTGGAGGCCCTGCTGCCCCACCATGACGTGTATGTGACAGATTGGACAGACGCCCGGCAGGTGCCCCTGCGCGAAGGACGGTTCAACCTCGATGATTTCATTACCTATTTGCGGGAGTTTATGGCTCTGCTCGGTCCGCGTACACACCTGATCGCGGTTTGCCAGCCGGCCGTGCCGGTTCTGGCGGCGGTTTCCCTGATGGCCTCCGAAAATGACCCGAACCAGCCTCTTTCCATGACCCTGATGGGCGGGCCGATCGATACGCGGATTTCCAAGACCGCCGTGAACCGGCTGGCCGAAGAGCGGCCTTTCAGCTGGTTCGAAAACAGTGTCATCGAAACCGTACCGGCCTATTACCCTGGAGCCTTCCGCAAGGTTTACCCCGGCTTTTTACAGCTTTCGGGCTTTATGTCGATGAATCTGGACCGTCATATTGGTGCCCATATGAAATTTTTCCACCATTTGATCCAGGGCGATGGAGATTCCGCCGAATTCCACCGCAAATTTTACAACGAATACAACGCCGTCATGGATATTACGGCCGAATTTTACCTGCAAACCATCGATACCGTGTTCCAACGCCACCTACTGCCCCGCGGACAGATGAAATGGCGTGACCCGTTGAACCAGAAACTGGTCGATGTTCGTCCGCAAGACATACAGCGTACGGCCCTGTTTACGATTGAAGGAGAACTGGACGATATTTCCTCCCGTGGGCAAACGACGGCAGCCCACGATCTTTGCTACAATATCCCGCAAAGGAAGCAATTCCACCTCTTCCAGCTGCAAACCGGACACTATGGAATATTCAATGGGTCTCGTTGGCGCAAAGACATTATGCCCAGAATCCGCCACTTCATGCGGGATCAATATGACGGCTACGACCCCGTGCCCGAAAAAGACCTGGCCTTGCTGCCCGACATTGCCCCCGAACGGTTCAACCGTGATACGCACGGCGTGTCCGCCGTCCGCCGCTGGCTGAAAGAACGGGACGCCAAGCCACGGGATAAAAAAGACGCCCCGCAGGACGCTTAAGTACGGCACACCGCAATATTCACACAGTTTTCCACCGCAATTTCCTAATATTGCTGCGCTGTGCATATCTTCAAGGACATAAAAGACCCAAGATACTCCTCCCACACCAAAGGAGCACCCCATGGCTTTTGATATCCCCTATGCAATGCACGAAGCCATGGAAGGGTGTCAAAAATTCGGGGCGGCCTCGGCCAGTCTGTGCGCCTCCATGCTGGGGCGGACTTTTGATTCCGTTGGCCTGCACCCGCTCGCCGCGGAATACCGGGCCCTTGGTGCCATGTTTGGTCACGCGGCACATTTTCGTGGTAAACCTGCTTGGGGACTTTTGACCACAAAGATTGACGAAAACGATGTTTCCGTAACAGAAGAGGTCGTTTTATCAAAGAATTTCGGCAACTTGCTTCATTTTAAACGGGATACGGACCGGAATGACCCAAAAATCCTGCTGGTGGCCCCGCTTTCCGGCCACTACGCCACTCTTTTACGCGGGACGGTCGAAGGCTTGTTGCCCTACCATGACGTTTATGTCGCGGAATGGGGCAATGCGCGGGATGTTCCATGTGAAATAGGGAAATTCGATCACGAAGACTATATTGGCTACATTCAGGACTATATGGCCCATCTGGGGCCGGACACCCACGTGATGGCAGTTTGCCAGCCGGGCCCGCTGGTTTTATCTGCCGTCGCCCTGATGGCCGCGCGGAATGACCCGAACCAGCCGCTTTCCATGACTTTGATGGGCTCCCCCATCGACACCACCGTGTCCCAGACCGCCGTAAACCGCTTTGCCGAAGAACACGATATGGGCTGGTTTAAAAAAAGCTGCCTAGCCACTGTCCCGCTTGGATATGCGGGCTATGGCCGGCACGTTTATCCGGGATATAACCAGCTTACAGCCTTTTTGGGGATGAACCCGGGCCGGCACGTACGGTCCAGCCTTGAAATGTATGATGATTTGCGGCGGGGCGATGGCGAATCGGCCGGCAAGAAAATGGAATTTTACGATGAATACTTGGCTGTTATGGATATGACGGCTGAATTCTATCTTGGGACGATCCACCATTTCTTTAAAAATCACAGCCTTCAGAAAGGCGATTTTACGTTTCAAGATCAAATAGTTGACTTTTCCGCCCTGAAAAAAACCGCCCTCTTGACTGTCGAAGGCGGGCGCGATGACATCTGTGGTCTGGGCCAGACATCCGCAGCGCAACGTCTTTGTAATAATATTGCGCCGCGGTACAAATTCCACCATTTGGAAGAACAGGCGGGACATTATGGCATCTTTGAAGGCCGCCGCTACAGGGAAGAAATCTTGCCCCGGATTGCCGGTTTTGTCCGTCAGATGGCTGTGGATAAGGGTCTGAATTACAGCGAAATTCCGTCCAATACTTGGTCAAAGACACCTAATTTATGGAAGGCGGAAGGACGGCCACAAGGATTAACCTTGGCAGCCTAAAATCAACGAATTGCATTGTAATATCAATTAGTTAAAAAATCGTAATTTTGTTACCAAAATACGATAAAATATTTTTTCATTTGTCTCTTGCCAATTATTTTCAATGTGGCTAGGTTCGTGCTATCCTATAAACAGGACATCAGCAAGAGGATGGCATGAAACGAAGGGTAAAACCTTTGAATGCGGAGCGTACGCGTGCACGCTCCGGACGGGATCTCTTTTCCTTTGAACAGGAAAACGAGTGGCTCGGCCTGCCTTTTGCCGAAATCTCCCCGCGCCTGAAATTGTCCATCAGCGAGCGCGCCAAGCGCATGGCCCTGCGCCTTGATCCACAGAGCCGTACGATTCAACTGGTGGTGCCCAAACGCGCCAGCATGAAGACGGCTTATCTTTTTGCCGAACAGAACAAAGACTGGATTCGTGAGAAGCTGCGCGATCTGCCGCGCCAGATCCCCTTCAAGGATGGCGAAATTCTGCCGATTTTGGGCCGCGACCGCAAAATCATCGTGCTTTATAACCCTGCCCTGAAAACGACGGACATCCAGTTGAAGAAGGATGAACTGCTCGTTCTGACAAACAAGACTGACCCATCTGTACGTATCAAAAGATTCCTGATTGAGCTTGCGCGGGAACGCCTGACCGAGCTCGCACTGGAGAAATCCTCTCTGCTACGCCGTCGACTGACAGACGTACAGGTCAAGGACACGCGCTCCCGCTGGGGTAGCTGCACCGAAGATGGACGTATTTCCTTTAGCTGGCGGCTGATTTTCGCCCCAACGAAAGCCTTTGATTATGTGGTCGCCCACGAATGCGGCCACCTGTGCCATATGGATCACTCCGAAAACTTCTGGAAAGTCTGTGAAAAGATTTCCCGTAATTACGAAGAGGGCAAAGAGTGGATGCAATTAAACGGACACAGCCTGATGCGTTTCGGAACCCTCTCCTCGTAGCCGAGAAACAGGGTCCGTCTCGAAAACCCGCGGTTTGCCCCGTACTTACACACTATTGGGCAGCCGCGGGTTTTTTCTTTTCACCCCATCAACCATAAGACGAAACAATGAAAACTCCGGTTCTTTACGATGGCGACATGGGCGGCGACGATCTTTGGGCTATCGCCACGCTTCTGGCCCACCGTGACCGCTTTGATCTCCTCGGCGTTTCAAGTGTTTACGGGAATGTCAGCCAGCCCTATGCCGCCCGCAATGCCGCAAATTTCCTTCATTGGCTTGGGATTGATGACCTCCCGGTCATCGAGGGCGTCAACATTCCATACGATGGCATGCACCCTTTCGGTGACGAGGCGTACGGCGAAAATGGTGTTGGGGGCATTATTTTACCTGAGTCGCCCCATCCGGCCCAGAAGGTCGATGTGGCAGACTGGATAAACACGCTATTGTATGCGCAGCCTACAAAAACCATGATCTTTTCAACGGGCCCGGCGACCAATCTTGCCCTGCTCTTAGAAAAATATCCCAATAGCATCAATAAAATAGACCAGATCATCTTCATGGGCGGCGCACTCGCGCCACCTGGCAAAGACGGCAAACCCACTGGGCGCGTCGGCAACATCACGCCCCATGCAGAATTCAACGCCTATCAAGACCCCAAGGCCCTAAACGCCCTTATAAAACACGGCGCGCCCCTCACCTTTATGGCCACGGATGCCACACAGAATCTGGTTTACACACCGGCGCGGCAAAAGGCCTTTTTACAAATTGACCAATCGTATGCGCCAGCATTCCATCGTATGCTGATGGCGGTCGAAGAGCTGGACAAAACCAAGTTTGGCGTGGACGGCCCGTTCATCCATGACCCCCATGTGATCACTTACGCCCTACACCCAGAATGGTACCAGACCAGCAACCGAAGATTGAAGTTACGTGAGGAAGACCCGCGCGGGCCTGCGGGCGATTTCCGAGGCGCGGTGATAGCGTGCGAAGATGGCACACCCGTACGCTGGGTTGAGAACCTTATTGATCCGGAAGCCGTTTTTCAGGAAATCAAAAATTCGATCGGCCGAACGATCAGCCACGCAAATTCGTCAAAAGGTCCAGCGCGCCCTGCAAAATGAGTTGGGCCGCGAGCTTGTCCACCACCTGATCGCGCTTTGTTCTGGACATATCCACATCCTTGACCAGGAAATCATGCACAGCACTTGTGGATAACCGTTCGTCGAACAAGGCAATCCACAGATCTGTCCCCTGTTCCATCCCCAGCTCCTGTGGATATTTCATCATCTCGTCGGCGAAGGAGCGCACACGGTCACAAGAACCGGAGAGGCTTCCGTCCATGTTGAGCGGCCAGCCAAAAACAAACCCGCCGACCTCATACTCCCTGACAATCTTGCCAAGCGTATTCAGGTCGGCCGCGAATTTTGTCCGGCGGATGGTTTGGAGCGGCGTGGCGATCCCCTGCCCGGCGTCACTGATGGCCAAGCCGATGGTTTTCGTGCCCAGATCAAGCCCGATGAGACGGGCATGGGCGGGCGCGGTGTTTGCGATGTCTTTTAAAAGACCGATGGGCATGGGGCCTTTTCTATATAAATTTGGGAGAAATGTCATCCCCGCCCCGTGAGGGGATCCCAATTCCCACATAAAGCGGGCATGACGATAAAATGTCTTTGCGTCTTGAGCGCTTGGCGTTTAATGATTTCCTATCACATTGAGGAGTATCTATGGACATCCAGACCGTTAAGAAAGTGGCGACCCTCGCCCGCCTGGAAATGAACGAGGCCGACCTTGCTGCCGTTCAGGCCAAGCTGGGAAATATTATGAAATTCGTGGAGCAGCTCGGCGAGGTCAACACCGACAATGTCGAACCGTTGTCCAATGTCGTGGACATCAAATTGCGCCTGCGCGATGACGTGGTGAATGACGGCGGCCAGCAACAAGCGGTTCTCGCCAATGCTCCCGAAGCCATGGAAGGCTTCTTCGTCGTTTCTAAAGTCGTGGAATAATAGCATATGACCAACCTGACCAACCTCACCCTGGCCGAAGCCGTCAAAGGCCTCAAGAAAAAAGAATTCTCCTCCAAAGAGATTACGCAAGCGCATTTGAAGGCGATGGAAGACCACCGCCACCTGAACGCGTTCATCGTTGAAACGCCGGAGATTGCGTTGAAACAGGCGGAAGCATCCGATGCCCGCCGCGCAAAAGGTGAAGCCGGTTATCTGGAAGGTGCACCGATCGGGGTTAAAGATCTGTTCTGCACCACGGGTGTGCAAACGACGGCAGCTTCAAAAATCCTTGAAGGATTCAAACCGCAATATGAATCGACCGTCACAACAAAACTGTTTGCCGATGGCGCGGTGATGCTCGGCAAACTCAATCTCGATGAATTCGCGATGGGATCATCGAACACCACATCCGGTTACGGCAACGTGATTTCCCCATGGAAACGCAATGACGGGTCGAATGCGGATTTAACGCCCGGAGGATCATCAGGTGGATCGGCGGCGGCGGTGTCAGCGCGTCTTTGCCTTGCGGCCACGGGAACGGATACGGGTGGATCAATCCGCCAGCCTGCCGCCTTCTGCGGTATCGCGGGGATCAAACCGACCTATGGCCGTTGTTCACGTTGGGGAATTATCGCGTTTGCGTCTTCGCTGGATCAGGCGGGCGCGTTTGGCCGTACGCTCGAAGATGCGGCCATGATGCTCAAATCCATGTCGGGGTTTGACCCGAAAGATTCAACGTCCGCCGACCGGGCCGTGCCGGATTTTGCGGCCGCACTTGGCGGATCGGTCAAGGGGATGAAAGTTGGTATTCCGAAAGAATACCGCCCGGATGGGCTGGATGCCGAAATCGCCAAACTTTGGGATAACGGCATTGCGTGGTTAAAGGCCGAAGGCGCGGAAATTGTCGATGTCTCCCTGCCCCACACAAAATACGGCTTGCCCGCCTATTACATCATTGCGCCGGCGGAAGCGTCTTCCAACCTCGCGCGGTATGACGGCGTTCGTTATGGTCTGCGCGTTGATGGAAAAGACCTCAATGAAACCTATCAAAAAACGCGTGCGCAAGGATTTGGTGATGAGGTCAAACGCCGGATCATGGTGGGCACCTATGTATTGTCCGCCGGATATTACGATGCATATTACATCAAGGCGCAAAAAGTTCGCCGTTTGATCCTTAACGACTTCCTCGAAGCCTATAAAAAATGCGATGTCATTCTGGCACCGTCCACCCCGTCTTCGGCTTTTGCCATCGGCGAAAACGAAGATGACCCGATTAAAATGTACTTGAACGACGTGTTCACGGTGACGGTCAACCTTGCGGGATTACCGGGGCTTTCGGTGCCGGCGGGTCTTGATTCCAAAGGCTTGCCGCTCGGCCTGCAACTGATCGGCCGCCCGTGGGATGAAGAAACGATTATCCGTGCCGGCGGGGCGATCGAACGCGCGGCCAATTTCACAGCGATCCCCCAGTTGTTGAAAATGAAAAAGGCAGCGTAGTATAATCTACACAAGCAAGAAGGAGCAAAGATGAAATACCTGTTATGGACATTGTTGTTCCTTGTTCCGGTTTCCGCACACGCCCAGACAATGGTGGACAAACAAACGGCCAATACCTACTTTGCAAACTGCGTCCAGCAACCGCCCAGCGAACAGTTCAGCAAGGAATCACAAAACATGATGTGTGCGTGTACCGCCGCACGCATGACGCAGTTTTTCACGATGGAAGACATGCAGGCAATGATGTCCACCGACCCCACCGTAGCACGCCCCGCCTATAACAAAATGTTGATGCATATTTACGCGCCGTGCATGGAAACGCCCGCGCGCGAACATTACACCAACACCTGCCTTGCCAACCCGGATTCCGCCAAATTCGGCAACCCCAATAAAATCTGCACATGCCTTGGCAACAATCTGGGCGAATATCTGCGGATGCAGGGGCCGAACCTGTTTCGGAACATTCTATCCTATAATCCCAACGTGACTGACCCGATGCAGGCTTTGTACGACGACCCCGGTTTTCAGGCGACCGTACAAAATAGGCTGGCATCGTGCATAAAATAGCCATGATCAGCCCTTAAAAACTTCCCGTTCGTACGAATCTTCTTCGTATTGCCTTATAAAGGGTTTGCGTCTTTTATGTTCAGACATCTGGATAAAAATATTCAAGGTATGGCGTTGTCGGCATTCGGGTTCAGCCTGTATTCGGTCGGCGATGTTTTCGTCAAGATGGCGGCCGGGCACTATCCGCCGGAAATGGTGGCCTTTTACATCAATATGTTCTTCACCCCGTTGATCCTCGCCCTATCCAGCCGTGTTGGCGGGTTAAAAGCCACGTTTAAGACAAAGCATCTGAAATTGCACCTGCTTCGCTCTGTTCTGGGGATGTGCGTTTTCTTTGCCATGACCACAGGCTTTACCAAGCTCGGCATGGCGATGTCTTATACTTTGATCTTCTCCGGCCCGTTTATTGTGGCAATCATGTCTATTTTCTTTCTGGGTGAAAAAATAGGCCCCTATCGCTGGGCGGCCATCATTACCGGTTTTATCGGTGTTTTGATTGTACTCCGCCCCGGGATGGTGCCGCTGGAACCTGCCGCGCTCGGCATTCTGGCGGCGGCATTCTTTTATGCCGGTTCCACCGTCATTGTGCGAAAAATAGGCGAAGGCGAGCCCTTGCTGGCCTTTTCTTTGTACGGTCAGATTGTCTCCACCGTCCTGTTTGGTGCCATGATGTTGTTCAAAGGGGAAATGCGCCTTCCGGCCGTCGAACATCTCTGGCTTTTTGCGGCCACCGCGGTTTTTCACGTTTTTGCGAATTTTTCCGTCTCCCGCGCCTTCCAGACCGTGGACACCTCGATCGCCGCGCCGTTTCAATATATCCAGCTTTTGTGGGGTATTCTGTTCGGCATCCTTTTGTTCCAGAATGGCGGCATTGATGGCTGGACAGCATTGGGTGCCAGCATTATTGTGGGGTCCGGCGTATTCATGATTTACCGCGAACATGTCCGCCGCCGCCATATTACCACAGGCGTTGTGGCCCATGGCGGGACTATCGCGGAAACGGGACAAAGCGCAAGCGTGGCAGCCATGCTTGGCGAAAAAGCGGAAAACGAAAAAGAGGCAGCGTAAAATGACCTATCTGTTAAAGGGCGAAACAGGAGAATTCGAAGTGGTGATCGGCATGGAAGTCCATGCGCAGGTCACGGCCAATTCCAAATTGTTTTCCGGTGCCGCCACGGACTTCGGCGCGGAGCCGAATTCACAGGTTTCGATGGTCGATGCCGCCATGCCGGGCATGCTGCCCGTTCTGAACAAATACTGTGTTGAACAAGCGGTGCGCACAGGGCTGGGTTTGAACGCACAGGTAAACAATTATTCCGTTTTTGCCCGTAAAAACTATTTCTACCCCGACCTGCCGCAAGGATACCAGATTTCGCAATTCGATCAGCCGATCGTAGGCAAAGGAATCATCGAAATCGACCTTGCCGATGGGACAACGAAAAAGATCGGCATTACGCGCCTGCATCTGGAACAAGACGCCGGAAAATCCTTGCACGACCAGCACCCGACGAAATCCTTCGTCGATCTGAACCGTTCGGGCTGCGCGCTGATGGAAATTGTGTCCGAACCCGATATTCGCGGGCCGGAAGAAGCCGCCGCTTATCTTTCCAAACTTCGTATGATCCTGCGCTATCTCGGCACCTGCGATGGCAACATGGAAGAAGGATCGATGCGTGCAGACGTCAACGTATCCGTGCGTAAGCCTGGCCAAGACCTCGGCACCCGTTGCGAGATCAAAAATGTGAACTCGGTCAAAGCCGTGCAACAGGCCATCGATTATGAGGCCAAACGCCAGATAGAGATTATTGAAGGCGGCGGCACGGTGAAACAGGAAACGCGCTTGTGGGATCCCGTCAAAATGGAAACGCGTTCCATGCGTTCCAAAGAAGAAGCGCATGATTACCGTTATTTTCCTGACCCGGATTTGTTGCCGCTGGAACTCGATCAAAAGTGGGTCGACGGCATCAAAAAAACATTGCCCGAATTGCCGGATCAAAAGAAACACCGCTTCATGAAGGATTTCGGTCTACCGCTGTATGATGCTTCTGTCCTGATCGCGGAAAAGTCCCGCGCGGAATATTATGAATCCGCCGCCAATGATTCCGATGCAAAGCTGGCCGCCAACTGGATTTTGAATGAACTGCTCGGCCTTCTCAACAAAGACGGTAAGGA
>CAYRDI010000007.1:42467-59705 GCA_964423095.1 uncultured Micavibrio sp.
TAAGGACATCACGGAAAGCCCTGGGGCGGCCAAGCAGATCGGCGGCCTTGTCGCCTTGATCAAGGACAACACCATTTCGGGAAAAATCGCCAAGGATGTATTCGCCGAAATGTATGCCACCGGGAAAGACGCCGGCGCGATTGTCGAATCCAAGGGCATGAAGCAAATCACTGATGTCGGCGCCATTGAAACGATCATCGATAAAATCATTGCCGCAAACCCCGACAATGTCGCGGGATACAAGGCCGGTAAAGACAAGCTGTTCGGTTTCTTTGTGGGACAAGTCATGAAGGAAACCGGCGGCAAGGCAAACCCCGCCATCATCAACGATCTTTTGAAGAAGAAATTATCATGAAACACATTCTGATTGCCCTTATCACACTTATCGTTTCCACCACGGCCTATGCGCAGGAAGGAAAAAGCCCGTTCTGCGATTCCGTGAACACGGCGCGGGCCAATTGCCAGACCATCAAGGCCGATTGCAAATTCATGATGGGCGATCTGGATGCCACCACACTCGACACCATGGATCAAATCAAAGCTTGTCCGCGCTATCCGGCCACGGGCGCACAAACGCCCAAAGACCTTGAAAAGCTCGTCTGTTGCCTTGGCAAATAAAGACACTAACGCGTTTACCGTTGAACCTTTACCGCATATAAACGGACATGTTCTGCGTGATGATCTTTTAGCAGGCGGCACGAAACGCCGCGCTCTGTCTTCATTGGTAAAAAATTCTTCGGATTCGCGTTTTTATTATGCCGGAACCACCATGGGCCATGGCGCACTGGCGTTGGTTTATGCATGCAAAGATGCCGGAAAGCAGGCCCACATTTACCTTTGCGCCGAAAAAGAAAATCCTGTTGTTCAAAAACTGACATCCCTTGGCGCACAGGTGGTTTTAAAACCGCCGATGCCGATCACTGCGTTGTATGAGGATATGTGTGCACAGGCCGATGGATATGTTTTTCCGCCGGGTTTTGATACCGCGGATTTTCATGCGGCCATGGTAGAAACGCTGAAAACATTCGATGCGGCCCCCTATTCGGAAATCTGGACCTGTGCCGTTAGTGGGACATTTGCTAAAGCCATGAAAGCGGCTTTTCCGGACACGCCTGTCCGGATTGTTTCCGTGGTTAAATCCACGAGAGGCGATTATCAGGCCCCCGAAAAATACCATCAGCCTGCGCGACATTCGCCGCCCTATCCGTCCTGCCCCCATACGGATGCAAAAATCTGGCAGTTTGCCAAACAGTACGCACAAAAAGATGCCTTGATATGGAACATTGCCTGAATATAGGCAGGCTTACATAGTCAGAAAATCTATATTAAAAAGGTGATGTACAGATTAAAGACCGGGCGCGGGTGTAAGGCCGGTGGATGGCCTCAATGTCAGAATATGCTTTCTTTTCTCAACATCCGCAGAGACTTCGCCATAAAATGTTTTTAAGGCGTCTATGACAGAGTTGCTTCTAAAACCGGTACATTCATACAAATCTACGATCAGCTCTATATTGTCTGAGAATTCTTCCAGTTCATCCAAATACCACCTAGCATTTGGGCCGCCTTTGATTTTTTCATACATCGCACCGGCTAATTGCAAGCGTTGCTCCACATCTTCATTTGAAACGGGCGGCCTTATTATATTTGCACGGTAGCCAATTTTTATAACCTCGCTTACTTGTTTTTTCACGAACCACTCCGGTAAATCTTTAGCAGTAAAATTTATGCTGACTATGTCGACAAGGAGCAGAGCCGCATCCATAGAGATATCATTTCCGAAAAGAGCGTTTTTCATACCGGAAAAGTCCATGTCTTTTGAATTTGTCATCGTTTTACCCGTGGCGGTAGTGTTTGCCTGTAGATAAGATCTTATGCGCATTATGTTAATAAAATTGTTTGAAAACGCCATTTTCGAGACACGGCATGCCCGCTTCCGGATAAAATGTTAATCTATTGCTCCTATGAGCACCCTTATATTGTCCCGCCCAATATTCCACCCTATGATAACGACATGACACAAACCAAAGAATATAAGGTTATCCTTTACCGTGAGGGCATGCTCGGCTCGCTCTTTCTGGGGAGCTCGAAGGTTGATCCCGAACGCTTTACAGATTTCCTCAACCGCAACGCCGCGCAAGGATGGCGCGTGGTGACCATGGAAAAAGAATCGCGCCGGATGCTGTTGTTTTTTGAACGTGAAGCATTTCTGGTTGTGATGGAAAGGGAAAAAGCATGACCTTACACCGCGCGCTTGTCATCGCCCTGCTCGGCCTCGTCGTCTTCGGGGCAATGCTGGTTTTGTTGTGGATCTGGGGTGTTTCGTTTGATCCCACGCTCCTTTACAAACTTCTGGCTACAACGGGTGTATTGATCGTTCTGGCCGGGCTCGTTCTCGTCATTAAATCCGACTTTGCCGAACATAAACGGCTCAAAGATCAGGACTTCATCGATTAGGTTTCAACCCATGTCATCACCCGCCGCACCGCTTTTGTTTACCATGCAGGCCCGCCACCGTATTCTGGCGGCCATGAATTGGGGTGAACGTGCCAAGAAGACTACGATCATCGACCATATTGTTGGCACCAACCAGCAACATGACCTTGATCTATCCTGTTTCGTTTACGATGCCGATGGCAATTATATCGATTTCGTTGGACCGATGGCGCAGGATTCGATGGACCAAAGCGGCGCGATTTACCATTCCGGCGATGATGCCACCGGTTCCGGTGACAACGATGATGAAGCTATTTCGTGTGAACTCGCCCGTGTTCCGGATGACGTGGCACAAATCATCTTCGTGGTCGAAATCCGTTCAAAGCATATCTTTGCCGATATTGCCAAGCCGGAGTTCCGCATCGCGGACGGCATGGGCGGCAAAAATCTGGTAACTCTTTCCGTGGCCAAGGGTGGCAACAAGGACAAATCCGCCTGTGTTCTGGTCAAAATCTTCCGCGGAGCTTCACCTACCGGCTGGCTGTACCAGATCATCGATGATTATCCGGCCATTGATGATGTGCCAGACTGGGGTGGCTACCTCTCCCGCCACCTATAACTTGCCCTTTGTTTTTATTTGTCTTTTTGCCGCTTTATTCCGGTTGATTGCGGCGTCTTCATCTGTTATTTCATGGATTGAACCGGTACGGAGCGGTGGCCGAGAGGCTGAAGGCAACGGTTTGCTAAATCGTCATACGGGTTATACCGTATCGAGGGTTCGAATCCCTCCCGCTCCGCCATCCGTCTTCGCTTACGCTTCGGCGAGATTGACGAGTCGAAGTGTTAGAGAAGCGGGTGCCTCGTCCTAGTGAATTTTCGCCACTTTCTTAAAAAAGATACAGCTTAAAACTGTCTATGTTTATAACCCCTACGCCCGATCTAAAAATCCTTCATATCGTTGCCGGTGCGGAACATGGCGGTGCGGAAACATTCTGTCTCGATGCCATTCAGGCGTTGCATGAAGTGGGTATAAAACAACACGTCATTTGTCGCCCACACAAACATTATCTTGAAACCTTTCAATCGCTCAAAATTCCATACGACACATTATCATTCAGCAAGTTCGATAAAATCTGGCGCGCGCCGCGTCTGATAAGAAAGCGTGTTGAATCATTCAAACCATCGCTCATCCATGCATGGATGGGACGCGCGGCATCGTTTGTACCTTCCGGTTTAAACATCCCTGTGCTCGGCTGGTTCGGCGGGTATTACGATTTGAAACGATACAAAAACGCCTCACATTACATGGGCGTCACCCGTGACCTCGTCCGGTATATCGGGGAAGCCAGCGGCAAGCCGGAGCGCACCTTCCTTGCGCATACATTTGGAACGCTTCCCCCGGCACCGAAAATAGAACGCGCCGATCTGAACACGCCGGATGATGCGGCTGTTGTGTTGCTGTTATCGCGCATGCATCCCAAAAAGGGCGTGGAAACATTGTTGAAGGCGGCAGAACGGTTGCCGGACATCTATCTGTGGCTTGCCGGGGATGGCCCAAATATTGATGATTATAAATCCATTTGCGCCCGTATGGGGCTGGATGGCCGCGTCCGTTTTCTGGGCTGGCGCAATGACCGCGCGGCATTACTTGCGGCATGCGACATCTGCGCCCTGCCATCCCGTTACGAACCGTTCGGCACCGTGATGGCCGAAGCATGGCACGCCGGAATCCCGCTGGTCGCTGCACGTGCCGCAGGGCCCGCCGCTTATGTCGATCATGGCAACAACGGCCTGCTTTGCGATATTGATGATGACAAAGTGCTGGCGGAAAACATCCGCGCCATTCTGGACAATCCCGCTTTGCGCGCACGCCTGATCGAAGGTGGAAAGAAAACCTATGACGAATTGTTTAGCAAGGAAACAACCCTCGCATCGCTCACACACGCCTATCGTACGATGACAGAACATGCCACGTCCTGAACATCGTCCATTGGTCGTGATCGTGGGTGCTGGCCCGTCCGGCCTGATCGCCGCGGACATTCTTTCACAAAACAATTGTGAAGTTCACATTTACGATCAAAAACCATCGCCAGCGCGCAAATTCCTGATGGCCGGACGCGGCGGTTTGAATATCACACATTCAGAAACGATGGAGCCTTTCCTTGATCGTTACGGGACGGCACGGAAATACATGGAACCGTTTATCCGCGCCTTTACACCGCAAGACGTTCGCGCATGGTGCGAGGATTTGGGGCAAAAAACATTTGTGGGATCAAGCGGCCGCGTATTCCCGGAAAGCATGAAGGCATCGCCTTTGCTGCGCATTCTCCTGAACCGCCTTGACCAACGCGGGGTAAAGCTATCGGCTAACCATCGCTGGGCGGGATGGGATAAAAACTGCGACCTCCTCTTTTATACAAAAGAAAACAGAATGGTCAGTGCAAAGCCTGATTTTGTTATCCTTGCGCTTGGCGGGGCTTCGTGGCCGTCACTGGGGTCAGATGGAATGTGGCAAAACCTCCTTGCCGCCAGCGGTATCGGGATCAATCCCTTTTTAGCCGCAAATTGCGGATTTGCGGTGGAATGGTCGGATCATATCAAAACAAAATTTGCAGGGACGCCGTTAAAATCCATCGCCATCCATCACGATGACAAGGCGATCAAGGGGGAAATCATGATCGACAGGAATGGGATTGAAGGCGGCGCGATCTATGCGCTTTCATCCGCTTTACGTGACGATATTGCAAACAATCGGATGGCAAAAATTACGATTGATCTGAAACCCGATATGAATCGTGAAACTCTCATCAGGAAAATATCCAATCCGCGTGGCAAGACAACATTTTCTACATGGATTAAAAAAACGCTGCATCTCAACCCCGTATCCATCGCTTTGCTTTATGAAACCGTCCCGGACATTCAAAAAGCCGCGCCTGAAATGCTTGCAGACGCAATTAAAAAAATCCCCCTGACCCTGACTTCCCCCTTTGGCATTGAGCGGTCGATTTCAAGCGCGGGGGGCATTGATTGGAATAATGTGGATGAAACCTTGCAGCTTCGCCAAATTCCCGACGTGTGGGTGGCGGGGGAAATGCTGGATTGGGAGGCACCCACAGGCGGGTATCTGCTACAGGCCTGCCTGTCCACAGGCGTGGCTGCCGCCCGCGGCATTTTATCGCGGATGGCCGAAAAATAGCGGCATCCGCCCCTTTTGACATCCCCCGTTTAATGGCATAATCGCGCCATGAAAAACGCCCTGAACACCGCTGACCTGTTTTACAAAACCGATTCTGTTCTGCTGGAATCCACCGACAAGACCGTCATACCCGTGACATTGATCGGGGCGGCGGGTTTTGAAGATTATCACGCCCGTGCATCTGCATCCTTTTCGCGCCAGATGGAACAATCCGGTTTTGCGGGAAAAGACAAGCAAGTCTGTATCCTGCACAACGAACAAGGTGCGATTGTTGAAATTCTGTTCGGTTGCGCGATTCCGGTTGGCATTTATGCCTTGTCATCCCTTGCGGATTATTTGGAGAAAAATCTATCCACGGCGTTTTTGAAAACCATAGCATTCCGCATCGAAACATCCTTGGGTGAAAGAGATGCTACACAGGCCGCGATCGGCTGGGCATTGGCCAGCTATCGTTTTACGCCGTATTTGAAAGACAAGCCGGATAGTGCTTTCCCCGCGCTGTTATGGCCGGCAAAGGTGGACAAAGCCCGTGCGCGGTTGATGATCGAAGGGTTGTGCCTGATCAAAACACTAATCAATACACCTGCGAACAGGTTGGGGACGGATGAACTGGCCGAAGCCGCCGCCGCCGTGGCCAAGCAAGGGCGCGGGACATTTCTTCGCATCGTCGATCAGGAATTGATTACCCAAAATTTCCCTATGATTTACGAGGTGGGAAAAGCATCGCCGCGTCGCCCGCAATTGATCGAAATCAACTGGGGCAAAGACGATCACCCCGCCGTTACATTGGTGGGGAAAGGCGTTGTTTTCGACACCGGCGGGCTGGATATAAAGCCGCCGCCCTTCATGCTGCTGATGAAAAAAGACATGGGTGGATCGGCCCATGTTCTGGGGCTTGCCCACATCATCATGGGGTTACAACTTCCCGTTCGTTTGCGCGTGTTGATTTCGGCCGCGGAAAACAGTGTGGGCGGGGAATCGTTCCGGCCCGGCGATGTTATCAATAGCCGCAAGGGGTTGAGTGTTGAGGTCAGCGACACCGATGCGGAAGGCCGGCTAGTCGTGGCCGATGCGCTCACCTACGCGTGCGAGGGAGAAAGCAAACCCGCGCTGCTCATGGATTTTTGTACCTTGACGGGATCGGCCCGTGCCGCGCTCGGCTTTGATGTTCCCGCCTTCTTTTCCAATCAGGATGACTTGCTGGACGACATCCGGAACATAGGAGCAAAGAATGATGATCCGGTCTGGCCCTTGCCGTTGTATCAACCTTATTTAAAAGAAATGAAAAGTACCGTGGCCGACATCAACAATATCGGCTCCGGCAAGGCAGGTGCCATCCATGGCGGACTGTTCCTTCAACAATTCATTGATAATTCCGTGCCATGGGTGCATTTCGATTGTTATGCGTGGGAACAATCCGGCAAAGCGGGACGCGCCCAAGGCGGCGCGGACACGGGCATGCGCACGGCGCTGGCATTGATCGAAAAGAAATTCGGAAAGAATTAAGACAGCGCATTCAAAATTTCACGGGCGAAATCCGATAAACTATCATCCCGCGCGCCCATCACGATGACGCGGTCACCGGATTTTGCCGTTTGCAAAATCGCGTCTTTAATCACGGCACGACCATCCATCAAAACGGCGTTCCGCCCTTTGGATTGAATATCGTGGGCAAGATGCGCGGCACCAACAGACCGATCCACCGTGCCGCCCGCATAAAACGGTTCGACCAGATACAGCACATCCTCCGCCCCCAAATGCGTCGCAAAAGATTCGGCAAGTTCTTTTCCCACCACCTTTAAAAACCCGTACCCGTGCGGCTGGAAGAAGATCAACAGACGGCCCGAAAACTCTTTCAGCGTCGTCAAAGTCGCCGCAACCTTGTCGGGATTATGGGCAAAATCATCCATCACCGTGATGCCGCCCACTGTGCCGATCACATCCATCCGGCGTTTGATCCCTTTGAAACGCGATAAAATGTCCGCCGATTGTTCAGGCGAAACGCCCACCGCATGGGCCGCCGCCATCGCCGCCAGCGCATTGGAAACATTGTGGGCACCCGGCACAATCAGCCGCAGATTGAAATTTTTTCCGAACGCGGTGATCTTGCTATCCGTTCCATCGGGGCGCGGGACAATATCCGTTGCCCGAATATCCGCATCCTCTACCCCCGCACTATAGTTGATGACTTTTCCGCCAAACCCTTTGACCATATCCATGACAACAGGGTCTTGCGCATTCGCAACGGCGCACGATGTTCTGGCCAGAAACCCTGCGAACATCCTTTGCAATTCTTCCATCGGCTGATGGTCCAGCGAGATATTGTGAATGATCGCGATGTCAGGGGAAAAACGGCACACCGCCTCGATCCCGTCGCTTTCATCGATTTCAGAAACGAACACGCCGCTTTGTCCGACAAAGGCGGTAGAATAAGGATTTTCATCAACATAATTCCGGAAGATGCCGCCATTCATCACGGACGGGTCCAAACCCGCCTCCTTCAAAATAAAAGCGATCATACCGGTGGTCGTCGTTTTTCCGCTTGTCCCCGAAATGGCAATCCGTTTTTGCGCGGCGTTGAACATGTCGATCAAAACATCCACGCGTTTCAGGATGGGAATGCCACCAGCACGGGCGGCGGCGATGTCCGGCACGGTGTCTTCCACCGCCTTGGAAATCACCACGGCATCGATCCCGTCTTTTACGCCGCTGCCATCCTGCGGATAAAGCGTAATGCCTTGCGATTCAATCCAGGTGAATTTTTCCGGTGTGCGTCCCTGCTCCCGCGAACGGTCGGAACCGGAGACACGGTACCCCATGCCTTTGAGCAAAACGGCCAGCGGCAACATCCCGCTGCCGCCGATGCCACAGATAAAATAATGAAGGGGATTTTGGGTCACGGGTTTATGGATTAAAGACGGTCGGGTTCATGGACCGCGTCAATTCATCCGCCGTGCTGCCCTTTGGAACCGGCATTGGCGTAACAGACGATGCAGCACCACCCGTTTCCATGGAAGGCGACATCTCCGGCGCGCCGGCGGACGGGCCGATGCCGCTGAACGGATTGCTGTCTTTTAAGGAATTTTTCTTTTCGATCCCGCGTTTCAGGTACGCGTTGTCCGTGGACAATTTCGGTTCGGCGGGAGCGTAAGATTCAATCGCCTGATCATACGGGTTTGGGCCATCCTTGTCATGATAGGCCGGAAGACCGAACCCTTTTGCAGGAACACCGGTAAAATCCACCACCACCGTGGACGGGTAATCATAAAGACCGCCCCAGAGATGATCCGTGGCAACTCCCGGCACAACGCCGTTGGTGACGTTCAACGCGGACCATGTGTTGTAGTCACTTGGAATTCTTTTTGAGACATGGCGGTTCCCGGAGGCATAACAATCCGCCACCAGATCATTGTTGGACCGCATGATTTCCAAGGTTTCCCCCGTACGAACCGGATAACGGTTGCCGTTGTCCAGCGTACAGAGCGCGTCCGTCGCGCCGGGTGTAGATAGTGTAATGGTTTGCGTTTGCCCGTCTATGACCGTACCGCACCCTGCCAGAACGGACAGCGGCAAAAACAAGATCAGGAATTTTTTTAAAACGTGCATGGACATGCCGTAACCAAGAGGAGAATCAATAACCCCTCTAAATTACCGTAAAGGGGCGGCCATGACAATGACGGGCCGCCCGTTCATGGGGGTTATGCCGCGGCTCTGGCCTTCGCACCCGGCGGCGTAATGACAAAATCCAGCGAATCGCCCTTTACGCCGACGCTGACCTTGGCCCCGTCTTCCACCTTGCCTTCCAGGATCAGTTCGGCCAGACGGTTTTGCAGTTCGGTCTGGATCACGCGTTTCAAGGGGCGCGCACCGTACGCCGGATCATATCCCTTGTCCGCAATCCATTTTTTGGCGGCCTCGTTCACCTCCAGCGTGATCTGGCGGCCAGCCAAAAGTTTATGCAGGTAGGCAAGCTGGATATTCACAATGCCCGTCATCTGTTCGCGGCCAAGGCGGCGGAAGAGCAGGATTTCATCCAGACGGTTCAGGAATTCAGGGCGGAAGGCCGCACGGACAGCCTCCATCACCTGCTTGCGGGCTTTTTCAACGTCATCGCCCTCTTCCAGATTGACCAGATGTTCCGCACCGAGGTTCGAGGTCATGATGAGCACCGTGTTCGTGAAGTCCACCGTACGGCCCTGACCGTCTGTCAGGCGGCCATCATCGAGCACTTGCAGGAGGATGTTGAACACATCGGGATGCGCCTTTTCCACTTCGTCAAACAGCACGACCTGATACGGACGGCGGCGGACGGCCTCGGTCAACGCACCGCCCTCCTCATACCCGACATAACCCGGCGGCGCGCCGATCAGGCGGGAGACCGCATGCTTTTCCATGTATTCGGACATATCGATGCGCACCATCGCCGTATCGTCATCGAACAGGAATTCTGCCAACGCCTTCGTCAGTTCTGTTTTTCCGACGCCCGTTGGCCCCAAAAACAGGAACGACCCGATCGGACGGTTCGGCGATTGCAAACCAGCACGGGAGCGGCGGACAGCGTTTGAGACCGCCTTCACGGCCGCATCCTGCCCCACCACACGGGCTTTGAGTTTGTTTTCCATGTCGAGCAGTTTGGCCCGTTCGCCTTCCAGCATCTTGTCCACCGGAATGCCCGTCCATTTGCTGACAACCGCCGCGATGTCGCTATCGGTGACTTCTTCGTTGATCATGCTGGCCGCGTTGTGATTGGCGGAGCCCTTCAGCCGCGCTTCTATTTCAGGAATCTTGGCGTACTTCAGCTCGGACGCCTTGCCCCAATCGGAATTGCGCTCTGCCTGTTCCAGCTCGATCCGCGCACGGTCCAGCTCTTCGGTCAGCTTTTGCGATGCGTTGATCTTTTCCTTTTCCGCCTGCCATTGACCGGTCATATCCGCGGATTTCTTTTCCAGAGTCTTGAGTTCTTCATCCAGCTTGATCAGCCGGTCTTTGGATGCCGTATCCTTTTCCTTGGACAGGGCTTCGCGCTCAATTTTCAGCTGTACGATCCGGCGGTCCAGTTCGTCGATTTCTTCCGGCTTGGAATCCACCTGCATACGCAGGCGGGACGAAGCCTCATCCACCAGGTCGATGGCCTTGTCGGGCAAAAACCGGTCCGTGATGTAACGGTTGGACAAGGTGGCGGCCGACACAATCGCCCCGTCCGTAATACGTACGCCGTGGTGCGCTTCGTACTTTTCTTTCAAACCGCGTAGGATGGAGATGGTGTCTTCCACCGTCGGCTCCGGTACGAACACCGGCTGGAAGCGTCGCGCCAGCGCGGCATCTTTTTCAATGTGCTTGCGGTATTCATCCAGCGTGGTCGCCCCGACCATGTGGAGCTCACCCCGCGCCAGCGCGGGTTTTAACATATTTGAGGCATCCATCGCCCCGTCGGCCTTGCCAGCCCCTACGAGCGTATGCAGCTCGTCGAGGAAGAGTACAATCTCCCCGGAAGCATTTTTTATTTCATCTAGAACGGCTTTCAGGCGTTCTTCAAACTCACCTCTGAACTTTGCCCCCGCCACCATGGCCCCAAGGTCTAGGGCCATAAGACGTTTGCCTTTGAGTGACTCAGGTACATCACCATTTATAATACGTAAAGCCAACCCTTCGATGATGGCTGTCTTACCCACGCCGGGTTCGCCGATCAGAACCGGGTTGTTTTTGGTCCGACGGGAGAGAATCTGGATGGTCCGGCGGATCTCTTCATCCCGTCCGATGATGGGGTCCAGTTTACCATCGCGGGCATCCTTGGTCAGGTCGCGCGCGTATTTGGACAGGGCCTCGAACTGGTCTTCGGCGTTCGCACTGTCGGCCGTACGCCCTTTTCTCATCTGGTTGATGGCCTGATTGACCGCCGTGGCATTGATCCCGGCATCGGCCAGAATACCGCCCACCTCACTAGCCCGGGGGGCCATGACCATTGCCTGAAAAATACGTTCCAGTGTGACGTACTTGTCACCCGATTTTTCCGCTATTGTCAGGGCATTATCGATAATCTTTGCAAGATCGGTTGAGATGCGTAATCCGCCAGCACCCGGCCCTTCAACCACCGGCAAACGGGCAATGGCGGACTCCGTCGCCTTTTTCAAAAGAGGCGCATTTGCGCCGGACGCCTGTACGAGCCGTTCGACCAGCCCGTCCTCATCCTCCAGCATGACCTTGAGCAGGTGTTCCGGTTCCAGCGACTGGTGCCCGTTCCGCATGGCCAGTGTCTGGGCCTTTTGTAATACGGCCTTTGATTTTTCGGTTAAACGATCGAAGTCCATGGGCATCCCTGTTTTTTAAACCTCTAACGATTGTACGTTATATTGGGCCGAAAAGATCATACCGAAAAGAAAAATTCGCGTATCCTTACAGCATAGCAGGCCAGCCCCTAATTTTCCCCTTCCGCCCGCGTGAATGTGGCAAAAACGCGCCCGGAATTTTTTCAAAATACATGAAAAAGAGTGATTGCAGGATGCATGCCATCGTATTTATGGCGGAAATTTGCAGGGTAAAAAAAACGGGCTTTATAAGCCCGTTTTCTTAATAATATCAATGCATTAACAGAAAGAACTAAAGTGTTACGCCGTTTCCAACATAGTAACGCCATGCCCCTCTAAATCGTCGGCCGTATTGTCCGATTCTTCTTTAACATCGCCACCCAATATACTGGCGGGCAAGGATAAATCATCATCCGCACCTTGATGCGGCTGCTGCGCGTACGGCGCGGAACGGTTTACATCGCGGAACTCCTCGTTCCAGCTATTGATTATGCGCTGGTAATGTTCGGCGTGTTGCAGATAGCTTTCGGCCAAAATCAAATCGCCGGAGGACGATGCATCCTTGGCCAGAGCAAGGTATTTTTCGCAAACCTGATGCGCCGTGCCGCGAATTCGTACGTCCGGCCCGTTGCTGTCGAATATCTGGTTGCGGTTATATGCACCACGCCGCGCGCCGTTGTTATGCCCGCCATTGTTGCCGTGGTGGCCTTTATTGCGGGAGCGTCTGTTCGGTGATCCATGTCTCATTCTGTAAATTCCCTTAACATCTTCTATTTGCCGAGGTTTTTAAACTTATCAACAGAATCATACACAAGTACAACCATAGCTGATTTGCGTACGGGTTGTATAGTAAAAGTGTCCGTTCTATGTCAAAAGGCTGTCTTCTCTACCCCGGTTTTCCGGCTCATTGACCGACAGCAATTGCCTTGAGCTATTGTGACCTTACTCTGCCGTTTCGAGTCTGATCAATGGGGGTGCCAAGATATTTTCACTTTTCCCCACACGACATTTCCACAACCCGCAGAATACCGCCCAAATCGGAGTATGATTCTTCGTGAGTCATCATAGAGTCTTCCATGAGTCGTACAAGGTCTTTTTCCTGCCCAGAGCCGATTTCAAAGAGTGCACGCCCGCCACAGCCAAGATATTTTTTCATGTTTTTCAGGATCAATTTATAAGCATCCAGCCCGTCCACCCCCCCAGACAATGCCATCAAGGGGTCATGTTTGCGCACTTCCAAGGCCAGAGATTCGATCTCGGATTCGGGAATATAGGGGGGATTGGAGAGGATCAGGTCAAAGGATTCGCCCTCTTTTAGGGGATCAAACCAGCTTCCCAGCCGGAAATCGGCGCGTGTTCCAACCCCGTGGAGAGCGGCATTTTCCTGTGCCACGACCAAGGCCCCCGCATTCAAATCTACCGCCACCCCCGTGGCATGTGACAATTCCGCGAGCAACGTGACCAGAATGCACCCTGTGCCGGTGCCGAGATCAAGGATCCGCAAGGGACGATCCGCACCCCGTTCCCGCACCCGTTTCAGGGCCGCCATCACCAGCGTTTCGGTATCCGCGCGGGGGTCCAACGTATCGGGCGTCACGCGGTACCACCGGCCATAGAATTCGCGCCCCCCCAGAATGCGGGAAACAGGCTCCCCCGCCAAACGGCGGGCCGAAAATTGTTCAATAATGTCAATCTGTTCCAACGAGAGGGGGGTGTTTGAAGCCGTGATCATGTCAAGATCAGAAAAATGCCCCCCCTGCCGCACCAGAATGCGGGCATCCAGCACCGGATTTTCGATCCCGCCAGCGGTAAAATCCGCCCGTATTTTTCGGAGCATTTCTTCGATCGTCATGCCGCCGTTCTATCACGCCCGTCCGGCCTTACCAGCCTGAAAATGCCAAAACCGCCTGCGCCTCGTCGCCAATGGCGACGGCATGCTGGGAATAGCGTCCTACACACGGAGGCGTGGACAAGATTTCTTGTGATTTTTGAAAAACCGGGCCCGCAATATGATTAGGGTTTCAGGTGCACGCATGTCTTGGGCTCCAGCTCAATGTAGCCCTTGTCTGCGATAACATACCCCGTTCTTCCGAATTCACTGGTTACCAAAGCCCATGTCTCCCCCAACGAATTTTGTGTCATGGCGTGCACATCCAAAAGCGTACCTTTTTGTAAAGGGACGGAAGAGAATTGTTCATCCGGTGCCAGTTTTTGATAGCCGGCATCGGGCTCCACCCGAATATTAAGATCCGAAACAAGAACCTCTCCCGACTGCCCGCAATATTCATCATTCTCCACGCCATCAGGGGCAAGGAAAGGCACCATCTGCAAAGCGTCGGAATTCAGGTATGAATGACGAGCGAAATCCGTTCCCAAGCTGACCGTGCTGTTGATCCCCACGAGGATGGGGTGCCCCTGTTCATCTTTTTTAATCTCCCCGTCCTTGTTGAAAAAGACAGGCCCGCCGCTGGCACCAGGAACAATATCCGCCGTTGTATTGATTCCATCAAAATCGCCATTCACAATGATGGCAGCAGGATCGGCGGTCAAATAAGGTTTGTCACCTGAATGCCCCACAACCGTTAGACCTATATTAATGCCCTGGGTCTTCGCCTCCGCAATTTTATCCCGTAATTCAAGACTGGTCTTCATGCTCGTGGTCACAGCAAATGCCGGTGTAATTTCCTGTGGTGTCAGTTGTTTTGAAAAAATGACCGCATTGTCCGCCTCGGAAATAAGGTCATTGGGCTGACCGTGTTCCATGAAGTATGCTATATCCGCCCGTACATTTTCTTCGTACAAAGGGTTGATCCATACAGAATCACCGCGGAAAGATATTTCTTCATAAGCTCCCTGGTTATCAATATAGCTACCCTTGAAAAAGACATCTTCCGGACTGCGCTGACCGATTACGTTCCCATCCTTGTCTTTTATATCAAAACAATGCGCGGCCGTGACAATGATCGTTCCCGGCCCCCGCGCATGGAACCCTTCTATATCGGTGATGGTGGCCGTACAAAACCCCCTTCCATGCGAGTCCGCCATTTGTAAAACGGGATTGTATTCCCGCATGCCAAGCGTGATGGCAATGCGTGTGTCGACACCCCCGATACTGTCATATGGCTGTGGCACGGCCTGCCTGTATGCCGGGTTCCTGTATGTGTTTTCCAAATCCATAAAATTCGGAAGGAAAAAATCCGGCAACGGGTTTGCCTGAATACGTCCCGGCACGCCGTTAATAACCTTCGGTCCCGGCATGTCATTGCCTGATTGAACGTGATTGTCGAAATTCGCATCATGAAGATCGGGGGGATCCTCGGTAAGTCCCGCTGCAGCAACAAGGCCAGCGATCCCGGTAATACCGGCCACCTTTGAAAAAGTCGTCGCTAAACGCCCCAAACCCATGGAATTATTATACAAATAACGGCCAGGCGGCCGCAAAAGAGCCCCGGCGCACCCCAGCAACCGATTGTAATTCAATAGATTTTGACGATTGCGGAGAACGACCCCGTTCTGCCGCAAATCCGGTTAAGAAGGCCGTCTGTCCCAAATCGAAGGCCGAAATACCGTGGCGGAGCCATCCGCCCCCATTTCTATATCGCAATGCGGTGCCGGTTTTACCGGATCTTCGGGGGCCATGCTTTCCAAAAATGCCTTGCGCAGGCTATCCGCCTTCAAACTTTCCTGATTTGATTTGAAAACGGCATGATAAATTTCGAGGATTTTCATGCTCGATTCCATATCCAACGGCCCAAGAAAAACGCCGTCACAAACAGGTAAAGAGCCCGGTTTTAAACCCAAAAAACCGAGCAATTGGTTCACGGGCCTTACTGTATAGATATATTGCGATTTTCCTTCATCCACCAATTCTATGTTGGAAAGAGCTCCAATCAAAAAAGTGTCCAGATTGTCTTTACCCCGCGTAACAACCACGGCGGCAGCAAGCGTGTCTTTGCTCGGTGGATCAGAGAGATGGAGAAATTCAAAAGCCGTCGATACTTTATACGAACTATCGCCCGGGTAGGCAGATAGAAACTCAGTGACTTTATCTGATACAGGACTTTTACCCATGTCTCTTATTTGCATAATAATTAAAGCTATGCAAGCTCAAAATACCCTTTATACGTCCAGATTCGCAAGCTGTTCGGCCTGTGCCTGGGTGGCAAGAGCGTCGATGACCTCCCCCAAACCCGACCCGTTCATGATCTGGTCGAGGTTATAGAGGGTCAGGTTAATGCGGTGATCCGTCAGCCGGCTTTGCGGAAAGTTATAGGTGCGGATACGTTCCGATCTGTCGCCTGAACCGATCTGCCCCTTGCGGTCCGCCGCCCGCGCGGCATCCAGTTTTTGCCGCTCCATATCGTACAGCTTTGTCTTGAGCAGCTTCATCGCCTTCGCTTTATTCTTATGCTGGGATTTTTCATCCTGAATGGCGACAAAAATGCCGGTGGGCAAGTGTGTAATACGCACGGCGGAATCAGTGGTGTTTACCGATTGTCCGCCCGGCCCGCCAGAACGATACACATCAATGCGCAAATCTTTGTCTTCAAGCACGATGTCCACGTCTTCGGCTTCGGGAAGAACGGCCACGGTGGCGGCAGAGGTGTGAATGCGCCCTTGCGTTTCCGTTTTCGGTACACGTTGAACGCGATGACCGCCGGATTCATATTTCATGCGGGCGAACACGTTGTCGCCCGATACGGTCATAATAATTTCTTTGTAACCGCCAAGGTCGGATTCCGACATGTCCATGATTTCCACGCGCCAGCCCTGAATGGCGGCATAGTTTTTATACATGGTGAATAGATCAGCAGCGAACAGCGCGGCTTCATCCCCGCCCGTACCGGCACGGATTTCGACGATCGCGTTTTTGGTATCGGCGGAATCTTTTGGCAGCAACGCGATTTTGATTTTTTCTTCCAGCGCGGGAATTTTTTCGGTGAGTTCGTCCAGCTCCGCCTGCGCCAGTTCGGCCATTTCAGGATCGGCCAGCATTTCCTTGGCGCCCGCCTGTCCTTCCACAGCCGCCTTGTATTCATTGTATAGGTCAACGACGTCCTGCAACTCAGCATATTCTTTGGACAACTTGACGAAGGCATCCCCCGCAAGACCGCCTGCCGACATCTGTTCGGCAATGTCTTTGTGTCTTTGCGCGATCGGCGCGAGTTTTGAGAGATAATCCATCGTGTCTTATTCTGCGGCTATTTTCGATGATGATTGTATAGCCGCCGCTTTTTCTTCGATCAAGCCCACGATGTGATCGACGATTGATTGATCGCCGCTATTGAAACGGTGGGCCTTTTC
>CAYRDI010000008.1:0-59051 GCA_964423095.1 uncultured Micavibrio sp.
TTATCCCAGCCCGGAAACACGGGGGGTTTACCCGTTTATAATACCTCCCGGTGGTGGCGGTGGCGGCTTTATAAAAGATTGCGGCGGTGTAACACCTCCGCCTCCGCCACCACCGCCGCCACCTGTTCCGATCGGCTCCACATTGCCACTCATTCTTACGGGAATCGGAGCACTCGCCGCCCTGCGCCGCAGGGAACCTAAAGGGCCATAATCAAAAACAAAGGGCGGTTCAAACCGCCCTTTTTCTTTTCCGGGATATTCATTGGACCAACGGGTTCCCAGTCAAATTTGCACCCTGCGATTTTTCCATGGTCAGTTGCAAAATGCCATAAGCGGTTCACGACACCAAAATAAGCCAAGAAAATCAAAAACTTTGAACGAAAGAACATAAAATAACCCAGCATATCCGCCGATCAGGCTCATCACGAAATACATCGCCGCCATGAGCGCGTTTTTATACCGCCTGAAAATCAGAAAATACGGGATTTGTAAAAAAAGCAAAAGAGCGAAAAATTCTACAGCCTTTTCAAAAGCGTCAACAATGTCATTGAAATGATTCTTATAAAAACTATCCCCATCTATTAAATATGGAAAGTAGAAATAAATAACACCCGTCGCTAAAAACAAGAAATAAAACAACGTTATTAAGGTCAGCCACAATAGATAGACCGGCAAATAGGTTCTTACATGGCCCCATGTAAACGAGGCCATGTAAGCGCGTTTTAGTTTATCGAGGCCGTTCGAAAGGTTCCCAGTCGATTTTATAGCCTGCGATTTTTCCGCCCTGAACAAGAATTCTTCCCTTCAACTGTTCGCGTCTGGATTTGTGGGGATCAAACCATATTGAACAACTAAAACATCCCTGTTAGGGTTTGGCCATGGGGAAAATTACAACCATAGGCTTTTTCGTTCTTTTGCTTTTCTGTGGACCCGTCTTCGCGGAAGAAACCCCCGCCAAAACCATCATCAATGATCCGAAGGAGGCCGCCCAACTGATCGGGCGGCATCTGTTCACCAATGAAAATTTAACCCATCGTTATAGCGCCTCTTACAACTTTTTCGGCGATTCTATCGTTTATGAAAAGGATGGCGTCTATCACATCCATGGCGGACAGGACGGTTATTTTCGTTTTAAAAGTAACACATTCAGAGGCGGTAATCTTAGGATGGACGGCATCGTCACCGAAATAAACCCGGCTGCCTTCATCTTTAAAGGCGTGATCGAAACGGCAGAACTCGACCTTAATGAATGGAATGTTTGCCAGCGGGAGGGTTCCTTCACCTTTTCGCGCAAGAAACACCCTGCCTATTGGCGCCTGCAAAGCATCACCTATCCGCCCCATTGCAAGGGACGGATAGGTGAGGGTGAATATATCGACCTGTTTTCGGAGCAAATTTATGAATAGGTTATTTTTTGTAACGGAAATGTTCGTTCCGCTTTAAATCACCTTCCGTCTTGAATTTTTCATCCCGAAGATCACCAAGCCGGTCCAAAAAGATCCGTTTTTTATTGGGGTCGGACGCCACGGTGCGCAACGCGTTAAAGGTCTGGCTACCCGGTCCGCCACCAAGAGGAATTTTTTTATCCGTGGGCAACGCGGCGTTCAACGCCTTTTGCGCCAATTCGGATGTTTTCATATAATCTTCCCGGAAGATGACGTCAGCAAACGCGGCCGCGACTTCTGGGTCCCCGATCGTATCCAGCAGTTTATAGCCCTTATCGGGTGGTATGCCCTTTGTCCGCGCTGCGCCTTTAAAGGCTTCGTTGTAATAGGCTTTGTACACTTCGCGGATATCGGCCTGGCTCAAATCCGCCGCTTTCACCTCTTTCCCATACTTGGCAACAATCCCATCGGCAAATCCCTGTTTCTTTAGACTATCGAACGTGCCCTGCATAATACCGGCATAGGCCGTGCTGTTTGGCGCTTTGTCCATCCCGCCTTCAAAGGCGTATGTTTCACGAAAGGCTTTTTTGGTGGCCGGAGAAAGGTCTTTGTCTGTTTCCGTGTGTTCAACCCACCCCTTCCATTCCTGTGCCCGTTCCTTGCTGCCAAATACATCCGTTTTTTCTTTCGGTAAAAACGGATTTTGATTGTCCGCACCTTTACTTTCGCTTTTTGCCGGATTTTTGCTGTCTTCAAAGGAGGGTTTTCTAGGGGGAACAGGAAACGCATGTTCACGTTCGTTGAGGGCAACGATATTCTCGTCATCCCAACCCCGTATCACCCGTCCGGTCGCGTCAAGTTCCGCGGGTTTTTCGGGGGCCGGTTTTTCTTCGCGCGGGCGGCGCGGTGGCGGGATGGCTTGGGAAAGGGCAAAGGCGGGAGCCTTTTCTTCGGGCCGGATCATCCGCCCGCTCGCATCATATTCCACGGGACGGGAGTCTTCCGCCTCTTCGTCCCTTTTCGCCGCCAGCGGGTTGACAAAGGAAAGGGGGGCGGATTCCGCCCGCGGTTTTTCCGGCGTTTCGCGCGCGGCGGGTTCACGCATCGTTTTTTTCAACGCGGCCTCCGTTTCACCGCCTGGCAGAAGATAGCCATCGACCTTTAAGCCTTCCTCCCCCTGAAACGCACGAATGGCGTCATCCATCCCTTGCGTGATGTATCCGTGGGGTTCGGGCGGGGTGGACAGGTCATAAAGCCCGCGTTCGTTCAACGCGCGTTTGACGCGGATCACATCGTCCGGTTTGTTTTCATGGTTGTTGCCGACCGCGCCGGAAATCAGCGCGGCAATATCATCGAAAATGCCCATGGGCGTTTCCTTCTCTTATGTTCGGGTTATGGGAAAATGAAAAACGCGCCCTGATGGAGGCGGACTCCGGGCGCGTGCTAGGATTAATATCCTATGATTTTAACAAAAAGTCAAGGGCTTTTACTGCGGCCCGTCGGGTGTGGGCTTGGCACCCCCCGAAAGGGCGGACGCATCATAGGACGCATCCCGTTCCAGATTCTGATCGCTGACCGAAGCACAAAAGCTGGACAGCATATTCTTAATGGACATGGTCGGCCTCCATCCGGAAAAGCGCGTTTTCGATGGACACGCCTTCGCGGCCCAGCCGGTAGAACATCACGCGGGTTTTGTTGTCATCGTCCCGTTCGGACACGATATGGTAAAGAATGCGGGCGCCGGTTTCATGGCCCAGCTGCATCAAGGCTTTGCGCCCGTTCAACAGGGAAACAAGGTTCATCACCTTCTTTTCGGATAAAACCGGGTCTTCAGCCGTATCGAGCACGGTGTAATCGCCCACGGGCACCGGCTCTTCGGCCAGATCGCCTTCATATTTCAATATCATATAGCCGCGCGGGTGGACGGGGCTCCGGCGATAGGTGTATCGCGGCGTTCCGGCTTCGGCGTTAAAGTCCTGTGTTTGCATATTTTCTTCTTTGCGGCTTGCATTTTGGCGCGCCCGCCCTTAAGTCTTGGCACGGAAATATTAAAATAATTTTAAGCGCAGGAGCAAATTCATGACCGCCGCCCCCAAACCCGTTGAAAACGATTACAAAGTCAAGGACATCACCCTCGCCGGCTGGGGCCGCAAGGAGATCGAACTGGCCGAAAAGGAAATGCCCGGCCTGATGGCGATCCGCGCCGAATACGGCAAGGAACAACCGCTCAAAGGCGCGCGAATTGCGGGATGCCTGCACATGACCATCCAGACCGCCGTGCTGATCGAAACGCTGGAAGCGCTGGGTGCCACCGTGCGCTGGTCTTCTTGCAACATTTTTTCCACCCAAGACCACGCCGCCGCCGCGATTGCCGCCAAGGGCACCTGCGCCGTTTTCGCCTGGAAAGGCCAGACGAACGAAGAGGCCGAATGGTGCATTCACCAAACGATCAAAGGCCCCGATGGCTGGACCGCCAACATGATCCTGGATGACGGCGGCGATTTGACCGCCATCATGCACAAGGATTACCCCGACCTGATGAAGGGCGTGAAGGGGATTTCCGAAGAAACCACCACGGGCGTGCTGCGCCTTTACGACATGGCGAAAAAGGGCACGCTGGCCGTTCCCGCCATCAACGTCAATGACTCGGTCACCAAATCCAAGTTCGACAACAAATACGGCTGCCGCGAATCCCTCGTGGACGGGATCCGCCGCGCCACCGACGTCATGCTGGCCGGTAAGGTCGCTGTTGTCGCCGGATTTGGCGATGTGGGCAAAGGCTCCGCCGCTTCGCTCGCAAGTCAGGGCGTTCGCGTGATGGTCACGGAAATCGACCCGATCTGCGCCCTTCAGGCCTGTATGGAAGGGTACGAAGTTGTGACCATGGAAGATGCAGCGCCCCGCGCGGACATTTTCGTGACCACCACGGGCAATATCGACATCATCACGATCGAACACATGCGCGCGATGAAAGACAGCGCGATCGTCTGCAACATCGGCCACTTCGACAATGAAATCCAGGTGGATGCCCTGCGCAACCTGAAATGGTCCAATATCAAGCCGCAGGTCGATGAAATCGAATTCCCCGATGGCAAAAAGATCATCCTGCTGGCCGAAGGCCGCCTCGTAAACCTTGGTTGCGGTACGGGTCACCCGTCCTTCGTGATGTCCTCGTCCTTCACCAACCAAACGCTGGCGCAGATCGAACTCTGGAAGAACGCCGACAAGTACGAAAAGAAAGTCTACGTCCTGCCCAAACACCTCGATGAAAAGGTTGCCATGCTGCACCTTGAAAAGCTCGGCGCGAAACTGACCAAGCTCAACAAGGCGCAAGCCGACTATATCGGCGTAGAGCAGCAAGGGCCGTTCAAATCAGACGCCTACCGCTACTAATTTATTGGAATAATTGTAAAAACCCCGCTTTTAAAGCGGGGTTTTTATTATTTTATTTCAATGCCTTGCAATTATATTCTCTCTTTTGTTGACATATTTATATCTCTTGGGTAAAACCACGCCAATATTTATAAAAAACAAAAGAATGGTGTGAACATGCGTGATACGTATAACGAAAAAGCGGAAAGCAACTTTGCCAAAGCCTATCTGGCCGCCCTGCAATCCATCATCCGTTTTGACGAGCAACTGGCCGGAGCCCGCCTGAATAAAGTCGCGGCCATTATGGCGCCGTATGTTAAGGCTGACATGACGCCCCGCGCCAATGCTGCCGAGGCCGCCATCTTCACAGAACTGAAAAACAACCGCATCATGGAACGCGGCTGTTTGTACGGCGATTACCAGTCCAACGAAAAAACCCCGTGGCTGCGTGACCCTATCCTGCTGGGTATGGTCAAAAGCCATGTCGAACTGCTGGGCAACCCGGATGACAAAGAGGCGCTCAAGACCTTTTTGGAGCGCACGGAAGCCTTTTACGGTTCGGACGCAAAACCGGCCAAACCGTTCCAGCGCGCCCTATCCATCGTCGCCTGATTTTAATAGGGCTTTTGTGGGGGATGACGAAGGCCTAAACCTGCGGCATAATCACCCCCCATGAACGTGCTTCGCCTCCATTGTGTCGATCAACCCGGCATTGTCGCCGCCGTCGCGACGACCCTGTCCAACAACCAGTGCAATATCGAAGAATCGTCCCAGTTTTTTGACCCGCTATCAGGCCGGTTTTTCATGCGGGTGGTTTTCCGCGCGCTGGCGGACGGGTGTCTTGCCGGTTTCATGGCCCGCTTCCCCGAAAACGCATCACGTTTCAACATGACGTGGGAGGTTTGCGATTTGGCGGCCCCCGTCCCTGCCATGATCCTGGTGTCCAAGGCCGACCATTGTCTCCACGACCTGATCTACCGCGCCGGAACGGGCGCCCTGAACATTGACATAAAAGGCGTTGTTTCCAACCATGCCGATCTCGAAAAGCTGACGCACAATGCGGGGATTCCGTTCCATCATTTGCCCATCGAACGCAGCAAAAACGAGCAGGAAAATCAGATCGCCACCCTGATAGAATCCACCGGATCGGAGCTGGTTTTGCTGGCCCGTTACATGCAGGTTTTATCGCAGCAAATGTGCAGCAATTTTGCAGGGCGCATCATCAACATCCATCATTCGTTTTTACCCGGATTCAAAGGGGCGAAGCCGTATCATCAGGCCTATGAGCGTGGCGTAAAAATCATTGGCGCAACAGCCCATTTCGCCACCGAAGACCTCGACGAAGGGCCGATTATTGTGCAGGGCGTGGAACCTGTGGATCACACCTTCACCCCCGAAAAAATGCAGCAAGCCGGGCGCGATACCGAAGCCCGTGTTCTGGCCCGCGCGGTACGGCTTTACACCGAACGGCGGATCTTCCTTCACGGCCATCGCACGGTCATCCTCTAACGCAGCAATTTGTACCCGAACGCTTATCCTTACGACAAATACTTTCCTGTTTTCTTTCTTCCCCGTGACCCTTAAAATTAACCAAATATGTCCACCAGACCCGCCCAGAAACCATCCCTGTTTTCCACGCTGCTCGCCCCCCTGACGGGTGCGGATCAGCTTGCGCTGGAAAAGGCGCGGCTTGAGGCCTTCCTCAATGCGTTTCCCGGCGAATATTGCGGATTCCACGAAGATGGGAGCGTTGCCTATAGCGATGGGTTTTGCGCCCTGCTCGGCCTGGGCGGTGTAGAAAAGATCGAGGATGTGCAAGCCGTCCTGACCACCAGCGATTCCGCTGCGCTCGAAGGGCTGTTCCTGAAGATGGAACAGGAAAACAAGCCGTTCGCCATGAAGGTTCATACGGAGATCGGCAAACGCCCCTTGCGCCTGCGCGCGGCATCGGGAGCCGCGCTGGATGGCGGCGATCGTTTCCATATTTTATGGATGGAGGACATCACCGAAGAAGAGGCCGCACACCGCGCCCAGCAACGGGCGCGCGAGGCGGCGGAAAAAACGCTCACCCTGATGCGCGGGGGACTGGAAACCCTTTCCTGCCCCGTCTGGATACGTGATGCGGAAAGCGCGCTCTTCTGGGTCAACAAAGCCTATGCGGCCATGATGGGCACGGTGCCGGCCGATGCGGCGGCGAGCCAGCTAGAAATCATCCTTTCCCCGAAAACCAAAACCCGCACGCCAAAAGACATGGCCCGCGATGCTCTGGCCGAGGGCAAGGCACAGATGGCCCGCGCCCACGTGGTCGTTGGCGGCAAGCGGCGATGGATGGAATTGCATGAAATGCCTCTGGCAGGGACGCACCAGACGGTCGGCTTTGCCATCGACGTGACGCCGGAAGAAGAAATCCAAGGAGTACTCGACCGGCATCAGGCAGCCCACAAGACTTTGCTTGAAAACCTGCGCAGCGCGATTGCTATCTTTTCAGCCGCGCAGGAGCTGGAATTTTTCAATTCGGCCTATGCCGCCCTCTGGGGGCTGGAAGAAGGATGGCTCAACACCCATCCCAAGCTCGGCGACATTCTTGAAAAACTCAGGGAAAACCGCCGCCTGCCCGAACAGGCGGATTTCCGGAAATACAAGCAAGGCTGGCTCGACATGTTCACCCGGCTGATCGACCCGCACGAAGACATGATGTACCTCCCCGATGGCAGCGCGCTGCGCCAGCTTGCCATTCCGCACCCGATGGGCGGATTGATGATGATTTACGAGGACGTGACCAGCCGCCTCGAACTCGAATCCTCCTACAACACGTTGATTGCCGTCCAGCGGGAAACGCTCGACAACCTTGCCGAGGGCGTTGTGGTGTATGGCGGGGACGGGCGGATCAAACTCTGGAACCCGTCTTTTGCCGCCATTTGGGATTTAAACCCCGAAGAATTGTCGGGCGGCCCACACATCAACAAAATCGTTGAACGGATGGCGGAATTGTTCGTCCCCGATGACCAGCCGGAAATGAAAAAATCCCTGATCACGCAAGGATTGGGGCGCGAAGAACGCGAAGGGCGTATGACACGTACGGACGGCGTACTTCTCCGTTACGCCACGCAACCCTTGCCCGATGGCGGAGTGATGATCTCCTATTACGACATTACCGATTCATCACGCGTCGAAAACGCCCTGCGGGAAAAAAACTCCGCGCTCGAAACCGCCGAACAACTGAAAACCGATTTTCTGGCCAACGTCTCCTACCAGTTCCGGACGCCGCTCAACGCCATCATGGGGTTTTCCGAGATTCTGGAGAATGAGTATTTCGGGGACCTGAACGAACGGCAAAAAGAATACGCAACCGGGATCCACAGCTCCGGCGAGCGGTTGATCACGCTGATCGACGATATTCTCGACCTGTCGACGATCGAGGCGGGCTACCTGGAGTTGAAAAAGGAATCCATTGATTTAGAGGGTTTATTGCGGGGACTGTATGATTTAACCGCAGAATGGGCCCGGAAAAAGAAATTGGATATAAAACTATCCTGTCCCCAAAATATTGGTCAAATTATTGTGGATGAGCGACGGATCAAGCAAGCCGTGCTGAATCTGATCCGCAACGCCATTAATTTCACGGCCGAAGGCGGAAACATAGAAATTCAGGGATATAAAACAGGGGACAGTTATATTATTTCAGTCATCGACACAGGTATTGGCATTTCCCCTGATGATATGAAGAAAATTTTCCAGCCTTTTGAACGGACGGGCGCGGGCAAAAAAGCATCCGCCGAATCGGGGGCCGGCCTCGGCCTGGCTTTGGTCAAAAACATCATCGAATTGCATGGCGGGAAGATTGGTATCGAGAGCACGGTGGGCAAGGGAACAACCGCCACCATCACACTGCCTTTATAAAACGGTCCCTTTATAACGCCTCCTCTGGTTTGAGCCGTTATTTACAGGTAGCGGACAGTTTGCGAAACCCGCCTGTACCTTCGATGGCATCGAGATAAACCGGTTCATCGATTTTCGTTTTACAATCAAACAAGGGAATGAGTGTGCGGAGAACAACCTCCAGCCTGCGGCCTTCATAAAAGGGGCCGGAGCTGCAAAATTCCATTTTTTCACCGGCCGCGAGGCGGAAATTGCTCCGGTGCTTTACCACGTCCCCGGTTTGAACCTTTTGTGAGGCCGTGGAAAGCGTACCGATGATCGTTTGATCCGACCGGTTGATCAGGGCCGAACAAATCGGCTCCCGTATGATCTCGCCTTCAGCTTCCGCCCCCGGCATATCGACGGATGGAACCACGAGCTGCGCCGCCGCCGGCGGAACGGTAAGGGATATCAGCAAAAAAAGAGGCAAAAAGCGGGCAGCGCGCGGATGAATCATGTCTTCATTATACGCCGCACCGTCCGCACCGTCTTGGGGGATTTTCAGATTTTACCGGGCAGGCCCTGCGTGGTCGAATATTCGAAATGAAAATCGTGGCCGGGGTTGAGTTGCCGACGGATCGCATGCGCCGCCATCGCGGCCTCATTAAAACCTGTGAGGATCAATTTCAATTTGTTTTTATAGGTGGCAATGTCGCCAATAGCATATATTCCTTCCACGCTGGTTTGCTGGGTGGAAGGATCGACGGCAATATGGCTTTTATCCAAGGCCAACCCCCATTCACCAAGAGGGCCGAGGGCGGGCGACAGGCCGAAAAAGGCGAGCAAGGCATCCGCCTCCAACCGCCGGTCTTCGCCATCCAGCGATTGAACATGCACGGCAGAGAGTACGCCATCCGTACCTTCAAGCGTATGAAGCTGGTACGGTACGATCAGTTCAATTTTTCCAGATGAAACAAGATCTTCCATCTTCTGTACGTTTTGCGGAACGGCGCGGAATTTATCCCGTCTATGGACGACATACAGACGTTCCGCCATCGGGGCGAGCGACAAGGCCCAATCAACGGCAGAATCCCCACCGCCCGCGATCACAATTTTCTTGCCCGCGAAATCATCCTTACGGCGGACCATATAAAACACGCTTTTGTTTTCGAACGCTTCGATCCCGTCAATCGGCGGACGGTTCGGGCCGAAGGCCCCGGCCCCGGCGGCGATGATAATCGCCCGAACGCGGGCTTCGATATTTTTCGAGGTTTTTATATGCCAAAAGCCATTATCTTTGCTTATAGAGACAACTTGTTGTCCCATATGAAAGGACGGGCCGAAGGGGGCCGCCTGTTTTTCCAGCGCGGCAATCAAATCCCCCGCCAGAATTTCCGGCGCGGCGGGTATATCGTAAATGGGTTTTTCCGGGTAAAGGGCGGTACATTGGCCGCCGATTTCGGGAAGCGCATCGAACACGGCACATTTCATCCCCATCATCCCGAGTTCAAATATGGCGAACAGGCCCGAAGGCCCCGCCCCGATAATGGCAACATCGACATCCAGAGGTGCAGTCATGCGGCCCTTATGGCATGAATTTTTGATGGCCGCCACGGCTTTGTGTACCCAACGGGTATAAGCCCAAAAACCTTGGTGATCGGCGCGGTTCCCGTGTTTATAACAATAGGATGGATGTTTTTGAAACCGCCTGTGAAGAAGAAACCGCCGCGATCGCCGCGCGCATCGCAAACGCGGCCAAGCGCGGGGACGTGTTCTTGCTGGACGGAAATCTGGGCGCGGGAAAAAGCGTGTTCGCGCGCGCCTTCATCCGCAGCCTCTGCGGCGCGGAAACCGAAGTCCCAAGCCCGACCTTCACGTTGGTTCAAACCTATGATTTTCCCAAAGGCATGATCTGGCATTTCGATCTTTACCGCCTACAACACCCGGAAGAAGTTTTCGAATTGGGGTGGGAAGAAGCGTTGAGCGAAGGTGTTGCGATCATCGAATGGCCCGTGCGCGCGGGGCCCTATCTTCCCAAATCCGCCACGCACATCAACATTGAAACGCTGCAAGGAAACAGGCGCAAGGTAACCATTGATGAACAGTAAACCGCAAAAAGCCTTTATCCTCGCCGCCGGAAAGGGCACGCGCCTGCGCCCCTACACCGATACGATCCCAAAACCGATGGTGGAAATTACAGGCACCAGTATTATCAGGCGCACGATCCAAAAGCTAAAGGATGCCGGCGTGAAGGAAGTCGTGGTCAACGCGCACCATCATGCCGATCTCTTGATCGAACATCTATCGAATATTTCGAACCCGCACATCATTATATCCCGCGAGGATACGCTTTTGGAAACGGGCGGCGGGATCAAAAAGGCCTTGCACCATTTCGGCCATGAACCGTTTTACATCATCAACGGCGATGCATTGTGGATTGATGGAGAAGAGCCGGTTTTTGAAAAGCTCGCGCGCGTATGGAACCCTGATAACATGGACATTCTCCTCTTCCTTCTACCAAAGGACAAAGCGCATTTAAGTGCGTTCGTAGGCGATTATCACCTCCACCAGAACGGGCGCGCGACAAGGGCGCGTGACAAAAATGGCGACCATATGTTTGCCGGCATCCGTATTGCCAAACCCTCCATTTTCGGTGGATCGCCGGATGGCGCGTTTTCGTTCCTGACCCTGATGGACAAAGCCGAAGAATCGGGCCGCCTCTATGGCATGGCGCATGGCTCTTCGTGGTATCACATCAGCACGCCCGAAGATCTGGAATCGGTGAACCAAGAATTCCACAAGAAAGGATTGTGATGGGATTGCCGCGCCTGTTCAACATCCCCGCCGGATTTTCCTTTGCCGACGTTCTGGCCAAGGGATTGCTCGGCGATGCGGGGGATGATCCGATGGAAATGGCGCGGATGCAGGTATTGTTGCCCACGCGCCGTGCGTGCCGCACCCTGCGTGAGGCTTTTTTACGATGGAATGATTCGCCGATTCTTTTGCCCAAACTCAATCCCATCGGCGATGTGGATGAAGACGAGATGGTTTTTTCCATGGTAGGAGAGCCGGACGAATTATCGTTGCCGCCTGCCTGCCCGCCTTTGCGCCGGAAATTCCTGCTCGCAAAGGAAATTGCGGAACAGGGCCGCGGACGCAATATCGAACAGAACCTCGCGCTGGCCGATGCGCTGGGCCGTTTGATGGACCAGATACACACCGAAAACCTGGATATGAAGGATCTGCCCCATATCGTGGACAAGGCGGAGTTTGCCAATCATTGGCAGATCAGCCTAGATTTCCTTACCATTTTGAGCGAACGCTGGCCGCGGATTTTAAAAGAGCGCGGACTGATCGATGCCGCCGACCGCCGGAACAAATTGTTGAACGCGCTGGCGGATCATTGGGAAAAAACTAGACCCACGCACAAAATTATTGCCGCAGGATCGACAGGGTCGATCCCGGCCACCGCAAGATTGCTGAACGTGATCGCCCGCCTTCCAAACGGGTGTGTCGTTTTGCCGGGGCTGGATCAGGCGATGGAGGAAGAAAGCTGGAATCATCTGGACGATACCCATCCGCAAAAAACCTTGCACCATCTTCTTGGCGATGTGTTCGGGGTAGAGCGAAAAGATGTGACCATCTGGCCCGCGATTGACAAGACAGACTATTCCAAAAAAGACCGCCGGGCTTTTGCCCGCGAAATCATGCGGCCTTCGCAGACAGTGGAAGCATGGCAGGATTTGAAAAAAACGGCACCATTTGCGGAGCAGGCCTTTCCGATCGAACGATATGATTGCGCGCATCCGCAAGAAGAAGCCCTTGTCATCGCGCTTGCCATGCGCCAAACGCTCGAAACAAAAGGGCAGCGCGCGGCCCTGGTCACGCCGGACCGCAAACTTGCCGCCCGCGTGGCCGCCACATGCCGGCGGTGGGGCATTGAAATTGATGATTCAGGCGGAATGACATTAGGCCATACGCCCGCAGGCGTTTATATCCGCCTGGCCGCGGAGGCGGCGGCGTATCAGATCAAACCCGTTGCTCTGCTCGATTTTTGCAAACACGCGTTGTGTCAACCACCGATGGCCGAACATTGGCGGTCCCATATTCGCGCCTTTGACCGGAACCTTTGTCGCGGCCCCGCCTTTGAAGGTGGCGGCGCAGCGTACAAACGGAAATTAAACGAATACGAAGACCGCAAGGGCCCGCAAAGATATCTGGCCGATACGATCAGCAAAATCGAAACGGGGTTTGCGCCATTGTTATCGCTGGCCGAACAAAAAATACCCTTGCGCGCGTGGATCGATGCACATTTGCGGGTGTGCGAATTTTTTTGCGACCCCGGATTTTTGTGGCGCGGGCAGGAGGGGGAATCCGCCTCGGTTCTTTTTTCAACACTGACCGAAGAGGCGGATATTCTTCCCCCTCTTGCGCTGGAAGATTATTTACAGATCATCACGGAAGCGATGAACGGCATCACGGTACGCCCGTCCTTCGGCCTTCATCCGCGGCTGATGATTTTAGGACAGCTCGAAGCCCGTCTGGTGGAAGCCGATGTGATGATTCTGGGCGGGCTGAATGAAGGCACGTGGCCACCGAAAATTTCCCCCGATCCCTGGATGTCGCGGCCCATGCGTAAACGGTTCGGTCTTCCGCCCCATGAACGGGGGATCGGATTATCGGCCCATGATTTTGCGCAAAGCCTGTGTGCGGACAAGGTTATTCTCACCCGCTCTTTACGCGTGGACGGCGCACCGGGGATTCCCTCCCGCTGGCTGCAACGCATGGATACGGTGTTGAAGGCATCGGGTGCAACGCTTGCAAACGGGTCCTTGCTTCGCTACGCGCAGGTCATGGATCAGGCGGACACCGTAACACCGTTCAGACGCCCCGAACCACGGCCGCCGGTATCAGCGCGGCCAAGGAAATTATCCGTCACCAAAATCGATCAATGGATCAGCGACCCGTATGGAATTTACGCGCGTTATATACTGGATTTGAAAAAGCTCGATCCGCTGGAGCAACCGCTTGATGCCCGTACGCGCGGTAATATCCTGCACAAGGCCCTTGAAAATTTTGTGAAGGCGCACCCCGGCGATCTTCCCGAAAACGTGGCCGACACGTTTGTTTCCTTTGCCCGCGCAGAAATGGACCGGGCGATGATCGAACCCCATATCCGCATCCTGTGGGAGCCCCGGATTGCCCGTGCGGCGGCATGGATGGCCGCGCAGGAAACGGATTGGCGCGAAGGATGGAAATGCGCGGCACAGGAAATCGAAGGGCAAAAAACCTTCACGGCAAAGGGCGGCGATTTTACATTGACCACCAAAGTCGATCGCATCGATTGTTCCAAAGACGGACAAGAGGCCGCGATCATCGATTACAAATCCGGCGGGACTTTTTCAAAAACCGGCATGCAGGACGGACGGCATACGCAATTGCCGCTGGAGGCTGTTATTTTGGAAGAAGGCGGATTTAAAAACCTCAAACCCGCACCCGTGACCGCCCTTTCCTATTGGGTTGTCAATGGCGGCGGCGAAGACGGCGGAAAAGAAACGATCCTGTCCGCAGAAAAAGAAATAACAGCCGCAAAAACAAACGCGCGTGCGGGGCTTTGCGATTTGATCGATGTGTTCGATGACGAACAAACACCGTATTACAGCCTGCCGCGCAGCGACCGGCGTCCGCGTTTCAACGATTACGAACATCTGGCGCGCGTGAAGGAATGGACATCGCTGGACGATCAGGAGGAGGAGCACGGATCATGAGCCGCGATGCGATCAAACGCCCAGCACCGTTACACCCGCCCGATTCGGGGGACGCCAGTACCCGCCAACGCCGCGCCGCCAATCCCGATGCGTCCTCGTGGGTGGGGGCGTCGGCAGGATCGGGCAAGACCAAAGTCCTGACCGACCGGATTTTACGTCTGCTCCTGCCCCGTGAAGACGGAAGACCCGGCACCCCGCCGCATAAAATTCTCGCCCTGACCTATACCAAGGCGGGGGCCAGCGAAATGGCGATTCGGTTGTCGCAACGCCTGTCCGATTGGGCCGTCATATCCGGTGCGGAACTGGAATCCGATATGGCTGGCAAATTGCTGGGCCGTACGCCCACGGACGATGAAAAAAAGGCCGCCCGCAAATTGTTCGCGCAGGTGGTGGATACGCCGGGGGGTCTGCCCATCATGACCATCCATTCTTTTTGCCAGTCCGTGCTGGGGCGTTTTCCGCTGGAGGCGGGTCTCGCCCCGAATTTTCGCCCGCTGGAAGAAGAGCAGGCCGCAGAGATTCTGGATCGTGCGATGCGCACCATTCTATCGTATGCAGCCACCAATCCCGGTACGCCGGTGGCGCAATCCGTACGGTCCATCGCCCGTCTTGTTTCCGAAGATGACATCCCGTCCCTGATTAAATCCATTGTTTCCGAACGGAAACAATTTCACGACCTGCTGTCGCGGACATTCGGGATTGAAGGATTGTATACGGCCCTGTGCGCGCGGCTGGACATACAGGCGGGATTGGAGCCCGACGATGTCTTGCGCCGTTTTTTTGAAGACGGTACGCCGGATATATTCCTGCCCGCCAGCGATCAGCTGGCCGAAGGGTCGGTAACCGATCAAAAGTACGCCGCCGCGATCCGCGCCTTCTGGAGAAGTACATCCGCCACCTGCGCGCCGCTGATCGGGGCCTATACCGGCGTGTTTACGACGGGAAAGGGGGATCCGAAAAAGCCGACAAACGACACAATCAAGAAATTTCCGGTCCTCGAATCGCTCTTTGAATCGGAATACCATCGTGTGCGCGATTTTACAGACCGGCAAAACAGGGCCTTTTACGCCAGCGCGGCGCGTGATCTGTTCCGGATCGGTGCCGCGGTGCTGGGCGAATATACGCGCGAGAAGGAAATTTTGGGCGCGCTCGATTTCGACGACATGATTTTATATACCCTGTCCCTGTTTAAAGGTGATGTAGAAAGCCTAAAAGATTTAGAGGTGACACCATGGGTTTTATACAAGCTCGATGAAGGAATCGATCACATTCTGGTGGATGAAGCGCAAGATACCAACCCCGAACAATGGGACATCATAGAGGCCCTAAGCGATGAATTTTTCGCCGGCATAGGGGCAAGCGAGGCCCTGCGTACGATTTTCGTGGTTGGCGACAAGAAACAATCCATTTACGGGTTTCAGCGGGCGGCCCCCGAAAAGCTGGGCCGTATGCGTACCGCGTTCGAAGAAAAAATCCGCGCCGCCGGACAGGCGTTCGACCCCGTGGACATGAACACATCGTTCCGGTCCGTTCCCGCGGTGCTGAATGCCGTGGATACCGTGTTCGCCGATGCCCAAACCGTACGCGGCCTGGGAGATGGGTACCTGCCGCATATCGCCCACCGTACGGGGCAACCCGGTGTGGTGGAAGTCTGGCCGTTGTTGCGGACACCCGCGGCCCCCAAAACCAAAAAAAAGGACAAGGACATAGATGGCTGGGCCCTGCCCGACAGTTTAGTGGAAACGCCGTCCGGTGCCTTGCAGATGGCAAACAAAATCGCCGCCACGATCCGTACGTGGCAGGACAACAAGGAATGGCTGGAGTCAAAAAGCCGACCGATCGACCCCGGCGATATTCTTATCCTTGTTTCCAAGCGAAACGCGTTTGTCGGCCAGCTTGTCCGCGCGCTGAAAGAAAACAACATACCCGTCCACGGCGTTGACCGGCTGGTGCTATCCGAACAAATTGCCGTACAGGACATGGCGGCGGGGGCGGCCTTTGCGTTGTTGCCCGATGACGACCTGACTCTGGCGACCCTTTTGAAATCGCCGTTTATCGGGCTGGACGAGCAGGAATTGTACGATCTGGCCCATGGCCGTTCGGCGGGCAAAACCCTGTGGGAGAATTTGCAGGAAAATGCCGCCGCGCCCGTCAAGGAATGGTTGAGCACGCTTATCGCAACAGCGGGCCGTGCTACCCCGTACGCATTTTTCAACAGGATGGTGCATACCCCGTGTCCCGCCGATACGATCAGCGGCCTCCACGCCATCTACGGACGTTTGGGCGAGGATGCGATGGATCCGGTGGGCGAATTCCTGAACGCGGCGATCGCGTACGAGCAAAGCCATACACCCGCGCTGCAATCTTTTTTGCATTGGTACGAAACCGGCAAGACCGAAATCAAGCGGGAGATGGACAAGGAAGGCGGGGCCGTACGCATCATGACCGTCCACGGATCGAAAGGATTGCAGGCACCGATCGTCTTTTTACCCGATACCGTCCGCGTGAGCGCCCCGAAAAAGAATCCCGTCCTGTGGCCGCACAAAAGCGGGTTGGACATGCCGTACTTCACGCCGCCACGTTCGACCGCCCCGGCCGCCGTCCAGCGCGGATTGATTGAGACCGCACAGGCGGAAGAAGAAGAGTACAGGCGGCTTCTATATGTCGCGATGACACGGGCGGAAGACCGGTTGTATATCGGCGGGTTTACCGGCACCAAGGACATGGCAAAACCGGACAGCGTGGCATCGTGGTACCGCGACATCCGCAGCGCGCTGGAAAATTACGCCGGTATCCGGAAAATTCCATCCGGCATCGCAGACGACGACGGGGTGGACATTCCCGTCTTGCGTCTGCAGGCAGAGGCACAGGCAGGCAAAGAGAAAAAACCACCAGAGACACTGGAATCATCCGACGCTGAAAATTCGCCGCAGCTTCCGGCATGGATTTTTAAAACCATGCCGGTGGAGGAAACCCCGCCGCGCCCGTTGACGCCATCGAAACCAGCAAGCGAAGACCCCGCGGCCGCGTCACCGCGCGCACAAAAAAACGAACAAAGGTTCAAACGCGGAAACATCACGCACAAGCTGTTACAGTTGTTACCCGATCTTCCGGATGACCGGCGCGAAAAGGCGGCACGCACCTATCTTTCCCGCCCCGCCTTCGACCTTTCAACGGATTTGCAAGACAGCATTTTAAAGGAAGCGATGACCGTCTTGAACGATCCTGTCTTTGGCGCGTTGTTCGGCCCGGATTCCATGGCCGAAGTGCCCGTGACGGGATTGCTGGAGGATGGCCGTCTGATTTCGGGACAGATCGACCGGTTGTTGATTCGCAAAAACGATATTCTGATCATCGATTTTAAAACGAACCGCCCTCCACCATCACACGTCAAGGACGTTCCGGTTATTTATATCCGGCAGATGAAAGCCTATTCCGACAGTTTGAAAAAGATATATCCGGAAAAAGATGTTAAAGCCGCGCTGCTCTGGACGGATGGGGCACGTTTGATGGTTCTGGATCGGTTATAAAGACGTCGCGTTCTTTCATCACACGGTGGACATCCTCCTCTATTTCCTCAATTTCCCGTTTGGTTATTTTATATCGCTCCATAAGTTTTTTCTTCATCTCATCGGTCGACAGAACCACATCCCCGCCATTCAGGTTGTAAAAGATTTGCGCATCAAGAGGCGTAATGCTTTCATCGTCAATCAAAGCACGCAAAGTATCCCGTAACGGATCGCCGGTTGCACTCTTTTTCCGGCTTACTATTGGTTTTTTTGGCGCGCCGAATGCTTCGGCAAAACCGGAAACCAAAGCATCTCCCCTTTGGGGCATTCCCATTGTCAATTCGCCGTTCTGCAAAACAATATTCTGTTCTTGTGCAAGAACATGCGCAAGACGCACGGATTCAAACAAAAATTTGGCATGGTTGCGGCCGCCTTCGGATGTTGAAAGAGCCATAAAGCGCGCATCTTTTTCCGGTCCTTCCGGAAGCAGCAGAGCCATGATATAGATCGATTGTTTTTCCGATACGCGATGGATGCCATGGGGTTTTCTGGCATAGACGATTTCAAGGGCCCGATCCAGAACGGGGACGCGGGAGTCTTCGATCATACGGCGCATGCGATCAAAACCGGTGCGGGTATCATCATGTTCCGCTCTGGCAATATAATATTCGCCTTTAATCGAAATGCCGCCGCGTGATACCACGGCTTCGTGCCCCAGGACGGATGCCAGCGGCGTTAAAACCCGCTGCACCATGGAACGCGCGTTCGATTCTTGTATGACGCGTTCCATCGCGATCCGAGCAATCGCGATCGAAACATGATCGGACAGCAACACACACAACGCCCCGTGCAGATCATGTTCGGAAACACCGTGGTTCGTATCTTTCACACCAAACGCCCGGAGCCTGTCCAGCGTTTGGGAACCGTCCGGACAACGCACCCTAAACTCTTCCAGCGCCTTTTCCAGCGGGGCCTGTATATTATGAAACGCCATAAACGCACGTCTTTGTTTTACGAAAACACTGTCTTAGCAAAGGCTTGCCGCTTATGTCAAAATTTTAGAACAGCAAATGTTAATGTTAACCTTTGTCCCCTTGAAATTCCGGCCTTTCGGCGCAATTTTATCTGGGTACGAATTTTGACAAGCAAAGGGAATTATATGAGCGTGAAAGTGTCCGATACCTCCTTCGAGAGCGAGGTTTTGAAGGCCGATGTGCCGGTAATCGTGGATTTCTGGGCAGAATGGTGCGGCCCGTGCAAGGTGCTGGGCCCGCTCGTCGATGAGCTTTCGAACGATTTGCAGGGCAAGGCCAAGGTGGTGAAAGTGAACATTGATGAAAGCCCAAACGCACCAACGAAATATGGCGTACGCGGTATCCCGACCCTGATGGTTTTCAAAAACGGACAGGTGACCGACACGCGCGTGGGCAGCATGTCCAAATCCCAATTGACCGAATGGGCCGAAAGCGTTTTGTAATTTAAAGTGCGATCAAAGAAAAAGGCGGCTATGACAGCCGCCTTTTTTATTATACCCGCTTTTAACGTCTTATTCCTTAGCGGCGGCGGCGGTCTTCGCCGGTACCAGCATCATGATGGCCTGCTTGCCTTCGAGTTTTGGTTCCTGTTCGACCTTGGCAATCTCTACCAGATCAGCTTTGAATCTTTGCAAAACCTGCATTGCCAGATCAATGTGTGCCATTTCGCGGCCACGAAGGCGCAACGTCACTTTTACCTTATCTTCGTCTTCAAGAAATCTTTTCGCGGCTTTGAGTTTGACTTCGTAGTCGTGATCTTCGATCGTCGGACGAATTTTGATTTCCTTGATCTCGATGACCTTTTGTTTTTTCTTCGCTTCGGCGGCTTTTTTCTGCAGTTCGTATTTGTATTTGCCGTAGTTCAGGATTTTGCAAACCGGCGGTTCGGCATTCGGAGACACTTCCACCAGATCGAGACCGGCCGCTTCGGCGCGACGAATTCCTTCCTGCACGGTGACGACACCGGCCATTTCGCCGTTTTCATCGATAAGCCTGATTTTGGGAACGCGGATTTGATCGTTCACACGGGGGCCGTCTGATTCGACCGGACGGCGGGGCGGGAAAGGTGGTCTGGCTATGGGGTTTCTCCATTCATTGTTGATGCAAATAACCGCCCTATCAAAGAGCGGTTATAAGAGGATTCATAAAGGATTTTGGCGGAAATTCAAGGGATTTTCCGGCTTAATATGGGGGCTGTGCGCTAAGGGCCAGTTCGTCGATCGAAATTTCGAGGTTTTGAACCTTTTGCGCATCGGAGCCCAGTTGCCGTATCGCCACATTCCGTTCGTCTGCTTCGCGTTTCCCGACCACGAACAGGTAGGGAACCTTTTGCAAGGAATGCTCCCGTACCTTGTAATTGATCTTTTCATTGCGCAGGTCGAGTTCGGCCCGGATGCCCTTGGCTTTTAATTCCGCCAGAACTTCCTTCGCGTAGTTATCGGCTTCGGAGGTAATGGTTGCCACCACGCATTGAACGGGCGCAAGCCAGAGCGGCAATTTCCCCGCATAGTTTTCGATCATGATGCCGATCCAGCGTTCGATGGAGCCCAGAATAGCACGGTGCAACATGACGGGGCGCTGGCGGGAGCCATCTTCAGCCGTATAGAGTGCATCAAGGCGTTCAGGCATATTGAAGTCGAGCTGTAACGTCCCGCAGCCCCATTCCCGGCCAATAGCATCACGGATAATAAAGGCCAGTTTCGGCCCATAGAATGCCCCATCACCGGGTGAAATTTCGTATGGCATGCCCAAATCTTTGAGTGCTTTTTCCAGCGCGGCTTCGGCCTTGTCCCACAAGGCATCAGAACCGATCCGGTTTTCCGGACGTGTTTCCAGCTTCACCACATAATTGTCAAAGCCCAGATCCTTGTAAATCGCCTTGGTCAGTTCGCAAAACGCGATCGATTCCGATTGGATCTGATCTTCACGGCAGAAGATATGCGCATCATCCTGTGTGAATTGGCGCACACGCATCAGACCATGCAACGCGCCATGCGCTTCGTTCCGGTGACAGCAGCCAAATTCAGCCAAACGCAGCGGCAGATCACGGTAGGATTTAATACCCTGTTTGAAAATTTGCACATGTGCGGGGCAGTTCATGGGTTTAAGGGCCATGAAATGTTTGGGTTCTTCTTTAAAAACCTTGCCGCCATCTTCGGTATTGGGCACCACATCGGGCACCACGAACATATTTTCACGGTATTTGCCCCAGTGGCCGGATGCCTCCCAGAAGCGGGAATCCAGCAATTGCGGGGTTTTGACTTCCTGATAACCGGCAGCACGCAAACGGCGGCGCATATACCCTTCCAGCGCGACCCAGATGGTCCAGCCTTTCGGATGCCAGAAAACGGAGCCTTGCGCTTCGTCCTGCAAATGAAAAAGTTCAAGTTCCTTGCCCAGTTTACGGTGATCGCGTTTTTCGGCTTCTTCGATCTGCGTTAAATAATCCTGCAATTCTTTTTCATTGCGCCACGCAGTGCCGTAAATACGGGTCAGCATCGCCTTGTTCGAATCGCCGCGCCAATAGGCACCGGCAACCTTCATCAATTTAAACGCCGTGCCGACATCCTTCGTCGATTTCATGTGCGGGCCGCGGCAAAGATCGAGCCAGTCGCCCTGTTTATAAATTTTGATCTCTTCGGTTTCGGGAAGATCGGCAATCAGTTCGGCTTTAAAATTTTCGCCCTTGTTTTTAAAATACTTGATGGCGTCATCGCGCTTCCACACCTCGCGGGTGAAGGCCGCGCCGCGCTCCACAATCTTTTTCATTTCCTTTTCGATGGCGGCAAAATCATCCGTCGAAAAAGGCTCGTTCCGCGCGAAATCATAAAAGAATCCATTTTCGATGTTCGGGCCGATGGTGACCTGCGTGCCCGGATACAAGGTCTGCACCGCTTCGGCCAGAACGTGCGCGCAATCATGGCGGATCATTTCCAGCCCTTCGGCGTCTTCGCGTTTAACCAGATGGATTTTGGCATCTTGCCGGATAGGCAAAGACAGATCGGACAAAACGCCATCGATCTTGATCGCAATGACCGCCTTGGCCAGGCTTTTGGAAATGCTCTCCGCAATGTCCAGCCCCGTCGTGCCCGCCGTATAGGTGCGGATGGCACCATCGGGCAGGGTAATGACAATCTCACTGGCTTTGTTTTTCGCGGCTTCCATCTTCACAATTCACTCTGGTTTAAAAAAAAGGTCATTTATTTAACCATACGGGCCCCGTCCGTCACGGTTTTTTTGCCAAACCACATGCTTGACAGCGTAAGAATTAAATCCTGAAATAGAGAAAACAGGCTGCGCATGCACCAACGATCGCCGATTGATAAAAAAATGAAGTATTCCGGAAAATAATGAAGCGTTTTGTCGCCACTCTCCAAAACCTTTACCAACGCCGCGCCGCGAAGGCGATGTTTGCGGATTGGAGCCCGCTCTATGAAACGGAAGTCGCCGAAAACAAATACAGCGCGGCGAATGCCGTCGCCCTGACCGCCATCCAGTCTTTGGGCCGGTCAGGCACCCAAAACCCCGTGATCATCGACGCCGGCATAGGCACCGGCCTGCTCGCGCAGCAAATCCATGACGCCCTGCCCTGTCGCATTACGGGGCTGGATTTCACGCAAGACATGATGGCCGTGTGTGCGGCACGCGAAATCACCGAACTTTTGATCAAATGCGACGTCGGCAAAGACGATTGGCCCGTTGCCAGCGCATCGGCCGATATGGTGATGAGCGCGGGTTTATTGGAATATCTGACCCCCGATATGGCGGTGCATTTTTTAAGGGAGTCGATGCGTGTTTTAAAACCCGGTGGCGCGTTGGTTTTTACCTATCTGCCGCGCGGCGAAAAGGAACGGGATATAAAAATCTGGCGCGGTCATTCCGGCACCTATCTGACCTGCGGTTACAAGCCGGATGTGATGGAACAAATTTTGAAAACCACCGGCTTTATTTTGACCGACCACAGCGAACCGTTCCGCGGTTGTCTGTTCTGGAACGGAAGCAGTTACGATTACCGATTGGTTTTCGCCAAAAAACCCTAGCGTTCGTTCATCGAATTGGAAACGGTTTTGATAAAGGGTTTTAAGATATATTCCATGACCGTTTTCTTCCCCGTCAGAATATCAACGGTCGCCACCATCCCCGGAATGATAGGAAGTACCTCGTCTTTTCGACGCAACTTGTTTTCGTTGGTCAGGACGCGCACCTTGTAATAACTTTCGCCCTTTTCATTGGTTTCGGCGTCCGGCGAAATACCGACCACTTTACCCTTTAGTCCACCATAAATGGAAAAATCATACGCGCTAATCTTCACCATGGCGGGTTGGTTTGCATACAAGAACGCAATATCTTTGGGTTTGATCCGCGCTTCCACCAACAACTGGTCGTCCTTGGGGACGATTTCCATGAAATCCTGCCCGGGTTGAAGAACGCCGCCCTTCGTATAGACCTTGATGTCCTGAACGAACCCGTTCACGGGCGATTTCATTTCCGTCCTGTCTTTCTTGTCTTCCAGTCCGACAAGACCTTGTTTGATCGCGGTCATTTCAATCAACTTGGCCGACAGTTCCGTTTGTGAGGCCGCGCGCGATTGCGATACCACATCCTTGATCCGCGCATCGGCCTCCCCGATCGCGGAACGCGCCCTGGGGATCGCCGCACTGGTGGCATTCAATTCCGTTTGCTTTTCCTTGATCTGCTGTTCGATTTCCAGCAATTCCATTTTCGGTGCGGAGCCACGCGCCACCAGCGGTTCCACCATGTTTTTGCGGTCCCGTGCGATGGAGATTTGCCCGTTCAAATCGCTGACCTTAATTTGAAGTTCGCTGAGCTCCTGGTTCCGCTGGCTTTTTTGCTGCTGCATGATAATCGTTTGGGAATCGACTTTTTCCTTGTTCGCGCGGAAGCTTTTCATTTCTTCCTGCACGGCCTGCGGTGCCTTTTTCATCACCTCTTCGGGAAATTCGGGGATCTTTCCATCCACTTCTGCCTGCAACCTTGTGATGGCTGCAAGAAGGCCCAGATAACGCGCTTCGTTGGAATTCAGATCCGCACCCGCCGCCACATCGCGAAGACGCGCAACGGTTTGACCCGCCGTAACTTCATCCCCTTCCTTCACCAGCAACTCTTCAAGAATGCCGCCTTCGAGCGAGGAAAGTTTCTGAACCTCTTTTGAAGGGATGATTTTCCCTTCGCCGCGTGTCGTTTCTTCAAGTGGAGCAAAGGTCGCCCAGAAAAAGAACAATGCGAAAAACGCACAAATGACGATCATCATCACATGTTTAGAAAGCGGTAAATCTTCATCGGTGGAAAAAACACGGTCGGCATGGGCGATGGTTTTATCAAGCTGATTTTTCATCCAGCCCTGACGCGCTTTTTCAATGTTTTCATCAAGCGTGGGGCCCGCACCGCCTTTTTGCCGCGCCATCTGCGCCGCCATCGCCTTTGCGAGGTTGGGATCATTGCCTTTGATTGTTTTGACCGGCTTTTTCATGGTTTAGGCATCCGTATCTTCGGCCGCCGTTCCGTATTGGCGGGCCTGTAATTTTTTGATGATTTCATCACGCGGGCCGTACGCAATGATCCGTCCGCGATCGATCAGGATCAATTTATCGACAAGGCTCAACATAGAGCCCTTGTGCGTGATCAGAATGGTGGTGCGGCCTTTCGTCACGACTTCGAGCCGCTTTTTCAACCGGTTTTCCGACGCCGGATCCATCGCGGCGGTCGGTTCATCCAGAATGAGAACGGGAGGATCGTAAAGGAGCGCACGGGCAATGGCGACCGATTGGCGTTGTCCGCCCGATAACGCCTCGCCGCGTTCTCCGACATTCGTATCAAGCCCCGCTTGTGAATCGCGCAGAAAATCCGTGACACCGGCAAGTTCCGCCGCGCGCAGGACGGCGCGGTCCGGCGCGGTTTCATGGCCCATGGTTATATTGGTGCGCACCGATCCGTAAAAAAGTTGCGGGCTTTGTTGAACCGCGCCCACATTGCGGCGCAAATCTCCTGGATCGATCTGGCGTACATCGGTCCCGTCCAATTGCACCGACCCGCTTTCCGGTTGGTAGAGATTCAAAAGAAGTCTTTCCAGCGTGGTTTTGCCGGAACCCACCGCACCGATCACACCGATATGTTCCCCGGGTTCGATCACGAAATTCACGTTGTTCAGTGCTGGTACCGTTTGCCCCGGATAATGAAAGGTGACGTTCTGGAATTCCACGCGCCCCTGCACAGACGGGATGGAAATAAAGTGTTTGTCCGCCGGACGTTCCACAGGGCGTTTCATTAATTCATCGAGTTGGCGCAAACCTTCGCGCGATTGATGAAGGCGTGTGAGCAAACCCGCCACCTGTGACAATGGTGCCATCGCGCGGCCCGTCAGGATCACGCAGGCAACCAACGCCCCCATGGACAGTTTTGCATTCGCAATCAAATAGACGCCGAGGATAACGACAACGACGTTGGCGAGTTGTTGAATAAACATCGCCATGTTGAGGGCAAGCGCACTGACCTGTTTTGATTTGGCCGAAGTGCGTGCCGCTTTTTCCGTCAGTTCTTCCCAGTTACGTTGCGTATGGCCTTCGGCCGCCTGCACCTTGATGGTTTCAAGACCGGAAATGGTTTCGAACAGCAGCGCGTTTTTCAGCGCGCTTTCCATCATGGATTGTTTGGTCACTTTTTCCAGCGGCTTTTGCATGACCATGCCGACGCCGACAACGATGGGCACGGCCACCATCGGGACAAATGCGATCGGTCCGCCCACGACAGCGATCAAAAGAATAAACAAAAAGACGAAGGGCAGATCGATCAACACGGTCATCGTGGCGGATGTAAAGAAATCCCGCAATGATTCGAATTCCCGCATGTGGGAAGCCATCACGCCCGCGCTGGCCGGACGCGATTCCATCGTCATGCCCATCATTTGCTGGAAGAGGCGCGCGGAGATTTTGATGTCGGCTTTTTTCCCGGCATGGTCAAGGAAATGCGCACGCAGGTTTTTCAAAAGGAAATCGAAAATATAAACGGTCATAACGCCAATGGACAAAACCCATAAGGTTTCATACGCGCTGTTCGGTATCACGCGGTCATAGACATTCATCACAAAGAGCGAAGAAACGATGGCAAAGATATTGATCATCACCGCGGCCATGACGACTTCGGCGTAAATATTTTTATTTTCCCACAGAGCCGACCAGAACCACTCCCTGGCCGTATCGATGGTGGCCGGGCCGGCGCGTTCATCCGTGCGGGCCACAGGGCGGATATAAAAAGCGTAACCTGTATAAAGTTTTTTGAGTTCCGAAATTTTTAAGGTTTGTTTTTCATCTTCGGTTTCGGGAAACTGCACCACAAATTCGGTTTCGGGATGGATTTTGCGATTTTTATCACCGGACTTGACGGCGGACGGTTCCCGCACCGCCCATAAAATGCAGGCCTGTTTTCCTTCCAGAACCAAAACGCACGGAAGGTTGGGTGCGATCGCCAGCGCATCAATCGATTTTTCGGTCAGGCGGGCGTGAAGATCCGCGCGTTCCGCAGCACGGGTAAATAGAATCGGCGTAATCCCGGTGGAGGGGACCGGCAGGCCGGCGGTAAGCGATGCGCGCGATGTGCGGCGGCCATAATGCCCTGCAAGAATGCGCAGCGTATCGACGAGCGGATCCTGAATGGCCATGCGATCCGCTTCCAGAGGCCAAGAATCCGGCGTTTGCGATGATTTTACATCGCCGGGCATATCTGGAGAATCGAAGGCGGGCGCAGCCTGTGCGCCCGTTTCAAAATCGTCTTTGTTCACAGTCAAACCTTACGCAAAGGTTACAAGATTATTTTTCGGCAGGTTTGTTACCCGTGTCGATGGGTGCCGTTTCCTGCGGATAGGTCACACCGAGCGTGGAGAACAATTCGCCTTTCAAAGCGAGGAGACGGAACACGGAGAAAATCTCCAGATATTCCGCATTGATGGTGTTGGAGCGGGATACAAACAATTCGTTCTGGGAATCCAGCACGTCAAGCAACGTACGGCGATCCAGATTGAATTGGTCTTTATAGGCTTTCACGACTTCGCCGTTGGCGGAAGACTGATCGCCGAACTCTTTCGCCCGTTCACCAGCAGCTACCATGCTGGCCCAGGTCTGGCGCACATCGTCCTCGACCTCACGCGCAGAAATTGCGCGCTCTTCCTTGCTTTGTTCGTGGCGGTGTTTGAATTCACGCACACGGGCCACATCGCCGCCGCCGCGGTAAAGGTTCCAGTTCATGACAACCAGCGCGGACGCCGAACGGTCGTTCCCGCGCACGCCGCCAAGGTCATTCCCCTGACGCGCGCCAAGTTGCAAATCCACCTGCGGGTATAACGTGGAGCCGGAGCCTTTATATTCGTTATACGCGACTTCGACATCCGATTGGCGGACAGCAAGTGTCGGGCTTTGTGCCAGCGTCTGTTTGACTTCGGTTTCAACATCCGCCGCCAGAGCATTGACCGGAACGGCCGGCATGATCAGATCCTTGGGCATATCGCCGACACGGCGCTGGAAAGTTGATTCCGCGTTGCGGAGGGCCTGACGTGTGCTGGCTTCCTGTGCATTCGCGGAGGCCAGACGCGCCTTGATTTGTTCAAGGTCGGCAGCGGTGGAACGACCGGCATTCACACCTTCTTCGATCATGCCCATGATGGCCTGGTGTTCGCGGACGTTGTCACGCGTAATGGCAAGCAATTCACGCTGGCGCATGACTTCAAGGAAGGATTCGACAATGTCGAGGCCCGTCAGTTCGGACGTTTCACGGACACGGTTGGCCGAAGATTGAACGCGGTTTTTCTGGCGTTTGTTTTCGTATTTGGTTTGCCAGCCATCGAACAGCATCTGCGTCAATGTCAGTTGCGTGTCATAACGGGAAAATGTGTGGTCATCATCACCGGTGGCGCGGGTGGTGACGCTATCCGTACGCTCAAAACCGCCATCGGCCCGCAGATCGACAGACGGCAGGTAAAGCGCGTGCGCCTGATTCAATTCTTCGTCCGTGGCGCGGCGTGAAGCGGCAACGCGGCCATATTCCGGATTGGTCATGACACCGACGGAAACCGCCTGCCCCAAAGACATCTCTGTGGGCTTCGTCTGGGCCACCCCGTTTACCGGCGCCAGTGTGCCGAGAACGCAGGCCAATGTCAGAGCGGAAAATTTCAGTGCGGTTTTTGTCATAGTAAGACCCTTTTGATATGCCATGTAAATCAATGACTTTGCCCGTTATTTATGACGGTTTTTAACGACAGGCGCAAGCCGCTTCTCGATACGTTTATGTTTTTGCGTTTTACCCTTCAATCATATGAAAAGTCAAACAAAAAAGGCCCCTTGAAGGGGCCTCTTTCATAATCATGCAAAGGACGGTGCCGGGGCGCTTGTTGGCAGGCCGGCATGCTTCTCGCCTTTTTCTTCGCCTTTATGTCCCCCATCGCTGGGTTCATGCGAATGCCCACCATCACCATCGTGAGAAGGTTCATGCGGGGTTTCTCCACCACCGTCATGTGGCGGTTCATGCGGTTCCCCGCCGCCATCGTGAGGAGGCTCCCCGCCACCGTCATGCGGCGGTTCATGAGGTTCTCCGCCGCCATCGTGAGGAGGTTCATGCGGGGGTTCCCCACCACCATCATGTGGCGGTTCATGAGGAGGGCCATCCGTGTCATCGCAAGGAGGTTCCCCACCCCCACAGTCTTCGGGGCCACCCTTGCAGCCACCGTCGCCAGGATCCACCGGTGGTTTCGGTGGTTCCGGCGGCCGTGTTACAACATGGTCGCCGCCATCCTTACACATATTGGAAGACGCGCTACCGCCCTGTACGCGTTTCTTGTACGCGTTACCGTTTTCGTCATACAGCGTAATCCAATAGCTCTCGCTGGGGCAGCCGCATTCTGCCCATTTTTGGGACAGCGGTTTGAAAACGTACTTACCCGAGGCCGTTTTTTCCACCATACATTGTTCCGGTTTAATCGGGCCCCAAGGCTTGAAGCCGGAGACGGGCGCCCCAGCCGCAACAGGTGCCGTTTTCGGCGTAGCCCCAGAATGACCGGCAGCCGCGGCGTGATGTACCGGTTTGGGAAGCGGCCCCGTTCCGGTACAAAAATCCTTATACAGTTTGCCATTCTTATCGAGCGATTCAACACCCGTGACATCGAGCTTTTGCCCGACCGAAAGGTCATTCGGATTTTTAATCCCGTTCTTTTCAACGATGCCATCAAAGGATTTATCTTCGCTACGGGCAATCTGGCACAGCCCATCGCCCGGTTTTACGATATAGAATTTTTGGTCAGGGCGCGGTTTCGGTTTTACAACGTCGGTCGCCGGTTTTTCTTCTTCCGTCACCGTACAGGGTTTTTCCACCTGTACCACGCACATACCCGGCGTTTCGGACGGTTTTTCTTCGGACAGGATTTTCAACGCCGCGCCGGCATCCGTGGTCGTATCGTTTCCGGCAAGCACCACAAAATCATTCGCATCGAAGGATGGCATCCGGCCATTCACCGTACCGGACACGGAATCACCGAAGGATAGAACCGTATAAGCAGCCGGCTGTGGTTTTTGTTTTGCGTCAGCCGCCGCAGCATCCAGAGTCGCCAGCAAACGATCCTGCATAATGGTATCGGAGGGAACCATCGCCGCCTTCAGAACGGCCGCAGAAAAACCTTCGGGGAGGTCCGCACCCTTAACAGCCGCCACCGTTTGCACATTTTCGATTTTTGCAATATCTGCTGTTGCCTTTTGAGCGTATGTGGCGCGGGCTGCATTACCCTGCGCCAGTTTTGCGACCATCATCGCGTTTGCAACATCTTCGGGCAGGTTATAGGTACGGTCTTGACGAATGACGTCGCTGTTTTTGATCGTTTTTGTGTTGGCATCAACCAAGGATTCCACGGTCGTCTTGATACCATAATCCTCGTCAATCTGGGCAACGATACGTTCCAGCGCATCGCCTTTTTCCGGCGTGAAGGTTCCGCCCATCAGATCGAAATCTGCGGCATGGCCAGCGACCGGTGCCAGAGCACCGCCGATAACAACGGCAAGCGGTTTAAGAAAACGGGATACGGATTGGGGCAACTTCACTTTCATGGACGAGATCCTTTTTACGTCTTTTACAAGATCCGGAATTTGTGCCGGAATTTATGAATATGGAAACGCTGGCACTATAGCTATTTTGCCGATTCTTGCAAGGTTTTTATTGTAAAATTCCGACCACCGCTTTGCAAAAAACAAAGTTAACCAATAAAAAACGGGGCCAGAAAGGCCCCGTTTGAATTCATTCGTTTTTTCGATCAGGTAATCAGGTTTCCGTGGTTGAACAGTTCAGACACGGAAACACTTACACCTTCCAGTTTGAACAGCGCGGTCGCCGCACCAACGCCGCCCGACCCGTCCTGATTGACCAGGATTGTCGTGCCAGACGCATCGGTCTGGGCGAAAACGAAGTTGTTGATGGCATCGGTCACAGGATCGAATTGCGTCAGCACGTTGGACAGCTCCAGCTTGTCGCCCTGCGATTCGTTAAAGTCCTTGATCGTATCAACGCCTTCGTTGATGGCCATGAACCAGAACGTATCCGCCCCGTTGCCACCCGTCAGGATGTCATTACCTTTTTCACCGATAATGTGGTCGTTGCCAGCACCACCCAGTATGGTGTCATTTCCATCACCGCCATACAGGGTATCATTGTCGATACCGCCATTGATGTAATCTTTTCCGGCACCGCCATAGATATAATCATCCCCGGCTTCACCATAAAGTTTGTCATCACCGGCATAGGTTGCGCTAACCCCGGCATCGCCGTAAAGGCTATCTTTGCCATCGCCGCCATACAGCGTATCGTTGCCTTCGCGGCCGCTCAGGATATCGTCGCCCGCATCGCCGTAAAGTGCGTCATTGCCATCGCCGCCATTGATGTCGTCATGGCCATCGTTACCGTGAATGGTGTCGTTGCCTTTTTCACCCCACAGCCAGTCATCATCGCCAAGACCGTTGATGGCATCATCGCCGGACGTACCGTGCATGACATCTTCGCCGGACGTGCCATCCAGATTGTCGGCAATCAGACCGATGTTGAGTTTCGATGTCGCAACATCGCCATCCGTATCCGCAACCTTGACCGTGAATGTTTCGATTTGGTTCGTCGTAAACGCATGGTTGATTGTATAGGTGTAGTGACCGTCTGCAGCCATCACCAATGTGCCCCAGCTGGTTGCGATCGAAACCGTACCCGTTGTCGGAACTGTCTTGGTCACACCACCGAACGTCACGCTGACAACATGTCCCGGACCGTCATTCCCGAACTGGTCGTTCGACAACACGTTTGATGTGAGCGTTTTATCGCACAGGAACAAGGTGCAGTTATCATCCTTCGCCACCGGCGTATCGTCTTCCGGCGGGCACGGCGGCTCTGTCGCTTGGATGTCAATCGACAAAACAGCCGTATCGGAATCACCATCCGCATCCGTCAACGTATAGACAAATGAATCCCCGTTCGGGCCCGATGCGCTTGGATCATACCGGTATTCACCGAACTTGTTGATTTCCAGCCTGCCATCCGCCGTCGTAATCACCAGATTGCTGCCATCCGTCGGAACATTGAAGACCAAATCTTCGAATTGAACCTTCGTGACATAAGCCGGTGTATCTTGGCCGGATGTGTCGTTTTCAACGACATTGCCGGTAATGCTGCTGTTGTCCGCAACTGTGCGGTGATCGTCATTCGCAATCGGCGCATCATCCTTCACATCGATCCGGATTGTCGAGGTTGCATGGTCGCCATCCGCGTCCGTTGCCACAATGCCAAAGTCCAGATGGATAATGTCGTTCGGGTTGCTGCCGTCCGCATGATCCAGCTGTTCGAACAGCTTGAACGTATATGCACCGTCCGCCGCGATCGACAGCGTGAACACCGTCACAGTACCCGCCTTGCCCGTATAGACGCCGTTGTTGTATGTCACAACCACGGACGTTCCACCGGAGGTGAGTGCATTGTTCAGGCGTGAGCCGGAAGAGGCAAACACATTGTTCCCCGCCATCGTGCCGGGACCATCATTGAAGTAGTTCGCAGAGACCGTCCCGTTTTGCGTGATCGTGCCACCTGCAAGATTCGTTTCATCCACGACCTTCGTCGCAGGTTCCACAATCACTGGCGTCGTGTCCGTTCCTTCGACATTGAAGGAAAGCGTCGCTTGTGCCTTGTCACCATCCGCATCCGATAGGGTGTATACGAACTGGTTATTGGCTCCTTCGTTCGAGCGCGGATCATACGTGTAATCACCGAACTTGTTGATCGTTAGAATACCATCATTTGTCGTGATGACGAGGTTGGTGCCGTCCGTCGGAACATTGAAGACCACATCTTCGAACTGAACCTTTGTAACGTAGGCCGGCGTGTCCTGCCCCGGAACGTCGTTGGCAATCACGTTGCCCGTAATATTGCCTTCGCCCGTACCCGTGCGGTGATCGTCATTGGCCACCGGTGCATCGTCTTTTACGTGCACAGTCAGCGTCGTTGACGAAACATCACCATCACAATCCGTCGCATTCACACCGAAGTGCAGATCAATCACATCGTTCGGATTTGTGCCGTCCGCATGATCCAGCTGTTCGAACAGTTTGAAGGTATAAGAACCATCCGCTTTGATTTCGAGCGAGAAGACGGTTGTTGTACCGGCCTTGCCGTAATAGGTGTTGCCCGATTGCATGATAACAACCGGAACTCCGCCGGAGGTGAGCGCACCGTTCAGTTTCGATCCGGAGCTGGTAAACGCACCGTTCGCACCGACCGTCCCCGGACCATCGACGCCAAAGTCAACGGTGAAGGTGCCGGTCTGCGTGATCGTACCGCCAGCGAGGTTGGTTTCGTCCACGGTTTTGTCCGCAGGTTCTGCAAAAATCGGGGAAACATCCGTAAGATCCTGCCCGTTCAACGTCAGCGTTGCCGTGCTGGAATCGCCATCGCCATCGGTCAATGTATAGGTGAAGACATCCTGGATATCATCGGAACCGCAACCACAATCATGGTTGGTGATCGAAATATCGAACACCATGTCGTTATAGTCTTTATCACCCAGTTGCGGCAGGTCTTCAAAACCAATGCGCAAAGTTGTGTTATCGCCTTCCGGAATGCCGGAGACGACGCGCACCGTACCATCCGCATTCAGGTTGGTCAGGTCGCCGCGATCAGAGGTGAAATAGACCGGCCCTTGCAGAACCGTGGAATGACCTTCTCCATCTGTATAAACCAGAGAGAGGGCGGATTTATCATCATTGATTGTGGCGGTGCGCTGTTCGGCCGTGCCGTATTTGTAAACGAAGTCCAGCGTTCCTTTGCTGAAATCAATACCTTCATAGCCGTTGTTCAATGTAGAACCGTTGGCGATCAGGAAAAATCCCGTAGAAGCCGCATCAGTTGCCGCCGTGTAAGAGAACGTATCACCCTGATTAGCCGTGTTACCGTCCTTAATCAAAACCGTTTCGGCAACGATTTTACCATCCGCCGTGACCGTAAATACGCCCAGTGTGTTGGTATAATCGGCCCCTTCGGAATTGAACTTGACCGTGACAACATCACCGGCATGAACATCCAGATTGCCCGGCGCAATGCCCAGCGATTGTTGTTCGACATTATCCAGCGCATCGCCTTCGTCAAAGTCAGGCAGAGCCGGACCGGAAACAAAGGTTTTTTCAACCGTTGTGCCGCCCGTACCGCCGCCATTATTATCGAACGCCGTGTAGGTATAGGTTCCATCAGCCGCGATGGTCAGCGTTCCGTGATCGCCATCGATCGAAACCGTCCCGGTTGTGGGAACATCAACCGTATGGGACCCGAAAGAAATTTTGGTGACCGTGTTGTTGGCATCCGTGCTCAAATGATCCTGCGCACCCGCGCCGCCATTCAGGCCCGTGATGACGTTGCCGTTCGCGATACCCGTTGTGGTATCAAACGTGTTCACATCGTCATGTGCGACCGGCGCATCGTCTTTGACATTTATGCGAATTGAACCGTTGACCGAATCCCCTTCGGAATCGGAAGCGACAACGCCAAAATCCAGCGTGATCACATCGTTCGGATCATTCGGATTGGCATGGTCCAGATTATCGAACAGCGTAAAGTTATAATCACCCGTAGCAGGGTCGAGCGTCAGTGTGAAGATCGTTTCCGATCCGGCCTTACCGACATATACGCCGTTTTCGAGCGTCACGACAACCGGCACGCCTTCGTGGGTCAGCTGACCGTTTAACTTCGAACCGCTCGAAGTAAAAGAACCCGGTTGGAAGGCATAGGAGCCAGGCTGATCAGCCCCGAAATTTGCATGAAGCGTTCCACCGGCCGACGTATTCGGGCCGAGATTGGTTTCATCGACCGTTTTGATACCGTTGTCCGGCGTCGGGCCGCCCGGTTGGAAGACCGGTGCATCATCCTTAATATTGATGACGATATTGGCCGTTGCGGAATCGCCGTCATAATCGACAACCTTCGTGCCGAACGTCAATGTAATGATGTCATTCGGATCATTGTTGTCGGCGTGATCCAGGTTTTTATATTGCGTATAGGTGTAGTGTCCGTTCGAAGGATCGATGTCGAGTTTGAAAACGACTTCGCCGTTCGCCATACCGACATAACCCGTCGGCGTTGCCGTCACGACAACCGGAATACCGTTTGTCGTCAACGCGCCGTTTTTCATGGAACCGCTGGCATCAAACGCATTGGTGGTTTCCACATGACCGGGGCCATCTTCACCGTAATTGATGGTGATCGAACCCGTTTCGACGATCGGGCCAAGATTGGTTTCATCCACCGTTTCAACAGCACCGGAAGCCGTGGGCGCATCATCGGCCACGACGATCTGGATATTGGTGGTGACGGGGTCGCCATCCGCATCCGTTGCAATCACGCCGAAATCCAGCGTGATCTGGTCGTTCGGGTCGCTGCCGTTGGCATGATCCAGAGTTTCATATTGCGTATAGGTGTAATCACCCGTTTGCGGATCGATGGTCAGTTCAAAGACCTTTACGCCGTTTGCGTAACCAACATAACCGTTGCCGGAAACGGAAACATCGACTGGAACGCCGTGCGACGTCAACGCGCCGTTCAGTAGGGAACCGCCAGCGTTGAAGCTGTTGTTCGGACCGACGGAACCGGGGCCATCCGCACCGAAATCGATATTCAGATGGCCGGACGTTTGTAACGGGCCGCCGGACAGGTTTGTTTCATCCAGAAGTTTGGCATCGGGACGGGCAATGATCGGGTTTGAATCAACCGGCGGCTGGCTCGTTGGCTGGGTTGCCAGAAACACACTGGGATTCAACCGCGGTGCCTGATAGTTCAGGGCCGTCGGGTTGATCGGACCAATATCGGAGCTGGTTGCAAAGGGCGTGGCCGCAAAAGAGCTGCCGAATCCGTAACCGGAATTTGCACGGCCACCCGCCGCGCCGCCACCGGCTGCCGTTTCGATAGAAGCCAGTTGTTTTGCAACGTCGGCATCGCCGGCTGCCGTTTCGATGTTGTTCGCTTTTTCGGCGTCGCTCTGGCCCTTTTCTTTATGATGGTCCGCCTTGTACGCCAGCTTCGTCTGGTCGCCCGGACCAACATCGTTCAGACCCGCCATATCGGCATTGTCAATTTTGGATTTCGGTTTGGTTTCTTCGGTCTTTTCTTCGGCAACGACAACGGTTTCCGTTGTTTCCGTTTGCGCCAGTTTCTGGATATTCGTGATCAGTTGATCGCCCGTCACAACGCAGGTCTTGCTGTTAAGATTAAGTTCAGGCGGCAGTTTGTCCGCCATCGCGGTTTCGTAATTGTTGATGACAATTTTTCCGCCGTTGGCAAAGCCGATCACCATTTTACCGTCTTTAACGTCGGCCCCGGTCGTTTGCGACAGATCGAAATCCAGCAAATATTTTTTGCCGGATTCCAGCGTGATGTCATTTTGCGCGTTTTCGGCGGGAACGCCGATTTTGATGATGTCGGAAGAAAGTTGCGCATTGTCCGGCTGCCCGCCCAGAGCCGTAAAAAGCGTTTTCGGATCAACCTGGGTTCCATCCGCAAGAGAGAGCGTATTGCCGTTTTGAATAAAGGATTCAAAGTTGGTAATGGTCACATTACCACCTTCGACAAAGCTGATCACCAGACCGCCGTTGCCATCCAGACGAAGGCCGTCAATGTCTTCGGGCGTAAAGGAGAGCTTTGCCGATTCGCTTTCCGGCAAATTGTAATTAACCGAGGAATTGGCGCTGGGAACGGCGAGGATCAGATTATTCGCGGCCATAAGTTATTACTCCTTATTCGTGTATGACTTCTACGGTACGGCATATCGCATGCGGGCAATACGCAACTGGTTAACATTTTCCTAACGAGGTAGCAAAGTTATATAAGAAATTCTCCAGCCTGTCAACATTATGTTAATTATAATTTTGGCTGTTTCCTGAGCCCAAACGCTATGAAAACATTGAATTGGTTAATTTGGCCCTTATCCGAACAATCGGTATTTGATGTCTGCATATTCCAGAAGACCATAACGACCCCCCTCCCGTCCAATTCCGGATTCCTTGGTTCCGCCAAAAGGAGCAAGATCGGTGGCCAGCAAGGGTTCGTTGATCCCGACCATCCCATATTCCAGTGCATCGGACACCCGCCAGATCTGGGCCAGATCGCCGGAATACATATATGAGGACAGGCCATAGGGGGTGTCGTTGGCGCGCGCTATAACCTCCTCTTCCGTTTGAAAGGGGTACAGGACGGCCACAGGTCCAAAAATTTCTTCTTTTGAAATCAAAGCATTATCATCAGCATTCAGGAGGATCGTAGGGGTAAAAAACGATCCGCCCAGCGTGTGACGTTTGCCCCCGGTATGAACCGCGGCCCCAGACCCTTCGGCTGCCCCGACCAGACGTTCTACCTTTTCCAATGCCTTTTGGTCGATCAGTGGCCCGATCCGGACGTTCTCTTCCCACCCCGGACCAACCTTTAATCCTTTGACCTTCATGGAAAAAATGTCCAAAAACCGGTCCCAGACGGCTTCTTGCACAAAAATCCGGTTGGCACAGATACATGTCTGTCCCGCATTCCGGAATTTGGAGGTAATCGCATCTTCCGCCGCCCGTTCCAGATCCGCCGAGGAAAAGACGATGAAGGGGGCATTCCCGCCCAGCTCCAGCGATATTTTCTGGATATGTTCGGCCGCCTGCGCCATCAGGGCCCGCCCGACGGCGGTTGACCCCGTAAAAGAAATCTTCTTCACCCGCGAATCACCGGTAAGGGCCTTACCGACTTCTGCCGCCCGGCTGGACGTCACCACATTTAAAACACCCGCAGGAAAGCCCACCTGATCCGCCAACAAGGCCAGCGCGAGGGCCGTTAACGGCGTGGCCTCCGCCGGTTTTAAAACAACCGTGCAGCCGGCCGCCAGCGCAGGGCCAACTTTGCGCGTAATCATAGAGGCGGGAAAATTCCAGGGCGTGATGGCCCCGACGACACCCACAGGATGACGGCTGATGACAATTTTTGTTCCCTGCTTTTGCCCATCGATAAAATCGCCATAAAGGCGCCGCCCCTCTTCCGCGCACCAATCCAGAGTCGCCGCAGATCCCGCGATTTCGCCCCGCGCTTCGGCAAGGGGCTTACCCTGCTCCATCGTCATCAGCACGGCCAGATCTTCGAGGCGTGCGCGGATCGCATCCGCCCAGCCACGCAAAAGGTGACTGCGTTGCAATGGGGACAGGGCCCGCCACGATCCAAAAGCATCTTGCGCCGCCGCAATCGCATGGCGCGTCTCTTCGCCCCCCAGATCGGGAACCGCGGCCAGAACATCACTGTTTGCAGGGTTCGTGACCTCAAAGGTCTTACCGGCAACCGCATCAATCCATTGCCCGTTTACATAGGCTTTTTCGATCAGAAAATCCTTGGCAATATCCATCGGTACGATCACCCCGCTTCCGGTGTTTGGTATGATTCCTAACAAAACATTAACAACATCTATCAGGGCACACCACACAATAGATTTAACATCAGGTCGCAAATTTCGTTCCCGGACGTCCAACAGATATTAAAAATAATTTTATCCGGCCCGGACTCCCCAAAATGGTTAAAACATTCATTCTTTTTTTAGGAATGATTGTGTTAAAATAGGGATAGATTGTTACGTTTATATTCGAAAAAGCATTGTGTTCTAATATTTTAACGGGCTGCCTGTATGGGATTTAAATTTGAAAAACTCAACATGCTGGTCGTGGAAGATACGCAGCCCATGCAAAAGCTGCTTGTCTCCGTTCTCGAAGCCCTTGGCATCAGAAACATAGAGACGGCCGCAAACGGCGATGACGGTTTCCGCGCCTTTTGCAAAGGGAACCACGACATCGTGCTCAGCGACTGGCAAATGGATCCGATCGATGGGATTGAGCTCACCCGCATGATCCGGCAGCACAAACTTTCGCCGAACAAACTGGCCCCGATTATTTTGATTACGGGCTACAGTGCGTGGTCACGCGTGGAAGAAGCGCGCGATGCCGGCGTTACCGAATTTCTGGTCAAACCTTTCACGGCACATGATCTGGCGCGGCGCGTGGCGCACGTCATCAACAAGCCGCGGGATTTTATCGAAACGCAGGATTTCTTTGGGCCGGATCGGCGCAGACGTAGAAGCGAAGAATCCGGCTACACCGGTCTACGCCGCCGGGACGAAGACAAACAGGGCGGCAACAACCAAAGAGCAACGGACATTGTGTTTAAATGAGTGGCAACAAAAAAGTAAATGTGATCAAGGCGAATTATCAGCTCCAGCACAAAGTTGGCGCAGGACCTCTGGATGAGAAAACCGTACAGGCATCGCAAAGCGTGATCGACAACAACCAGGTTGATTTTGAACCTTTGGCACTCGGCATTCTAAAAAAACTGGAAACAGGATTGGAGATGGCAAACGATCCGTCCGTGACCATGGACAGGATGAAAAGCATCCTGATCGCCCCGGTCATGGAGTTAAAGGCAAACGCATCCATTTTTAAATACGATCTAGTTGGAAATCTGGCCAACGTCATGTTGAGCTTTCTCGAGGCCATCACGGTTATGGATCGGGATGCCATCGACATTGTCAGAGCGCACCACAACACGCTCCATATGATTGTGGTGCGGAAAATGACCGGCAGCGGGGGAGACGCCGGAAAAATGTTGGTATCCGAATTGAAACAGGCGTGCGACCGGTACTACAACAAGAAAAACGCCAGATAACTTATATCCAGCTATAGCGGAACTTTTCGATTGACTGTCCGTTTGTCCGGCAACAGCAACCAACAAACCAAGGAGATATATCATGGGTAGCACCAAGGATAAGGCCAAAGGCTATGTCAACGAAGGGATTGGTAAGGCAAAACAAGGAATCGGGAAGGCCACGGGCAACCGCGATATGCAGGCCGAAGGTTTTGTGCAAGAACGCAAAGGCGAAGCGCAAAAACTGAAAGGCGAGGCCAAGGATGCCATCAAGCAAGCCGTTGATAATTCCTAAAAACCCTTATTGAAAAAAGGCCCGCTTCTTAGCGGGCCTTTTTCTTATTTCCTAAAAGTGCAGGAGCTTTGCCGTTTTTACATGCGGCAGATCACAAACCTTTTTAAACAGCGCATCGTCCACAGCCCCGTCAAGCGTGACCAGACACACGGCCGAATCGCCGCCATCGGCCCGCCCCAGACGGAAGTCCGCAATGTTTTGTCCAGCATTGCCAAGCAGCGTGCCCAGCGCGCCGATCAGGCCCGGTTTGTCATCGTTACGGATAAAGAGCATATTTTTCGAAAGCGCGGCTTCGATCGGCACGCCTTCTATATTCACGATCCGCGGTTCACGGCCCGTGAACAACGTGCCCGAAATGGTGCGCGTGCGTTGATCCGTTTCAACCGTCAGGGCGATGAGGGATCTGTGTTCCTTGGACGTTTCGGAACGGCTTTCGGAAATCTGGATTCCGCGGCTCTGGGCAATCGCCATGGCGTTTACCATGTTCACGGTATCCATCTGCGTTCTCAGCAACGAAGCCACAATGACTTGCGTCAGCGGTTTGACGTTCAATTCCGTAACCGATCCTTCGAAGGAAATCGAGATTTTCTTGATTCCGCTTTCCGTGATCTGTCCCGCGAAAGAGCCGAGCTGTTCCGCGAGCTTCATATAGAATCTCAGACGCGGCGCATCTTCGGCGGAAATCGACGGCATATTCAGCGCGTTCGTAATCGCCCCGGATACCAGATAGTCCGCCATCTGTTCGGCCACCTGAATGGCGACGTTTACCTGTGCTTCGTCCGTAGAAGCACCAAGATGCGGTGTACAGATCAGTTTTTCATGCCCGAACAGCACGTTTTCCTTTGCAGGTTCGACATCGAAAACATCGAGCGCGGCACCGGCAACATGACCGGAATCAAGCGCGGCCTTCAAGTCCGCCTCGACAATCAATCCACCGCGGGCACAGTTGATGATCCGCACACCTTTTTTCATTTTGGCGATTGAATCCTTGTTGATGATGTTCTTCGTCTTTTCGTTCTTCGGCACATGTAACGTGATGAAGTCCGCATTTTTGAACAATTCATCCAGTTCGACCTTTTTCACGCCGAGTTCGACGGCACGGTCATCGGTCAGGAACGGATCAAAGGCCAGAACATTCATTTTCAAACCTACGGCGCGGTCGGCAACGATGGAACCGATGTTGCCGCACCCGATCAAACCGAGCGTTTTGTTATAAACTTCAACGCCCATGAATTTGTTCTTTTCCCATTTTCCCGCATGGGTGGAGGCGGACGCCTGCGGAATGTCGCGGGCCAGCGCAAACATCATCGCAATCGCGTGTTCCGCCGTCGTGATGGAATTGCCGAACGGCGTGTTCATGACGATCACACCCTTGGACGTGGCAACAGGAATATCGACGTTATCGACGCCAATCCCGGCGCGACCGATCACTTTCAAATTCGTAGCGGCTTCTAGAATTTCGGGGGTGACTTTGGTCGAAGACCGGATGGCCAGACCATCATATTGACCAATCATCGCCTTCAGTTCATCGGGTTTTTTACCCGTGATGACATCGACGTCGCAGCCTTTTTCGCGGAAGATTTTTTCGGCGAGATCGTTCATCTCGTCCGAAATCAGGACTTTAGGTTTGCTCATTTTTGACTCCAGATTTTGTCTTGTTCAGGAAAACAGGCCCCCTTGATAGCAGGACGGCGCAAGAAAGGAAAGAAAATCAAAATCCGGATGATAGGGAAATAAAAAACCGCCCGGACCTTTATGCCGGGCGGTTTAAAATTTCAAAGAAATCCGGCGGTTTATGCCGCTTTTTGCGCCTGTGCGGCGGCCTTGGCGGTTTCATACGCCCAATCCAGCCACGGCATCAAAGATTCCATATCCGATGCTTCCACCGTCGCGCCGCCCCAAATGCGAAGCCCCGCGGGCGCATCGCGGTAGGACGCGATGTCATAGGCCACGTTTTCTTTATCCAGCGGCTTGATCATGGTTTTGATGAACGCCTGACGGTCTTCGTCGCCCATCTGGTTGAACCAGTCATCGGTGTTTTTCAGCGTGATGGAGGTACGGGAGCGCACCGCATCATCCGCACACAGGAACGCCCAGGTCGAGGATTTTTCGGTCCACTTGGCCACGGCGGCCAGATTGTTTTCCGCGCGTTTGATCGTGGCCTTCACACCACCGATTGATTCCACCCATTTCAGGGCATCAAGGCAATCTTCCACCGCCAGCATGGAGGGCGTGTTGATCGTTTCGCCCTTGAACACGCCATCGGCGAGCTTTCCACCCTTCGTCATGCGGAAAATTTTCGGCAGCGGGCGGGCGGGCTTAAAGGATTCCAGACGTTCGACTGCACGGGGCGATAGCACGAGCATTCCGTGGGCCGCTTCGCCGCCCAGAACTTTTTGCCAGCTCCATGTCGTGACATCGAGCTTGTCCCACGGCATGTCATAGGCAAACACGGCGGACGTCGCATCGCAGATCGTAATCCCTTTGCGGTCGGCGGCAATCCAGTCGCCATTGGGCGAACGCACGCCGGACGTCGTGCCGTTCCATGTAAAAACGACATCGTTTTCTTTTGTGTTCACCTTCGAAAGATCGGGGATTTCGCCGTAAGCGGATTTGTGTACGGTTACGTTTTCCAGCTTCAACTGGTCGGTTACATCTTTGGACCAATCCAGACCGAACGCTTCCCAATACACCATATCGACAGGGCGGGCACCTAGCATCGACCACATCGCCATTTCAACCGCACCGGTATCGGACGCCGGAACGATGGCGATTTTGTAATCGGCCGGAATGCCGAGCAGAGCACGGTGACGATCGCACACTTCGTTCAGCTTCGCCTTGCCCGTGGCGGCGCGGTGGGAACGTCCCAGAAACGCATCCTTTAGATGATCAAAGCTCCAACCCGGACGCTTTGCGCAGGGGCCGGAAGAAAAACAGGGGTTTTGGGGCTTGGCGGTGGGCTTGTTCATGGCTATACCTTTTTGGCACGATGATTAAGAGAGGCCGACCTTACGAAATGACCTGCCCGTCCGTCAATCCGAAACCCGCAAAGCGCACCGCATGACCCATATTCTTACCCTGATTGCCTCTGACACCCCCCTGTCCATCGCCCATCTGGAACGGGCGGAAAAGTTTATGGAAGACAAGGGCATCGGGTTAAACGGTAAGCCGACATGGCTGAACCCCCATCGCGCCGCAGACCTCCCCATCCAGAATGCCGTGACGATGGAACAGATGTTCGCCCTTCGCACAGTTTTCGAATCCGACCATATAGATGTCTTGTGCGTTCCTGCCGCAAACCGCAAAAAGAAACTGTTGCTCGCGGATATGGATGCCACGATCGTGACGACGGAAACGCTGGACGAACTCGCGGCCAAGGCCGGTATCAAGGATAAAATCGCCGCGATCACGACCCGTGCCATGAATGGGGAACTGGATTTTCACGAAGCGTTAAAGGAACGAGTAGGACTGTTAAAAGATTTGCCCGTATCCGCACTGGAAGAAACGCTGGAAGAAACGCTGTTTTGCGATGGCGCAGAAACGCTGGTCAAAACCATGGGCGAAAACGGTGCGACATGCGTCCTCGTTTCCGGCGGGTTTACATTTTTTACAAACGCGGTCGCCGCGCGCACGGGATTCCATCACAATCACGGCAACACGTTAAACCATGACGGCAAGGTTTTATCGGGCACGGTCGGCGAACCCATTCTGGATAAAAACGCCAAGCGCGCGTTCCTTGAACAATACCGCACATCTTTGAATCTGGCCCCCGAAGACACGATGGCCATCGGCGACGGGGCGAACGATTTGCCCATGCTGCTGGCCGCAGGCCTTGGCATCGGGTATCGCCCGAAGCCAGTTCTGGCCGAAAATTTATTGAATGTATTGAAATACAGTGACTTGACCGGCGCGCTCTACGCGCAAGGGTATAAAAACCTTATGGCTTAAAGGCGGGGACGTTTTCACGGAACAAATCCGGTTGATATTCAGGATTTGGGCCAAAGAAGTACTCCCGCATCTGCCGCATGGAATTATAAAACCGGAACATTTCTTTTTCCGGCAGTGAGGTTGTAATCCGCACCTGTAAAGCCCCTTCGGGCATTCCTTGCTGACCTGCTGAAACAACCTTCATACCAAACGAACGAAAAAGCCAGTAGAGGTTCGAACTGTGACTAATATCTAACGGCCTTGGCCAGTCTGAATCACTAAACTGCGCATAAACGCCCCTATTGGCCAGAGCTTCACAATTTATTCTCTGAAAAAACCCGGCATCGACCTGCCCTTCAAGGAAAAAAGGATTCAGACCTTCGGTAAGAATTTCTTTTGCTTTTGGAGGATCGATTCCGGCATAGCCGGCATAGTTCCTTACCAATTTTTCTTTTTCTTCGTCGGTTAAACGGGACGCATGATCGATCCCCCGAAACAAAGCCTCGGCAACACCCGCCTGTCGATCGTGTTCTTTGCGCAGACGACGAACATGGGCAGAAAAAGATTTTCTGTAGGGGGACTTTTCCCCAAAACGGGCTGTAAGAATATCAACACCTAGCGAGCTTGCGGAAAATTCATCAATCAATTGCGTTTGCGCCAGCGGAGATACAATCTCGCTATGTGCCACCAGCAATCCTGTTCGCAATCCCGGAAGACCGATTTTGGATATGCCTTTCAAAACCGCTGTGCGTTGGGCAACTTCGGGAGACACCTGCCCAAAACTATAGGGCTTCTTTTGGACGGTATATTCCAAGCCTTCATAGGCCATGTCGTCAATAATAACCATTCCCCCCTGTGGTCGTTCCAGTGACATGACCCATGTGCGGAGCATATCGTTCTTACTACTTATTTCGGGTTTTTCTTCCAAGATGTCTTCAAAACAATCTAAATCCTTATCGATATAGGCACGATTTTTTATCATAAGGATTTCGGCAAGATCTTCCGTTTCGGATTTTTCGCGGATATAGCCCGTCGGGTTTTGCGGATTGCAATCATAAAAGCCAATGATACGCCTGTTTTCTTCGTCGCAACGGCACATCATGGTTGCCAAGGAAGATTGATCAACCGCACCGTTGTCATGGCGCCTGACCGGAACAATCTCTACATCATGTCCTTCTACAAGTTGTCTTAGTTTATACAAAAACAATCCGTAGGTCGGAACAGGAACCAAGATGGCCGCCCCTTGGTCATGGGAAAAAGATTTTTTTGCGGCATTCACATTGGAAAAATCACGAATTAAGTCTCCGGCAACATCGCCAAAAGCACGTGTAACCCCGCCATTCGCAAAATGGATCTGGCTGGGATATTGTTCTTCTTTGAGACCGTCAAAAACTTTGTATCCTTTTCGTATCAAAGATTTTGCAATGCTCGTCGCTTGTTCCGTGTGTGTTTTATAAACACCTTCGACCGTGCGGGTCGGCGCGTAACGAAAAGAACGGGTCGGGTGAATGGGTTTTGCAAAAAAGGACAGGCCTTTTGCCGGCGCGCCGTAGTCCGTTTCAACCGATGCAAAGTCATTTTCGGCAACAACATCGAAGACGCGCACGCCGTTTTTTTCCAAAGTCCGGCGGAAATCTGTCCCCGCCTTGTTCAACCCGTTGGAAATCAACCTTATAAATTCGCGGGTTGCATTTACTGTAAGATCCAGAAGCCTTGCAGGACGCGCAAAATCAAACGGAATCTGGCCGTCAACCTCCTCAATGCGAAAGTCGCGTAAATCAATTTGATCCGGCAGGTTTTCATGATCGCCCATCCTGCGGTTCTAGCGACATCATTTGTGTTATGTCAATAAATAAGATTTGCTGAAAATTAACCAATTCCGGTACAGTATAGGGATTGCATGTCACCCGAAGGGGAATTCCGCCATATGTCGAATGCCAAAAAATACAATTTCAAGGTGCCGCAGGACGAACTCGAAGCCCTGCTGGGACAATATTGCCGGAATTTTACATCGCTGGCCAAACAGGGCCGGTTTGACCCCATCGTCGGCCGCGATGCGGAAATCGACAATGTCATCCTGATCCTTTTACAACGAAACCGGAAAAACGCCTGTCTGCTCGCCCCGGCAGGGGTCGGTAAAACCGCATTGGTCGTCGGCCTGGCACAGGCGATCGTCGCGGGACGCGTCCCCGATTATTTGAAAGATGCGCAAGTTTTGGAGCTCGACATGCCGGCCATGGCGGCGGGAACGAATTCGCCCGCCGAATTTCAGGCGCGGTTCATTCCGATCTGTCACGGGATTGCCGAACGCTACCACCACCCCGAATTTCCGCGATACATTTTGTTCATCGACGAAATCCACACCATCATGCCAACCGTCAAAGGTTCCGCCTATGCCGGATTGTCGGAGGTGATGAAGCCATATCTAACCGTCGGCGACCTGCACGTTTTGGGCGCGACAACGCTGGATGAATTCCGCATGTATGTGGCCGTTGACCCCGCGCTCGACCGCCGTTTCCAAAAAGTGAATTTGAAAATGCCGAGCAGCGAGGAGACCATCAAAATCCTCGAAGGCGTGCGCCCGAATTATGAACGGCACCACAAGCTGACCATTCCCGATGAATGCATTCTGGAGGTCGTCAAGCTGACCGACGAACATATGCGCAAAAGAACGCAGCCAGATAAATCCATCATCACGATGGATGCCGCGTGCGCATGGCACAACATGTTCCGCGGGGAAAACCGCACACTGACCCTCGAATCCGTCCACATGATGGTCGCGCGTGAAACGGGATTGCACCCCGGCGCGCTTTCCGACCGCGTTTACAACAAGGACGAAGTGTTCGACCCCACAAAAATGGCGGTACAGATCGGCGCGAAGGATTTTTCCGATACCGAAGGCAACAAGCGTTTCGGTGAAGACGGCGAAAAAGATTCCAACGCGGCGGAATAATTATTTTTGTTTCAACAAAGTTTGAACGAGTTGAACCGTATCATCGAACACATGATCGGCATGATCCATATCGCCATCCGCACGGCCATGGCGAACAAAGGCGGTGGTCATGCCGAGTTCTTTGGCCTTCATCAAATTACGCGGCAAATCTTCGACCATCAGGATGTCTTTATAATGTGCGATGTCCAGAACAGAGGCGGCCTTTTTAAATCCGCTTGTGCTATACGCTTTTGATTCATAATTCGCATCTTCGAGACCCAGAATTTTTGCGGGTGGGAAGAGATGCGATAATTCGATATGCGCGATCGTCCTTTCCGCCCAGTGCCGTGAGGCATTCGTCAAAATCACCATGGGCAAAGAGAGTTTTTCGAGCAGAAAAACCATTTCACGGTTTTTATCAAGGATCGTTTCATCGATGGTTTTGTGGAACGGGTGATGAAAATCTTCATACATCAATCCATGCGCCGCAAAATTTTTAAACGAATTTCCGTGTTCTTTTTCGGAAGCAGCGGCAAGTGCCACCGCGTCCTCAAAGCTCATATCCAACCCGAGATCAAGGGCCGTGCGCGCGGCCGCAATATTGCAGGCATGTTTGAACAGATCGTTGTAGCGGTAGAGCGTACCATCCAGATCCCAGATGATTCCGCGAATATGGGCAAAAGACGTTATTTCCGGCATGAAAACACCTTGAAACCGTTTCTTTCCGTGACTTTTTCCACCGCAGAGAATTTTTTCGCCAGAATTTTTTCATAAGGAAGATGCGCGTTCGCCACCATCCAGAGCTGCCCGTTTTTTTTGAGCGCGCGCGCCGCCGAATCTATAAAGCCTTGACCCAGAGCCATATCCGTTTTCTTTCCTTCGTGAAAGGGCGGATTCATAATGATAAAGTCCAGCGGGGGCATATTTTCCGTCGGCTTTGTCGCGTCCGTCCACAAAGGATGGAGCGTACAATCACCACGTACATTTTCCAGATTGTTTGCGGCGCAGTCCAGCGCGCGCAAATCCGCTTCCAACAGATACAACGCTTTAACACCCCTTGTTTTTTCAAAAACGCAGGAAGACAAATAGCCCCATCCACAACCATAATCCGCGCCTGTCCCGGCAAGATCCGGTGGCAGCAAGTCCCCCAGCAAACGGGACCCAGCATCGATTTTGTCCCAGCCGAAGATCCCCGGTTGCGAACGCACGCCGCGTCCATCCGCCATCAGAACATCCTGAATGCTCCCTTTTTCAAGCCAGCCTTTGGTTTGACCGGAAAGCGTACAGGGTCGTACGCCCCAGACCACACGCGCCTTGTTTTTCGAAAGGCTCTCACAGGAAAAGCCCAGAGAGGTCATCCATTTCAAAAGACGGTTTCCACCCGCATCGTTGGCGGCCGCCATCACAAGAACACCGTCCGGTTGTAACGCCTCCGCGGCGAGCGCCAACCAGAACTGCGCTTCCTCCACCTGTTTTGGCACGTCGATCAGAATAAGGTCGTACGTCTTTTGCGCGGGAAAGGCGGTGAGTGGCTCCAGACCATGGGCCCGCAGAGCATCGGCCGCCGGGAAAAGGGGTTGCCAGACCGCCACCCCCTTCATCGTCACCAGAAACGGATGCCAGCACGCGCCCAAAAACAGTACCTGCCCGTCATTTGGCAGCACCAGGCCCTGTTCAAGGGGCAAAAAAAGCGTCTGGAGAGAAGAAGCCATCATGGCCCCTTCTCTACCAGACTTTCAAGGCAAGGTGAAAAACTATGTGAGCATCAAGCCAGAACGCTCTGATCGGCAACGAGCTTGCCATCCGCCACCAGGGTGGCCACATCCAGACCCGCGCCGCCCGTAATGATCGCGGCCGTCACGAACGCCCCGTTTGTATCGCCGGTCGCATTGATTTGCAGTTCCGCATCCGCACCGTTCTGGACAAGGTGAACAAACGCATTGATGTCGTCCGAGAGCGGATCATACCCTTCGAGCACATCGGTCACATTGATCACATCGCCTTCGGCTGCATTGAAATCATGGATGGTATCCACCATGTTATCAACAAGCGATAGAGCAAACGTATCCGCCCCGGCACCGCCATGGGCATGGTCCGCGCCAAGACCGATGATCAGAATATCATTCCCGCCTTCGCCGTACAGGGTGTCATTGCCCGCACCGCCATCGAGGTAATCATTCCCACCCTGAACATCGCCGATGGTCACCGGATTGATATCGAGATCGAAGAGGACGTCTTCGTAATCCGCATCGCCCGTATGGGGAAGGTCTTCAAAACCGATCCGTAAGGAGTTGGTATCAACCCCGCCCGGAATATCCGCATGAACGCTGTTCAGATAAAAATCTTCCGTACCCAAAGAAGAATTTGCCACAGAAGAAATATCGACCGCCGTAATCAGGCCTGAACCGAAATCCGATGCATTCAAAACAATGTCGATTTTTCCGGTAACCGCATCCTTAACAACTTCATACTCATAAGACACGGGGTGCAACATATCACCGTCCAGATAAATTTTCAGATCTATTCCCGTATGGTTGCTTTCGATGCGGGAAAGCGTCAGCGTTACTTTTTCTGCCGCCGGCGTTTCTACACGGATAGTTTCGTCACCGTGTATATAGCTGGACTTGTTCCCATCGGTTTTGATGCCGACGCGGTCACCAGAAGCCACCAGAACCCCGCCGCCAAGGGCCGACAGCGTAATGCCGTCTTTTGTTACGCTTACGGGTCTTTCGCCGATGTCCGTCTTTTTGACATCGAAGGCAAGATTGTTTGTATCTTGCAATCCGGAAACCACATGCACTTTTCCATCACGGTTCAGTGTTGCCGCATCGTCACGGTCGGTCGTGAAATAGGCGGCGCCTTTTAGAACCTTTACCGTCGTGCCGTCGTCATAGACCACCGAAATTTTTTCGCCGTTATCGGTGATTTTTGCATCGCGCGCATCCGTCTTACCGTAATTGTATATGAAGTGAATGTTGCCTTCGCCGGTAATGTCCAGACCCGTATAACCATTGTTCGTGTTATCCCCGTTTGCAATAATGAAAAACCCGAAATCTCCGCCGTTCGCACCGACCGGAAGACCGATCTGGTGGGTCACATCGATCCCCGCCGTTTTGACGTTCGACCACAACATGGTGCTGCTGGTCAGCGTACCGTCTTCGGCAATTCCGAATACGCCAAAGCTATTGTTGTAACCAGCATAGCCCTTGCGGAATGTGATCGAGGCCGTGGCGTCATAGGAAACATTCAGGTTTCCGTCATGAATACCCAGCGCAGGGATACCAGAAGGGTTTAAATTGGCGATATTCGTGTGTTCCTTCAGATTCGGGATAAGGATGTCATCGTTGAATACCTTGTCCACCGTCACTCCGGAAAGAATACCGTCATCGCCGTAAAGAACATCGTCGCCATCGCCGCCGTAAACGGTATCATCCCCGTCCATGCCCTTAACCGTATCGTCACCGCCAAGGCCGAAGATTTCATCGTCCGCGGACGTGCCATCCATCGCATCGTTCGTATCCGTCCCGATGATGGATTGTGACGGGTCCAAAACGACATTCAGCAAAACATGCCCGGTGTCCGACCCCCCATTACCGTCCAGCAGCGTGTAATCAAAGCTGTCCGATCCGTAGAAATTATGGGCAGGTGTGTAATCGAACGAGCCGTCCATATTCAATACAACGGTTCCACCCATAGCCGTGGTGATGGTTTGCGCCTGTACCGACAAAACATCCCCGTCAAGATCGGAATCCAGCCCATTGCCGTTATCGGACAGTACGTTGCCGGTTACAGATCCGTTCCGGAACACATCGAATGTATCATCGAAAGCTGCTGGTGCGTCGTTGACCGCTGCCACCTGGATTTGCACGGATGCCGTATCCATCCCACCGTGCCCGTCCTGTACGGTATAGGTAAAGGAATCCGCACCGTTGAAATTTTGCGCGCCCTGATACGAAAATGTGCCGTTCGCATTCAAAATTACCGTTGCGCCGAGGGCCGTTACAATGGTTTGCGGTTGAACCGTGAGAGTATCCCCGTCAACATCCGTATCGTTATAAAGGACATTGCCGGTGATGATTTCGTCTTCGTTACCGGACACGGTATCATCATTTGCCACGGGATCATCGTTCACGGCCGCCACATTGATCGTGACGTTTCCGGTATCTTGGCCGCCGTTTCCATCGCTTAGGATATAATCGAAGCTGTCCGTACCACTGAAGTCCTGCGCACCCTGATAAGAGAATGTTCCATCCCCATTCAGAATGACCGTACCGCCTTGCGCGGTTGTAAAGGTTCCGGCCGTAACGGACAGAATATCGCCGTTTGCATCGGTATCGTTGCCCAGAACGCTGCCTGTAATGATTTCGTCTTCGTTGCCGGACACGGTATCGTCGGTTGCCACCGGCGGTGTCGGCGGAACATAGGATGTCAGATCATAGGTGGAGTTGTCCGCAAACTGGATGTTTTCCACGCGACCGGACAAATCTTCTGCAAAATGATTTTGAATGGTGATGGTGCTTCCGCCGACCGTGATCAGGAGGTCTGTCCCGTTTACAGCAAAAGACAGGCTGTTGAAATTAATCCCCGCACCAAAGACGATTTTGTCCGTGCCGGATGTTTCGATGATGGTCTCGTTGCCGTCACCAAGGTTGAAGATATAGCTGTCATCGCCGTTGCCACCGATAAGTGTGTCGTTGCCGGTACTGCCAAACAGCTGGTCATTGCCTTCACCGCCGTCAAGAACATCATCGCCATTGCTGGACGCCAGAATATCGTTGCCTTGACCGCCGAGAATTTCAACATCGCCCGTCGGCAAGGATGATAGATCAACAATATCATTACCATCACCTGCATCGATAATATCGACATCGATGACGCGCGGCGTGAAAAGGCCAAAGTCCGGGCTGACATAATCATTCAGAATAAGCGCATCGTTGCCGGACGTCATAATCAACGTATCGGTTCCCTTCACCGGGGCCGTAAACGTATCGTCCAGATCGCCATGAAAGGAATCGTAAGTCCGGTTGTAGCCATCAAGAGAAATCATTGCGGCAAAAGGAATCGCAGACCCAAAAGACGCCAGCGTGTAACCGCCCGACCATAGCCCATCGACACTATAAACAAGTGTATCATCCCCGGCCCCGCCAAACAGGGCATCCGTGCCAAGCCCGCCATGTATGTAATCGTTGTCCGCACCGCCCGAAAGAAGATCGTTGCCGGGCCCGCCGTCAATAATATCGTTACCGTTTCCACCGATGATCGAATCGTTCCCCACGTTCGACCACAAAACATCATCGCCATCGGATCCACGAATCGTCACACGGCCATAGGTCACGTTGGCATCGGCCAGAATAATAACGTCTCCGTCAAGGCCGGCATTGAACGATTCGACGCTGGTGGCCATAATGGTGCCGACGGAATCAACCAGATAAAAGACATCGCCCATCGCGGTCATCGATACGGTGTCGGAACCGTTCAGACCATTATAGATGGCATTGTTGACGTTTTTTATCCCCGTAATGTGAACGGTGTAACCGCTGTATGGATTAACCAGCGTTTGATCATAGGATTGGACGATCCCCTGAAAGGACAGGAGGTCGTTGGCATTCGATCCGTTTACGATTGTGTATGGCATACTCTTGTTTCCCCAAAGTTGGCAGTTTTCCCCTTTTCCTGCCACGGGCCTTCACTGGGCCCAATTACATATTAAAACAGGAAAAGATTTAAATTTTATGTAAATTTAATATGCCCTTTAATAGCCTGGAGAGTCTTAAAGCCGGGTTAAAAATTCCAAAAATTTTATGATTTTATGAAAAAAATCGCAGACTGGACATTCCAGACGCGCTGGAGGATAAAAACGGTGTTTCGAAACAAGGATTTGCCCCGATGACCGTATCCCGCACCGACCTGACCACCGGCCCCGTCTCCAGGCATTTGATCCGCCTGACCGTGCCGATGATCTGGGGAATTGCGGCGATGGTCAGTTTCCAGCTGGTCGATACCTATTACGTGTCCCTGCTCGGTACGCGTCCTCTGGCCGCCATGAGCTTTACCTTTCCGGTGACGTTTTTCGTGTTTTGCATCATCATGGGGTTCGGCATTTCGATGTCGTCCGTGGTTTCCCGCCTGATCGGTGAAGGGCGCGAAGAGGACGTCAAAAGGGTAACCATGCACGGCCTGATCCTTGTCTTTGCCGTTGGCCTTTTCCTTGCCGTCATCGGTTACGGCTTTCGTGACGCCCTCTTTCGCGTCATGGGCGCGGATGATGACATTCGCCCCCTGATCCATCAATATATGACCTTGTGGTTTTTCGGTGTACCGTTCATGGCAACACCTTTTGTGGGTAACGCCGCCATGCGCGCATCGGGATCGACGGTGGCCCCCGCCGTTATCATGGTCGGCGTTGCGTTGCTGAATGCCGCGCTGGCACCGTTGCTTGTTTTCGGCCTGTATGGTTTTCCGCGTCTGGAATTACAAGGCGCGGCCATTGCCACTGTTTTTTCAAACATGGTGGCAATGGGGACGGGGCTTTACATTCTCGGTCATAAAAAGAAAATGCTTCTGCCTTTATCCGGCCTTCACTGGCCGTTGTTCGGCGATTCGACAAAACGGCTGATCATCATTGCGCTGGCCGCCGGTTTGACATCCGCCATCAATCCGTTCGTCAATTCGATTATCATTTCCATCCTGTCGCGCTATGGCCATGAAACGGTGGCAGCCTATGGCGTGGTCACGCGGGTGGAGGCCTTTGCCTTTGTCATCCTGATGGCTCTGGCCGTCGGCATGGGCCCCATCATCGGGCAGAATTTCGGTGCGCGGAATTTTACCCGCGTTCGTGAAACCTTGCGCAAGGCCATAGGGTTTAGCGTCCTGTGGTGCATCGCCGCCAGTGCCGTAATCGTTTTGTTCGCACAGCAGATCGCGGGCGGTTTTTCGGATGACCCCACTGTCATATATTACACAAAGATATGTTTTGCCCTGATTGCGCCATCTTACCTGTTCAACAGTCTGGTCAGCGGATGGTCATCCGCATTCAACGCCATGGGGAAACCGAAAATATCCTTGATGATGACGGTCATTAAGATGCTGGTCCTGATGATCCCCGCTGTTTTCATCGGCGCGCATTGGGGAGTGATCGGCGTTTTTATGGCTATCTCGCTTGTCAATATCGCCACCGGTCTTTTCTTTCATATCTGGAGCCGCAGATATTGCACCGATCCGGAATGCAACCTTGCCCCGAAAACGACTTAAATCTATAGTCTGCTGATCACGACAACAGACAGGAGATTTCGATGAAAGCCCTTTTTTCCCTGCTAACCGCCGCGGGTATCGCTTTGGCCATTTTCGCACCGCGTGCCATGGCACAGGATTCAAACGGACTGGCCCTCCCGCCGGACGGCACCACCATCATCAATTTTTCGGCAAGCGAACGCCGCAGTGTTCCGCAAGACCTCCTGATTGCCTCCTTGCGCATCGAAGAAGAAGACAAGGCCGACCCGGTCATCGTCCAGAAAAAAATCAATGAGGCCATGACAAAAGCCCTCGCGCTTGCCAAGAAAGAAAGTGCATTCAAAGTATCGACGGGCGGTTATTCCGTTTACAAATACGATCAGGCGGTGAAGACGGATAAAAACGGCAACACCACCACACAATCATACTGGCGCGGATCGCAAACGCTGGAAATCGAATCCAAGGATGCGACAAAACTGCTCGAAGTCGTGGGAAAGATCCAATCCATGGGATTTGCCATGAACAATCTGGCCTATACATTGTCGCCGGATCTTGCCGAAAGCACGCGGGATGAACTGATCACCCTTGCCTTGAAAAAACTGGTGGCAAAAGCAAACATTGTCGCCAAGACTCTGGGCAAATCAAAAGTGGATCTGGTCGATGTGAATGTCGATACGGGCGGCCCCATCATGCCGATGTATAAAACCATGATGGCCCGCGGGGTGGCCATGGACGCCGCCATGGAAGCCGCACCACCGGTGGCGGAAGCCAGCGAAACGGATGTGATGTTGACCGTATCCGCCCGCGCCCTGATCAAATAAAGAATCTATTCCGTTGGGGGCAGGTCCAATGCCTGTTCCAGAAAATGACGGTTTATACCAAAGACGCCCTTTAAGGATTTTATCTTTTCCAGGGCGTTTTTGTTTTTTGTATTCTTTTTCCCACGCACGGCGGTGATCATCGCATTTTTCGGTGTGTGTTCATCGGAAATAAATTCGAAAACCTTTACCCCATACCCAAAATATTCCAGCACCAGCGCGCGGATCGAATCCGTGACCATTTCCGCCGTGCGTTCCATGAAAATGCCATGCCGCAAAACGGATGAAAGGCCCCCGCTTCCTTCAACCTTTTCCATTTCGCGGCGAATTTGTTTATGACAGCACGGAGCCACAACGATGATGTCCGCACCAGCCTTCACCCCAGCCGCAATTGCATCGTCGGTTGCGGTATCGCAGGCATGAAGGGCAATCAGAACATCCACGGGCTCCTTGTATGATCCGATACTTCCTTCCACGAAATCCAATCCTGAAAACCCGGATTCTTTTGCAATTTTATTGCAAAGAGCCACAAGGTCGGCGCGGTGTTCCACACCCGTTATCCGCACATTCCATCCCGATGATGCAAGATAATCGTACAAGGCAAAGGTCAGATACCCTTTGCCCGCCCCCATATCCGCGACCCTGATCGCCCCGTCCTTTGGAACATCTTTAAACAGCGCGGAAACGATTTCGACATATTTATCGATCTGTTTGTATTTGTCCTGCGCGGTTTTTAAAACATCGCCGTTTTCATCGGTGATACCAAGCGCATGAAGATAGACTTTATCTTTCGTCTTTACGATCCGGTTTTTGGTGCGGTCATGCGCCGTATCGGGTTTTTCTTGAAGGCTTGCCTTCGTTTTCTTCAAGGATGGATAAGCGCAATCGAAATCCAGCGTAAAAAGATTGGCGGCCTTGAAATCTTTTTCCAACGCAGCCGCAATCAAATTCTCCGCTTCACCAAGATCATAATTTTTGACTTCATCCCGCGTTTTATAACGATAGGTAAAAGACAATTTCCGCGTCCCTTTGATCGCCGTTTCCCGCACCAGGATCTTTTGTAAAGAACCGGCCTTGTCCCGTGGCGCGGACAAAACCAGCCTCGCGAATCGCCCCCTCGAAAAAGAAGATGTCACCATGGCACAGAATTTTGATCTTTGATCGTCCGTCATGGCCCCGTTATACCCCCTTTTACGCCAATTCTGAACAGCTTTTAGAACGGCGGGAGCGTACAGGACTTGCCCGCTTTCCGGCACAATGATAGTCCATAGCCATGCTGCACGATGACGCAATCATACTGGATCAAAGCTGGAAGAAACAAATAGCCCCCGAATTCGACAAGCCGTATATGCGCAGGCTTTCGGATTTTCTGGAACAAGAACGGGCGAACGGGATCACGGTCTTTCCGCCTGCTCCCGATATTTTCAATGCGATGAACGCAACGCCGTTCGATAAGGTCAAGGTGGTCATTCTGGGCCAAGACCCTTATCATGGTGCAGGGCAGGCGCACGGCCTTTCTTTTTCCGTGCGCGAAGGAATCAGAAAACCGCCCAGCCTGAAAAACATCCATAAGGAAATTGAACGCAGTTTTGGCAAAGCCGCCCCTGAAAGCGGCGATCTGACCACATGGGCCAGGCAGGGTGTATTGCTTTTGAATGCGACCTTGACGGTGCGTGAAGGCGCAGCAGGGTCCCATCAGAAAAAGGGGTGGGAAGAATTCACCGATGCGATGATTGCACATCTTAACAACCACACAGACCATACGGTTTTTTTATTGTGGGGATCGTATGCACAAAAAAAAGGCGCGATGATCGACCGCGCACGCCATCTGGTTCTGGAAGCACCGCACCCCTCCCCGCTTTCCGCCCACCGCGGGTTTTTAGGCTGCAACCATTTTGTGGAGGCTAACAATTACCTCATCGCACACGGCAAAGACGCTGTGAGATGGTTATAATAAAGCCGAAGAATGTCAGAGAATTACCGACATAAAAAAGATCGGTATTCATTTTTTTGCTCAACGCGCCATACGCCAGATTGTAACCGCTGCAAAAAGCGTTGGCACGGAAATGACAATCAACAGGATTGGCAGTTCTTCTTTCACAGAATAGCCGGCCTTGGCAACGCCTACCCACATATTAACAAGCGAAATAACCAACCAAAGAGGAATAAACAATTTAGCACCGATCGCAAAATTTGTGGCGGCGCCACCCCAAAGATAATTGAACAGCATGAATAGTCCAAAAAGAAGGATACCCCCTGCTATAACCAAGATCATATGCATTGTGATTTCCCTATCAAAAGACGTTACAACGGACTCCAGAAGAAAAACCGCTGAAGGATGATCATTTTAACCGTCTATTTCTTGATTTGCTTTAAAAAATTTAAAAAATGGCGGTGGGCGGCTGCCAAAAAGCTAGATTGCTCTCTGATTATCTTGTTGTTCCGCGACTATTTTTCAATTTCGCCGTACATGTTCAAGCAAAACTTTACACAGCTTTGCTCTTGATTGTCACTGAACAAAAAATAGTTACCGCCGATACCGACAGTTTTCGATGTTACTACTTTTCAAGAAATTGTCTAGCTTTTGCTAATTGACTCTATCCCCCCTGGGGGGATATGGTTTGGGCATGAAAAAAAGCACCCCGCACCGTCATCATGACGATATTGCCAAACGGTTAAAGCGTGCCGAAGGGCACTTACGCAGCATCATCCAGATGATTGAAGATGAAAAATCTTGTCTTGATATCGCCCAACAGATGTATGCCGTTGAAAAAGCAATTACCCAGGCCAAACGCACGTTAATTCAGGATCATATTGATCATTGCCTGGAAGATACGCTTCAGAAACCTGGCAAAAAAGACGAAACTGCGAAGGACGCTCTTTCCGAATTCAAAGAAATCACGAAATATTTATAGGTGCTGCATGACCCCGTTTACCGAATTATTACAGCAGGGAACGGCGCATGCCTGGCTTTTCATCCCCAGTGCGATTTTGCTGGGCGCTCTGCACGGTCTGGAGCCTGGCCATTCCAAGACCATGATGGCGGCGTTCATCGTCGCCATTCGCGGAACGGTAAAACAGGCTGTCTTGCTGGGGCTTGCGGCGACTTTGTCCCACACGGCTGTGGTATGGGGCGTGGCTCTGGGAGGCATGTACCTTTTTGGCCAGGTGGATGCCGAGGCGAGCGAGCCATATTTCCAACTGGCGTCCGCTGTTATCATCATTGGCGTGGCTTTGTGGATGCTATGGCGTACCTGGCAGGACAATCAATGGTCAAAAATCGAGGACCATCACCACGATCACGGCGATACGCACCGTATCGATACGGGCCATGGCGTAATCGCTCTCTCCGTCTTCGAGGATGGCATACCGCCGCGCTGGCGTTTGAAGACGGAAAGCGGCCATGCCTGGCATGCGGGCGACGTTTCCCTTGAGACCGAGCGTCCGAACGGAAGCCGTCAATCCTTCATCTTCGCTCAGAAGGACGGCTATCTGGAATCCGTCGAGGAAATTCCAGAACCGCACGAATTCATGGCGCGCATCCGCCTGGGCCATGGCAACCACACCCATGACTACGACGTTCCCTTCGTTGAGCATGATCACGGCCATGACCATATGCACGAGGAACTGCGCGGGCTTGACGTTTCGACGGGCGGATACCGCGATGCGCACGAGCTGGCGCACGCCAACGACATTCGTCGCCGTTTCGCCGACCGCGAGGTGAGCACGGGTCAGATCGCGCTGTTTGGCCTGACGGGCGGCTTGATCCCGTGTCCCGCCGCGATCACGGTCTTGCTCCTTTGTCTGCAGCTGAAAGAGATCGCGCTGGGCGCGACGCTGGTTTTGAGTTTCAGCATTGGCCTAGCCTTAACTCTGGTCACCGTCGGCGTGGCGGCAGCTTTGAGCGTACGTTACGCCACAAAACGCTATTCGTGGTTCGGTTCTTTTGTCAGAAAAGCGCCATACTTTTCCTCCGCATTGATACTTCTCATCGGAATCTATATGGCGATTCACGGCTGGCGCGGGTTAATTCGATAAGGGGCTGCAACTTTAAGGAGGAAGTTTATATTATGGCCATGTTGAAACGGGTTGAAACATGGGCAAAGCTCGTGAAGCGCGACATTTTCGCTTTGTATTTGGCGGCGCGTGATCGTCGCGTTCCGTGGTACGCCAAGCTCATGGCTTTGGTAACAGTGGCATATGCACTCAGCCCCATCGACCTTATCCCTGACTTTATCCCGATCTTCGGTTATCTTGACGACCTTATCATCGTCCCCGCAGCTATCTTCTTGACCATACGCTTGATTCCCAAAGGCCTCATGATTGAATTGCGGAAGGAGGCATCTCTGCGACTATCGGAACGGCTTCCACGTAGTCGCGTTGGCGCAGCCATTATAATAATCCTCTGGATGGTGCTGGGAGCGCTGCTCTTCAAGGCGATGGTCTCGCCCAAAGGATATATTGTTAAGTAATTCATGCGAATAGACACTTTATTTTAAGAAAGTTAAGGACTATATTGTACAATATGAGAATGCGGAAATGGATTGGCATGATTGTGATGATGGCGTTCGTCGTAACGACGATACCCTCCATTTCCCATGCCGCCATGTCGCATGACGACGGCGGAACCGCCGCCGTAAAATCCGAGCAAGCCAGTGCGCCAACACACGAAGATTGCGCGGGGCATGGCGGGCAAAAGCAAGACG